>JAEEQL010000002.1 GCA_016285265.1 Lachnospiraceae bacterium
CGTTCTGCCGAATGGTGAAAAGGGAACGATGTGCGAGGGTGCGTCGATGGATGCGCAGATCCTGTATGAACTTTTCGGCGGACTCATTGAGACGGGAATGCTGAGCGATGATGAGAAGAACCGCTACGCGGCTATTCTGGAGAAGCTTCCGAAGCCCGTGATCTCAAGTTTAGGAACGATTCAGGAATGGGCGAAGCCCTATGAGGAAGTCGAGATAGGACACAGACATATATCGCATCTGTTTGCACTTTATCCCGGCAAGCAGTTCTTTGACAGTGATGAAAAAGAAGAACTACTCAAGGCGGCACGTGCAACGATCGAAAGAAGACTTTCGGGCGGCGGCGGACACACGGGATGGTCGAGAGCATGGATCATCAATATGTGGGCAAGACTCGGAGACGGTGACAAATGCTACGAGAACATAGTTGCGCTGCTCCGTAAATCGATGCTCCCGAATCTCTTCGACAATCACCCGCCCTTCCAGATAGACGGAAACTTTGGACTTGTCTCAGGCATCGCAGAGATGCTGCTCCAGAGCCACGAAGGCGAGGATAAACTCCTGCCCGCACTTCCCGCGGCATGGCCAAACGGCAAGGTCACCGGCCTGTGCTCCCGCTCCGGTAAGGTATACGACATTGAATGGAAGGACGGAAAGATAATATAGCCGCCGAAGGCACTATTCTTTCCATAGTTTTATGGTTTCCAGCAGTTTTTCTTTTTCTTTTTTGCTGAGTTTATGTATTTCCGCAAACAACGCATTGTCCAATGCGTTGTTTTTGTATTCAGGTTCCAGATTGCCTACGAGTGAATCGAGAGTTACACCCATCATTTTGGCATAAAATATTAGAATTCGCAGAGACATGGCGGTGCGTCCGTTCTCAACATTACTGATGTATCCCGGAGTGACTTCCAGTTCTTCTGCAACCTGGCCTTGAGTGAGTCCGAGGTTTATTCTGTATGATTTTATCTTCTCTCCATAGTTATCATCCATATTAATTTCCTCCGTAAATGCTTATTGTATATAAACTATACTATAGATATTGACAGCAAACCGATTTAAACATAGTATAAAAAACATACAATAAATATACAAGTGAGTTTTTGATGAATACAGAGTAATTATATTGTAATTACGGGGGCGTATATGATAGTATTTGAATGGGATGACAACAAAAACAGGATTAATATTGTTAAGCATGGAGTTTCTTTTGAAGAGTCGCAAACGGTGTTCTTTGATGATAATGCGCTTTTGGAATTCGATGAGGAGCATTCGACTGTTGAAGAACGGTTCAGGATTCTTGGAACGAGTTTCAGGGGCAATGTTCTTATAGTTGTTCATTGTGTTCGTGAAAATGATGTTATTCGGATCATTTCTTCGAGAAAAGCAACAAATAAAGAAACCAAAGCTTACAAGAGGAGACTAAAAAATGAGTGATAAATATCTTGAAAAAGAATTTGATTTTAGCAAAGCGGTTAAAAATCCGTATGCCAAAAAATTAAAACAGCAGGTTACTATCAAACTCTCCTCAGAAACTGTAGAATATTTTAAAAATACAGCAGCTGAGGTTGGAATTCCTTATCAGACTTTGATAAATATGTATTTGGATCAATGTGTAAAAGAAGGAAAAAAACCTGAGATGAATTGGGTTTAAAGATTATATTATGAAAAAGAAATCGATCAAGAAACGAATACTTATTGCACTGATAATTTTGCTGGCAGTCTTTTTCATTGTGCTTATGCCGGTGGTCTCCTTGCTGACATACGGCACGGTATTTGGGATCAGATATCAGACTCCCGAAGAGAGAATGCTTTATCCCGAGGATTTTCCCGGACTTATCATGGACAGTGAAAGCTTTACTTCGAATGAGGGACAGACACTTGCCGGATACTTCTATCACCGCGATGGCATCGATCCGAAGGGTGTTGTGATCATGGCTCACGGCATCGGAGGAGGCGGACACAATCCGTACATGGTCTCTGCGAATTATTTTACGGAGCACGGCTATTACGTATTCGCGTATGATGCGACGGGTAATGATAACAGCGAGGGGGATTCGGTTAGAGGATTACCTCAGGGAGTTATAGATCTGGACTACGCTATCTCCTATGTTGAAGGAAGTGAAAAGTTTGCAGGCCTTCCCGTTTTCCTTTTCGGACACAGCTGGGGAGGATACTCCGTAACGTCCGTACTGAATGAGCATCCGGAAGTTGCCGCTGTATGCTCGGTATCGGGTTTTAATAAATCCCTCGATCTCATACAGGCACAGGGAGAGGAAATGATCGGACCTGCGATCAACCTGATGCTGCCATATCTGAACCTGTACGAGAGGATCAAATTCGGTAAATACGCAACCCAGACCGGAATGGACGGATTCAATAATTCCGACGCTGCCGTGATGGTTGTTCACAGCGCGGACGACACGACCGTACCGATCATATACGGATACGATATCTATTATGCGACGTATTCTGACGATCCCGATTTCAACTTCGTAAGATATGAAGATCAGGGACACAACCATATCCTGTCCATGGATTCAAATCCGGAACTTATGGATCTGATAGTAGAGTTCTACGATAAGCACGTTTAAACAGCACAGGGGGGACAACTGATAAGGAGGTATCTTAATGAAAGAAAAGAAGATTGCAACAGTGTTATATGCTCTGTGTCTTATTGGGTTGATCCTTTTGGGAGCGTATATTAAAAATCTTCCCGGTTTTGTTGCGATAGTCTGTGTTGTTCTTTTATTTGTATTATTGGCATTAGGAGTGGGATACACTGTGAAAGCAAAAAATAAGTTGCGATAAATTGAAAAACTTAGAACAAACTTAGAACTGAGATAAAAAATGAGGGTTTTGATTTCTTCGAAACCCTCATGGTTACTGAATCGGCGTGACAAGATTTGAACTTGCGACCTCTACGTCCCGAACGTAGCGCTCTACCAAGCTGAGCCACACGCCGTAATTAACAAATAAATATTTTAATGAATCTGCTTATTGCAGGTCGACCTGATTTCTGCAAAAATAAGGTATACGTTGCTCTCAGGCGACTTATGAATAATACACTTTTTGAAAAATCGTGTCAATCACACACAGGAGAATGCTTATGGCAGCAAAGAAAGCAAAACACATGACCGTTAATGAGATAAAGAAGATCGTAGCAGGTCTTTCACTTCAGCAGAAGGCATACCTTACGACCGGCGTCGGAAGCTGGGAGACCGCGGAATTTCCCAAGAAGGGGGTTCCTAAGGAGTGGATGTGCGATGGCCCTCACGGACTCAGAAAGCAGATCAATGACGTGCATGCCGATATCAACGATTCCATCGATGCCGTAAGCTTCCCCGCGGAGTGTGCGGTAGCTGCAAGCTGGGACAGGGAGCTTATTTATGAAGCTGCAAAGGCTATAGGAAACGAAGCCCAGGCCAATGACGTCCAGATGGTCCTCGGACCCGGCGTCAACATGAAGAGAAGCCCCCTTTGCGGACGTAATTTCGAGTACATGTCGGAGGATCCTTATCTTGCCGGCGAACTCGGTGCGGCCTATGTAAACGGTCTTCAGAGCACCGGTGTATCCGCATGTGTTAAGCATTTCTTCGCTAATTCTCAGGAGACCGACCGCTTCACCTCTTCGAGTGAAATGGACGAGACCACGGAGCGCCAGATCTATCTTCCCGCGTTTGAGACCGTCGTTAAGAAGGCTCATCCCGGTTCGGTCATGGCCGCATACAACAAGGTAAACGGAACCTACATGACTGAGAACAAGAAGTACCTCACCGACATCCTCAGAAAAGAGTGGGGCTTCAAAGGAATGGTCGTAAGTGACTGGGGTGCAACCCATAACAGGGCAGGTGCCATCGAAGCCGGATGTGACCTCACGATGTGGCAGCAGCACGAGACCGATAAGGACATCATCAAGGCCGTAAAGAGCGGAAAGCTTGCAGAGTCCAGACTGGATGAAGCTTGCGTCAATATCCTCAGGCATGTGTTCGGAACCGTTGAAGAGCACAGGGATGTTAAGATCGACCTTAACGAGAACCACGAGATCGCCAGAAAACTCTTCGAAAGCTCCATCGTCCTTCTCAAGAATGACGGAAACATCCTTCCTCTCAGCAAAAAGAAGAAGGTTCTCATTCTCGGAGACTTTGCGAAGAACCCCAGATACCAGGGCGGCGGAAGTTCACACGTTTCAACCTGCAGGGCAACCAACGTGGTCGATGCGACCAAGGATATGCCCAATGTATCATATAAGCAGGGCTACGGTCCCGGACCCAAGGCTCCCACTCTTACCGATCCCAAGTTCTGGACCACCCGCATCACGCCTTCGGACTATAAGCCCGATAAGAAGCTGATCGCAGATGCGGTAAAGGCAGCAAAGCAGGCTGATGTTGTTGTTATCTTCGCCGGACTTCCCGAGGCTCTCGAATCTGAAGGCGCGGACCGCGTAGATATGAGAATGCCGGATTCCCACAACGCTCTCATCGAAGAGGTTGCGAAGGTCAACAAGAATGTTGTGGTCGTACTTCAGAACGGTGCACCCGTGGAGATGCCCTGGATCGATGATGTTAAGGGTATACTCGAGACCTATCTCGGCGGTGAGGCAAGCGGCGAAGCCGTAAGGGACGTCCTTTTCGGAGATGTTAACCCTTCCGGACGCCTTCCCGAGACCTTCCCGTTCATCCTCGAGGACAATCCTTCATATCTGTTCTACTTCGGATGTGATGATGTGGTAAAATACAGCGAAGGTGAGTTCATCGGCTACAGATATTACACCACCAAGATGATGCCCGTGCTCTTCCCGTTCGGATACGGACTTTCCTATACGAAGTTTGATTATTCGAATCTTAAGATCGATGCAAAGGGATTCATCGGCGATGAGAAGACCGGCGGCATCAGTGTATCCGTCAAGGTCACCAATACCGGTAAGAAGGCGGGCAGGGAAGTTGTCCAGCTCTACATCGGCGTTAACAAGTGTGCTCTTCAGAGACCCGTCAGGGAACTTAAGGGCTTTGCCAAGACGAAGCTCCTTGCACCCGGAGAAAGCGAGACAGTTACTTTTGAGCTTACCTCCAGGGATTTTGCTCACTGGAACGAAGAGGCTCACGCATACGTCCACTACACCGGAGAGTATGAGATCCAGATCGCAAGGAATGCCGAAGAGATCGAGCTTGCCGCACCCGTGGACATCGAGGGAGCATATCCCCGCAAGACCGTTAATAACAACAATCCCGAAATAAATTGATAGTTAAGACACCGGGGATGCCAACACCCCGGTGCAAAACCGTGATATGAAGAAAAGAAAGAGACTGGCGTTCTTCGGAAGCAGCCTTTCAAGCAGATACAAGAGAATACTGTGCAGGTCGTTTGCCATTGCGGCGGAAGAACTGGATGTGGATCTGGTCATTTTCAATGCGTACGGAAAGCTCCGCAATGTCAATTTCGTGTCTGCGGACAATGAATCCGGTCTCATCGACTATGTTGATCTCGACCAGTTCGACGGTATTGCTTTTGACGGTGAAGGCTATACCGTAAACGGTATGTCGGACAAGGTGGAGCGCAAGCTCCGCGGCGCTAAATGTCCCGTTGTATCCGTCAGCAGCCATATCGACGGATTCCACAATATCGAGTTTGACGATGAAGGCGGTCTCAGGCAGATGGTCGAACATTTCCTCGATCATCACCACTTTACCAAGATAGGCTTTATGTCCGGATATCTGACCCATCCCGATGCCGTAAAGAGATTGAATGAATTCCGTTCGGTCATGAAAGAGCGCGGCCTTCCCGAGGACGGAGCCGGCATGTTTGAGGGTGACTTCTGGTATGAAAAGGGACCGGAGGCAGCCAGATATTTCCTTTCACTTCCCGAACGTCCCGAAGCCATTGTCTGTGCGAATGACTTTATGGCCATGTCACTGATCAATTCCCTTAGACTGGCCGGAATAAAGGTTCCTCAGGATATTGCGGTTTCCGGATACGACGGAACGCCCGAGGGCAAGGATTATCTGCCCCATCTGACCACGGTCACCAGGGAGCAGCTTGATGTTGCGCGCAAAGCATTGAATCTTCTCGTTACGCTTTCGGACAACCCGGATGTTAAGGATTTCGATCTGAAGGTTACTCCGAAGCCCATCTTTTCCCAGTCCTGCGGATGCGATACATTCGAATACGAGCATGTTCTCGATATAGTGGACCGCGTTCATGACGAGATGAGGAACATGAACGAGAGCCTTTATGAGTCGGAGTCCGCCATGGTCAAGCTCAACAAGGCTGACAGCGTGCGTACGATGGAGACCATATTTGAGGAGGATGCCGTCAATTTCGGTGAGTATTCTTCATTTTTCCTGATGGCGCATACGGACTCGGAGGGAAGGACTTCCTTTGACAGTGAGTTCACCATGCCCTCCGGTGAATACAAACCCATCATGTGGATCGACAAAAAGAATGAATACACGGAAAGCTCCCACGATCTGAGCAGCTCCATGATCATTCCCGAGTCAAATGCCGACAGAAGCCATGTTTACTATGTGATGGCGGTGCATTACGGAGAGGTGATATTCGGTTATTCCGTACTTGAACTTACCGGCAGGGATATTTTCAACGAATTCTACAATGTTTGGATGCATACGATAGGTCTTTCGCTAGATACGCTTAAAAAGAGGGACCATATCGAAAAGCTCATAACCAGGCTCGAGGGCCTCAGCGTAACGGACGAGCTTACCGGGCTTTACAACAGACGCGGATTTGATGACAAGGCCCGTTCGGCGCTTGCGGGATACACGGAAGCCAAGACGGTCTGCTCCATGGTCATCGACATGGACGGTCT
This sequence comes from Lachnospiraceae bacterium, assembly GCA_016285265.1. Taxonomy (GTDB): domain Bacteria; phylum Bacillota; class Clostridia; order Lachnospirales; family Lachnospiraceae; genus AC2028. The sequence goes on from JAEEQL010000002.1 coordinate 6,822, forward strand.
GAAGTCGATCAATGATAAGTTCGGTCACTATGAGGGCGACCGTGCGATCAGGGCGCTTGCGGACTGCATTAAAAAGTGCAGCGATTTCGGTGAGATCGCTGGAAGAGCGGGCGGAGACGAGTTCTATGTATTTGCGCCGGACTATTCCGAGGCGCGCCTTAACCGTTTTGTTGAGCGCATGAAGGATTTTGTTGACGGGTACAACAAGGCCAACAGGCTGAATTACAAGCTCGATTTCAGCATCGGAACCTACCTTACCGAGGCGGATTCCTACGGCAGGATCGAGGATTATTTCAAGATCAGCGATGCCAGGATGTACGAGCAGAAAACGTCCAAACCGGGGCGAAGAAAGTAGACTTTCATTAAAAAATTGAAAAAAATAAAATTTTTTGTTGATTTTCTTTTTGATAGGTGCTAATATCCCATTGTTGCACTAAAAAGGACCGCTAGCTCAGTTGGTAGAGCACCTGACTCTTAATCAGGGTGTCCAGGGTTCGAGCCCCTGGCGGTCCACGCGAGGTCGCAGGCTTGCTTTGAAGCGGGTTTGTGGCCTTTTCCTTATTCATAAAAATATTTTGAGAGGTATATATGCTCCGGATATTCGACACACATGCGCATTATGATGACGAAGCCTTCGATGCGGACCGGGATGAGGTACTGCAGGGCCTTGCCGCGCAGGGAATTGCGAGGGTCACGGATATCGGGGCGGGAATAGAGTCTTCGAAGGCCGCTCTTGAGCTTTCGAAGCGCTACGAGTGGATGTACTGCGCACTCGGCGTGATACCCGGAAAATGCTCGGAGATCACGGATGAAACCTGGAAATGGCTCTGCGAATCCGCCGAAAAGGAAGAAAAATGCGTCGCGATCGGTGAGATCGGCCTTGATTACCACTGGGACGACGATCCGAGGGATGTTCAGGCGCTCTGGTTCGGAAATCAGATAGAGCTTGCCAAAAAAATCGGAAAACCCATCGTCGTACACTCAAGGGATGCGGCAAAAGATACGATAGATATTATGAAGGCACATTCCGCAGGGGATGCGGGCGGAGTCATCCACTGCTACTCCTACACGGCGGAGAGTGCAAGGGAATTCCTGGATATGGGTTTCTTTTTCGGGATCGGAGGGGTCGTGACCTTCCAAAACGCGAAGAAGCTCGCAGAGGCAGTGCGTTTCATCCCTCTTTCGAACATTGTCCTGGAGACGGATTGCCCTTATCTGGCACCGGTTCCGCACAGGGGAGAGAGGAATCATTCGGGGTATCTGAACCTCGTCGCGGACCGCATTGCCGAGATCAAGGAAATGCCCGTCGAAACGGTGATTGAGGAGACTTTCCGCAACGCCTGCAGACTATACAAACCGGCGGAAATATGATAGAATTTACCCAAATAAATTAAAGTAGATTCATTCTTATGGTACCGGGGGGAAACGAGGTACTTATATGAAGATAGAGAGAGTAGATGACAAAACTATAAAGTGCTATCTCTCCAAGGATGAACTGGCTTATTACCAGGTTGATTACAGTGATTTCATTTCCAGGACCGAGAATGCCCAGAGGCTCCTGAGAGAGATAATAGAAACAGCTAAGACCGAGGTGGGTTATCACCCTCCGAAGATCGCTTTTGAGATGCAGATAATGATGGTTCCCGAGCAGGGAATGGTTCTTACCTTCTCCGAGAAGGACCCCGCACTCGGTGTGGATCCTTCCAAACTCGGCGGATTCATCGACACTCTCAAACAGCTCCTTGAGCATGTAAAGGAAGAATCCGGCGGAACGACCGGTGCACTCGGCGCGCTTCCCGGACTCGGACAGGGCGGCCTTTCGCTTCCCGCTCCGTCTGCCGTACCTTCGGTTCACGGCGGCGAAAAGCAGCAGAGTGCTCCCGCGATCGATGTCAACGATGCGATATTCATGTTTACATATCTGGCGGATTTTATGGATTATGCCCAGGGTCTTCCCAGGGGGATCCGCATTGACTCGACCCTTTACAAGATGGGTCAGGAGTATTACCTGCATATCTCAAGAGGAAAGGCTTCCTACGACCGCTTCAGCAGAAGCTGCGTACAGGCTTTGGAATTTTCACAGCTCTACAGTGCCGGCCCCGGATGTGATGAAGTCCTCAAGGAACATGGTGAGGTTATGATCGCAACGAAGGCCGTGAACAGATTCCGTAAGTAATGTTTGTTTTAACAGGCGGCCCCTTTCTGACGGGGGCCGCCTTAAATTGTTTTTAGAGGAAATCAGGGTTAAGGAGGAAAAAGGATGTTTGTATGTCCCAACTGCGGGGCCAATATCAATTTTGATCCCGGCAAGCAGCTGCTCCATTGTGATTTCTGTGATACGGATCTATCACCGGATTCCGTGATCCAGAAAGATGATGCGGTAGAGAGCACTTACACCGAGTCCGAAGCCGATGCGAATTCCGAAACAGGTTATAAGGAGTACACCACTACGATCTATACCTGTAAGGAGTGCGGAGGTGAGATCCTTGCTTACGACAACACAGTCGCAACCTTCTGCAGCTACTGCGGGGCATCTACCGTTCTTTCCAGCCGTATAGGTAAGGAAAGGGCACCCGAATACATCATTCCTTTTAAGATAACCAAGGAGCAGAGCGCCGAGCTTTACAGGAAGGCTGTTAAAAAGGCTCTCTTTGCACCCGCGTACATGAAGGAAGATACCGTCATCGAGAAGTTCCGCGGTATCTATATGCCTTACTGGATCTATGACTTCAAGGAGAACCGTCCCGCTTCACTCCGCGGTCAGGAGGATCACAGGAGCGGCGATTACATCATCCACACACATTACGATATCAATACCAATGTGGATGCCGAGTACAACGGTCTCGCATACGATGCTTCCTCACAGTTTAACGATAATCTGAGCGAAGCGATCGCACCCTTTGATTTCAATACCGCCGTTCCGTTCAACACCACTTACATGAGCGGATTCTATGCGGATGCGGCGGATACCGATGCAAAGCTTTATGCCGATCAGGCCCGCATGATCGTCACCGCCGATATTTACAATAATATCGCCAGGGACCCTGCGGTAAAGAAGATCACGTTAAAAACGGACAGCATGTCGAACCTTGCTCCCGAGAAAACGGAGAGCAGGCTCGGATATTTCCCCGTATGGTTCCTTTCATGCAAGAACAAGGACCGCATTACCTATGCGGTCATTAACGGACAGACCGGTGAGGTTGCGACGGATATTCCCATTGATTTCAAAAAGTACCTGATCTCATCGCTGATAGTGACGATCCCGCTTTTTGCACTTCTGTATCTGGTGCCCGTGATAAAACCCACGACCCTGATCGTATTTGCTCTTATCTTCTCGATCATAAGCATGATCATCGTATGTTCGCAGAAGAACAAGATCTATGTGAGGACCTTTAATCTTGATGACAAGGGTCTCCGCTACAGACAGGAGCAGGCTGCCAAGGCCAAAGGGCCGGATGCCGGAACAAATCCGCAGCCGCAGCCTCAGGCAAGGCCGAAGATCAAATCGGGTGCAGGTAACGATGCGTTCTTCTCGATACTTGCCGTGATCGGTTTCCTGCTCAGTATGTGTGCAGGCGGCGTGGGAGTCGTTCTTTACTTATGTGTCATCGTCCCCCTCATTACCAATGCCAGGAAGAACAAGAGCAAGAAGGTGGTTGTGGACGATTCCAAGGTTAAGGCAAAGGCACCCGGCGGAGAGAAGTTCCTGCTCTGCTTAAAGCCCCTCATCGGTGCGGTGATCGCCATTGCCATTTGGCTGATCGCTCCCATTTCGGATGAATACTATTACATTGCTGCACTCATATGCATGGTCGGAGTTCTTCTTTCCTTCTTCGACATGATCAAGCAGCACAACGAGCTTTCGACAAGAAAGCCGCCTCAGTTCGATAAGAGAGGAGGTGACGAAGCATGAAGAGATCATTAAGAAATCTCCTCCTCATACTTTCGCTTTCCGTTCTTTTTGCGGCTGCGTGCATAGTCCCTTCCGTAACGGCGAAGGCTGACGATGCCTTTGATTATTATGATGATCCCGATGTTGACAAGTACAATCCGGATACCGATTACCGTATAGTCATCATCGATGCGGCAGATCTGTTTACAAACGAAGAGATAAAGCAGCTTGCAAATGAGATGGCTCCCATCACCACATACGGACATGTCTGTCTCATCACTACCGATGAGAACGGCTACGGCGATACACAGTACTATGCCGAAGAACTTTACGACAGGATGTTCGGTTATGACAGCGGAACCATGTTCGTCATCGATATGGACGAGAGATTGCTCTGGATCCAGTCTGACGGAGCTGTCCTTAAGACCGTCAACAGGTCATATGCGAACGATATAACGGATAACTCTTACCGTTATGCATCCGACGGAGATTATTACCGTTGTGCATCCAAGGTATTCAGCCAGATCAATACGATCCTGAGCGGAGGCAAGATCGCACGTCCCATGAAGGTTGTCTGCTCGCTGTTCATGGCACTGCTGATCTCATTCCTTTTGAATTACTTTATAGTTAACGGTGCTTCCAAGATCCAGAACACCTCAAGCAACGAGATGCTCACGGGAGCAGCCAAGACGTTCAGATACACCACGCCCAACATTGTCCAGACCGGCCAGACGAGAACATATTCGCCCCAGTCCTCGGGAAGCAGCGGCGGAGGCGGCGGCGGACACAGAAGCGGCGGTGGCGGCGGAGGCCATCACGGCGGCGGCGGAGGTCACAGATTCTGATATGGCTTACAGACTTGCCGTATTCGATATGGACGGCACCATACTCAATACGATAGATGACCTGACGGATGCAACAAACCACGCGCTCGAAGCCTGCGGATATCCCACCCATACGGTGGATGAAGTAAGGTTCTTCGTCGGAAACGGTATCGCAAAGCTCATCGAAAGGGCAACGCCCGCGGGCACGTCCGAAGAAGAGCGGGAGAAGGTAAGAGCGGAATTCATGGCTTATTACAGGATCCACAGTGCCGACAGGACGGGACCGTATGACGGTGTTAAGGATCTTCTCGAAAAGCTCAGGGCAGCAGGCGTAAGGACAGCGGTCGTATCCAACAAGCCCGATGTCGCGGTAAGGGATCTGGTCGTAAAGTATTTCGACGGTCTCTTCGATGCCGCGGTGGGCGATATGGAAGGTCAGAGGACCAAGCCCGCACCCGATATGTGCATGAAGGTTTTCGAAGGGCTCGGCACAGGTCCCGAAGATGCCGTCTACATCGGGGATTCCGATACCGATATTCAGACGGCGAGAAACGCGGGCACGGATGAGATACTCGTTTCCTGGGGTTTCAGGGGAAGGGAGTTTCTCGAAGAGCACGGAGCAAAGATCATCTGCGATACGACGGATGAGGTTTATGACATTATTGTCGGAAAATAAAACAGACTCCCGAGCGGAGATGAAAATATTTAAGAGGTAAGTAAAATGGCAGACAAGAAACTGGTTGAAGAGATCACATCAATGGACGAAGATTTCGCCCAGTGGTATACGGATATCGTCCGTAAGGCTGAGCTGATCGAGTACACATCCGTCAAGGGATGCATGGCTATCAAGCCCGACGGCTACGCTATCTGGGAAAACATTCAGGCCGAGCTGGACAAGAGGTTCAAGGCTACCGGAGTCCGCAATGTATATATGCCCATGTTCATCCCCGAGTCTCTTCTTGAGAAGGAGAAGGATCATGTAGAGGGCTTTGCTCCCGAGGTTGCATGGGTAACCCACGGAGGACTCGAACCCCTCCAGGAGAGAATGTGCGTACGTCCCACATCCGAGACTCTTTTCTGCGATTTCTACAAGAATGATGTTCATTCCTACAGGGATCTTCCCAAGGTTTATAATCAGTGGTGCTCTGTCGTCAGATGGGAAAAGGAGACCAGACCCTTCCTCCGTTCCAGGGAATTCCTCTGGCAGGAGGGACATACCGCTCACGCTACCGCCGAGGAAGCGGAAGCAAGAACCGTACAGATGCTGAATGTCTATGCGGATTTCCTTGAGGAGGTACTCGCTATCCCCGTCATCAAGGGACAGAAGACCGAGAAGGAGAAGTTCGCGGGTGCCGAGGCTACGTATACCGTAGAAGCTCTCATGCATGACGGAAAGGCTCTCCAGTCCGGAACCAGCCACAATTTCGGCGACGGCTTCGCCAAGGCATTCGACATACAGTTTGCCGACAAGGACAACACATTAAAGTACGTACACCAGACCTCATGGGGTGTTACCACCAGACTCATCGGTGCGCTCATCATGGTACACGGAGACAACGAGGGACTTGTGCTTCCTCCCAGGGTTGCTCCCATCCAGCTCTGCATCATCCCCATCCAGCAGAAGAAGGAAGGCGTACTCGACAAGGCTTACGAACTCAGGGATAAGCTGTCGGGCGTTGCAAGAGTAAAGGTGGACGATACCGACAAGACACCCGGATGGAAATTCTCCGAGGCTGAGATGAGAGGATATCCCCTTCGTCTCGAGATCGGTCCCAAGGACATCGAAGCCGGCAAGTGCGTTCTCGTCCGCAGGGATACAAGGGAGAAGATCGAGATCTCGCTTGATGAGGTTGAGAGCAAAGTAAGCGAACTCCTTGAGACGATTCAGAAGGAGATGCTCGAAAGAGCAAGAGCTCATCGTGATGCACATACCTACAGTGCAGTCACCTATGATGAGTTCAAGAAGATATTTAACGAAAAGTCCGGCTTCGTAAAGGCTATGTGGTGCGGCTGCAGGGAGTGTGAGGATCAGATCAAGGCAGATCTTTCCGTTACCAGCAGATGCATGCCTTTCGAGCAGGAGAAGCTTTCCGACACATGTGTATGCTGCGGAAAGCCTGCAACCAAGATGGTCTATTGGGGAAGAGCATATTAATACCCACAATGATATTGCATGAACATGATCGTCATCGACCTTGAGTGGAACCAGTCCTCTACAGGGACAGAAGATACCGCCCCCGGACTCCCCTTCGAAATAATCGAGATCGGAGCCGTGAAGTACGGTGAGGGCGGAAAGCTCGTCTCGGAATTCAGCGAACTCATCAGACCCAGGGTCTACAAGAAAATGCATAACTACACCAGCAAGCTCGTTCATCTTCAGATGGAGGAGCTTGAAAAAGGTGATTATTTCGAGAAGGTTGCGGAAAGATTCTTTGAGTGGTGCGGTCCGGATGTCCTGTTCGTGACCTGGGGGCCCGGAGACATTACCGTGCTCCAGCAGAATCTGAAGTATTTCGAAGTTCCGCTGATCAATGACGGTCCCGTCGCATATCTGGATGCGCAGAAGCTCTTCAACCTCAGTGAGGAAAAGCAGACCAAGAACAGACGCGGGCTCGAGTATGCCGTCGATCATTTCGGCATCACGAAGGACATTCCCTTCCACAGGGCGTTCAGCGATGCGTATTACACCGCACAGGTTTTAAGAAGGCTCCTTGAGAAGGACCCGGAGCTGATCAGGTTTGAATCCTTCGATACCACTTTCCCTCCTCTTGATAAAGAGCATGAGGTCAGGGTCATATTCCCGACGTATGAGAAATTCATATCCAGGGTATATGAAAACCGCGACAAGGCTTTTAAGGACAGGGAGATACTTTCCACAAGATGCTATGTCTGCGGAAAGCGTGCAAAGCGCCGGATCAGGTGGTTTTCGATGGGAGACAGGAGATACTACTGCCTCTGCGAATGCGAAGAGCACGGACTGCTCAAGGGCAAGATCGTGATGCATCCTGTGGCCGATCCCGAGGGCGTATATCTGATCAAGATCCTGCGCCTCGTTAATGACAAGGAAGCCGCGGTTGTGGAAAAGAGGTTCAACAAGGTCCGCGAGTTCAGAAAGAACAACACGAACGGACGCAAGCCCAGGAAGCCCGGCAAGAACACTTCGGGTCTGATCCCCGAGGATACCGGAGAAGACTGATATCAAAGATTTTTCCGAGGAATTAAAGAAGCTGCCGGATAAGCCCGGAGTTTACATCATGCGTGATGCGGATGATGTTATTCTGTACGTCGGAAAAGCGATAAACCTCCGGAACCGTGTAAGAAGCTACTTCAGGAAGAACATAGGACGCGGACCCGCCATCGACAATATGGTGGAGAAGATCGACCGCTTCGAGTTCATCGTCACGGGTTCCGAACTTGAGGCACTGGTCCTTGAGAATAACCTGATCAAGGAGCATTCACCCAAATACAACACCCTTCTCAAGGATGACAAGACATACCCTTACATCAAGGTGACGGTGGGTGAGAAATACCCGAGGATCCTTTTTTCGAGGATCATGAAAAGGGACAAGTCCAGATACTTCGGACCCTACAGTTCGGCGGCGGCCGTCAAGGACACCATTGAGCTTCTGAACAGGCTCTTTAAGCTGCGCACGTGCAACAGGCATCTTCCCGAGGACATCGGACTCGAAAGGCCCTGCCTGAACTATCACATAAACAGGTGCAGCGGACCCTGCCAGGGATATGTTTCCGAGGAAGAGTATGCTGCCCAGGTTGCGGGTGCGCTGGAATTTTTAAACGGCAATTACGGTCCGATAATTAAGAACCTTGAAAATAAGATGAGGGCTGCCTCCGAAGAAATGAAATTCGAGGAAGCGGCCGAGTACAGGGATCTGGCGGAGTCCGTAAGGAGCGTTGCCCAGAAGCAGAAGATCACCGGAAATGTCGGAACCGACAGGGATGTCATAGGTATGAGCCGCGACGGTGAAGATATCGTAATGCAGATCTTCTTCGTAAGGGACGGAAAGCTGATCGGACGCGAGCACTACCACATGACGGATTCACTCCTGGAATCGGACAGCGAGGTCACGGGCGAATTCCTGAAGCAGTTCTATTCCGGAACAAGCTTCATCCCGAGGGAGATAATGATAAGGAATGCTCCCGAGGACTCGGAGCTCATAGAAGGATGGCTTTCGGAAAAGAGTTCGCACAAGGTCGTTCTTTTCACTCCGAAGATAGGCACTAAGGAAAAGCTTCTTGAGATGAGCGAGGAAAATGCACGTATCATCCTCCATAACGATGCCGAGAAGCTCAAGGCAGAGGAAGCACGCACATCGGGTGCGGTACGTGAGATAGAGGACATACTGGGGATTGAAGGCCTGGACAGAATGGAGGCGTTCGATATCTCCAATACCAACGGATTCGAGAATGTCGCTTCGATGGTCGTATACGAAAACGGAAGTCCTAAGAGAAGCGATTACAGGAAGTTCAGGATAAAGTCGGTCGAAGGTCCCGATGATTACGCCTGCATGAGGGAGGCACTGACCAGACGCTTTACCCACGGAATGGAGGAAGCGGAAAGGCTTAAAGCAAGTGAAGAGGGAGCAAGTGTTTCCTTTTCGCATATGCCCGATCTCCTTCTCATGGACGGCGGAAGAGGACAGGTCAACATCGCGCTGGAAGTTCTCGGAGAGCTGGGGCTTGAGATACCCGTATGCGGAATGGTCAAGGATGACAGGCACCGTACGAGGGGACTGTACTTTAACAATGTCGAGCTCCCGATAGATACCCACTCCGAAGGCTTCAAGCTGATCACGAGGATCCAGGATGAAGCGCACAGATTCGCGATAGAGTATCACAGGTCGCTCAGGGCCAAGACCCAGACCAGGTCGCTTCTGGATGATATCCCGGGAGTCGGACCGTCAAGGAAGAAAGCTCTTATGAAGAAGTTCAGGAGCATTTCGGAGATCGCGGATGCGACGGCGGAGGATCTTTCCGCAATGCCGGAGATACCTGCGGATGTCGCGGAGCAGATAGTTTCGTTTTTCAGGGATTTCAGAGAGAAAAATTAAGATTATATATCTTTCATATATGGAGGCAACATGCAAAAGATTGGTTTTGATTCCGCTAAATACTTAGAGCTTCAGTCGGCTCACATAAGAGAGAGGATCTCGAGATTCGGAAAGCTCTATCTCGAATTCGGCGGAAAGCTTTACGACGATTATCACGCATCAAGGGTTCTTCCCGGATTTGCGCCCAACAATAAGCTCCTTATGCTCGAGCAGCTCAAGGATCAGGCGGAGATCGTCATCGTTATAAGCGCGGATGCGATCGAGCAGAACAAGGTAAGAGGCGATCTCGGCATCACCTATGACCAGGATGTCCTCCGTCTCGTTAAGGTATTCAGGGAACTCGGATTCCTTGTTTCAAGCATCGTCATAACCAAGTATTCGGGACAGCCCGCTGCCGACCGTTTCAGACAGCTTCTTGATTCCCACGGGCTCAAGAGCTATCTTCACTATCCCATCGACGGCTATCCTTCGAACATTCCCCTCATCGTATCCGACGAGGGTTACGGCAAGAATGATTTCGTTGAGACCACAAGGCCTCTCGTTGTCGTCACCGCACCCGGACCCGGAAGCGGCAAGATGGCTACCTGTCTTTCCCAGCTCTATCACGAGCACAAGAGGGGCGTGAATGCGGGTTATGCGAAGTTCGAGACCTTCCCCATCTGGAACCTTCCGCTCCGCCATCCCGTCAACATCGCATACGAAGCGGCTACCGCAGACCTTGACGATGTCAACATGATCGATCCCTTCCATCTCGAAGCTTACGGTGAGACGACCGTTAACTATAACCGTGATGTTGAGATCTTCCCTGTTCTTACCGCTCTTTTCGATGCGATATTCGGTGAGTGCCCTTACAAGAGCCCCACTGACATGGGTGTCAACATGGCGGGCAACGCGATCACCGACGATGAAGCATGCCGTGAGGCTTCATGCCAGGAGATCCTGAGAAGATATTACGCATCGGCGGTTGCCGTTAAAAAGGGTGATGCTCCCAAGGCAGAGCTTTTCAAGCAGGAACTCCTTTTAAAGCAGGCCGGCATCACACCCGAGGACAGAAGGGTAGTCGGCGCAGCGCTGGAAAGAGCGGCAGAGAGCGGAACTCCCGCAGCGGCGATCGAGCTCCCTGACGGACAGATCGTCACAGGACGTACCAATCCCCTCCTCGGAGCGGCAGCGTCCGCACTCCTCAATACCATCAAGGTACTTGCGGGCATCCCTCATGAAGTAAAGGTCATGAGTGAGGAGACCCTTATTCCCATAACCACTCTGAAGACGAGCTATATGGGAGCACACAACCCCAGGCTTCATACCGATGAGATGCTCATCGCTCTTTCGAGCTCCGCATCGACCAACCCTCTTGCAAAGGCGGCACTTGAGAGCCTTCCCGGACTTAAGGGCGCAGAGGCTCATTCCTCCGTTATCCTTTCAAGGGTTGACGAGAACGTATACCGCAAGCTCGGCATCAGGCTTACCTGCACACCCGAGTATGAGAGAGGCAAGGATTTCGTATAAGGTTATGTTTCCTTAAGCCTTTCTTAAGCATATTTACGGTATTTTTACTTGTGATGTACGGTATGTTATAGTAAAAGATAGTGTAAATACAGTGTTTATAGGCTGTCGCGGGCACGCGGCACGGAGATTTTTACTTTGGAAAACAATCAGCAGAATCAGAATAACAAGAGACCCACAGGCGGCAGGAACAATTCGTGGATGATGATCCTCGCCGCACTTTGTACCGTTGTTGTGATCTTTCTTTTCTACAACATGATCTTCGGAAACAACGGTTCGACACAGACCAAGGAATACACCGAGTTCCTTGAAGATCTCGAGCAGGACAGGGTAGAGGCGGTCGAACTTGATGCGGAGAATGCGGAACTCACCGTAACGCTCAAGATGGATGCCATCCTCCAGGATTCGGATACCGAAAGCCCCGGAGCGGACACCTCCAAGCTCGAGCAGTATGCATACCTTATCCAGATCCAGAACGAGAGAGTCTACACCACAAGACTCATGGAATCCATGGATAACCTTATGGAAAGACTCGAAGCGCACGGTGTATCGGGTCAGAGAGTCGTAAGTTCATCGTCGGGACTTCTTACCGAGATATTCGTCGGAGTCGTTCTTCCCGTTATCTTACTCTGGCTCCTCGCATCATTCCTCATGAGAAGGATGGGCGGAAGCGGCGGACCCATGGGCGTCGGAAAGAGCAATGCGAAGGTTTATGTACAGAAGGAGACCGGAGTCACATTCAAGGATGTGGCGGGTGAGGATGAAGCGAAGGAATCCCTCGTTGAGGTCGTTGATTTCCTCCACAATCCCGGCAAGTATTCGGGCATCGGTGCAAGACTTCCCAAGGGCGCACTTCTCGTAGGCCCTCCCGGAACAGGTAAGACACTTCTTGCCAAGGCTGTTGCGGGCGAAGCACATGTTCCCTTCTTTTCACTGACCGGTTCCGATTTCATCGAGCTTTACGTCGGTGTCGGTGCATCGAGAGTAAGGGACCTTTTCAAGGAAGCGACCAAGAACGCACCCTGCATCATCTTCATCGATGAGATCGATGCGATAGGAAGAAGCCGTGATTCCAAGTACGGCGGCGGAAACGAAGAAAGAGAACAGACCCTGAACCAGCTTCTGTCCGAGATGGACGGATTCGATTCATCAAAGGGTATCCTTATACTCGGTGCGACAAACCGTCCCGAGATACTTGATAAGGCACTCCTTAGGCCCGGACGTTTCGACAGGCGTATCATCGTCGACAAGCCCGATCTTAAGGGAAGAGTCGAGATCCTCAAGGTTCATGCCAAGGACGTCAAGATGGATGAGAGCGTAGATCTCGATGCCATCGCGCTTGCGACCAGCGGTGCCGTAGGTTCGGACCTTGCGAACATGATCAACGAAGCCGCTATCAATGCGGTCAAGGAAGGCAGGGAATATGTCTGCCAGAAGGATCTTTTCAATGCCGTCGAGCAGGTTCTCGTAGGTAAGGAAAAGAAGGACCGTATCATGAGCGCCGAGGAAAGGAAGATCGTTTCCTATCACGAGGTCGGTCATGCGCTCATCACCGCGCTCCAGAAAAACTCGGAGCCCGTCCAGAAGATCACCATCGTACCCAGGACCATGGGTGCACTCGGATATGTAATGCAGGTTCCCGAGGAAGAGAAGTACTTAAATTCCAAGGAAGAGCTTGAGAACATGATAGTATCCGCGCTCGGCGGACGTGCGGCTGAGGAGATAGTATTCGGCAATGTAACGACCGGCGCTGCCAACGATATCGAGAAGGCAACCTCGATCGCGAAGAACATGATCACCCGTTTCGGTATGAGCGAAAGATTCGGGCTTGCGGGATTTGCCACCGTTGAGAGCCAGTATCTCGAGGGACGCACATCGCTCAACTGCTCCGACCAGACCGCTGCTGCGATAGACGAAGAAGTCGTCAAGATGCTCAAAAAGGCTTATGACAAGGCCAAGGAGATGCTCCGGGGCGACCGCGAGCTGATGGATAAGCTTGCAGCTTACCTCATCGAAAAAGAGACCATCACCGGCAAGGAGTTCATGCAGATCTTCCGCAAGGAGAAGGGAATTCCCGAGCCCGCAGAGGAAGAAAAGAAGCCTGCTTCGGGGGAGGCTTCCGAAAAGGCTGAAGAGAAGGATGCGGATTCCGGCAATTCCGCTGACGAAGCCGGTTCATCCGAAAAGAAAGATGATGCCGGCGAAGAGACTGCAGACGGCGATGTCACAGCTGAGGATGCCGCAAAGGGTATCGATGAGCTTACGCCCGACGGAGGTCCCGACATAGGAATCTTTTCAAATCATTCAATCTGATAAATGCAGAGGAAGAACAGCTTCTACAGTAAAATAAGAAAAATAGGGGGCGGGGTATTTACTCTGCCTCTTGTTATTATCCTGCTGCTTTCTTATCCCATGCAGGTAATGGCAGGTGAAGCGGTTCCGTCCGAATATACGGTAAACTGGCCCAAGGCGCCGGAGACGAGCGGCAGATCCGTGATACTCATGGAAGAGTCGACAGGTGTTGTGCTGTATGCGAAGAACATTCACGAAAAATGCTATCCCGCAGCACTTACCGCTGTAATGACGAGCATGCTCGCCGCGGAAAACTGTGACCTTGACGAGCGTGTTGAGTTTTCGACCGCTGCCGTAAGGGATGTTCCTTCGGGTGTCGTCAACATCGCGATAGATCCCGGTGAGTCCCTTACCGTGAGCGAATGCCTTCAGGCGGTGCTGATAAGAGGAGCGGCCGAGTGCGGATTTGCTCTTGCCGAGCACGTGGGCGGAGGATCGAGGGATTCGTTCGTTGCAATGATGAATTCGAGGGCTGCGGCGCTCGGATGTAAAGAGACCTCCTTTGCCAATCCCGTGGGACTCCACTCCGAGGACCACTACACGACCGCATATGACATGGCTCTGATCGGAAGGGACTTTTTCGATAACGAGCTTTTATGCAAATACTCGCTCCAGAAGAACCTCCATCTTTATCCCACGGAATTCCAGAAGGATGAGATCATAGAGCACAACGGAAACAGGATGGCAATCGGCGGTTCCTATGAGTATCCGTATCTGATAGGTGCGAGAACGGGATATACCGAGGAAGCCGGATACTGTCTCATCGCCGGTGCGGAAAAGGACGGAATGAAGCTGATCGTCGTCATACTCGATGACGGAAGCGACGAAAGATACGAGGATGCGATCAATCTTTTCAATTACGGATTTTCCGATTTTGCGCTTGTGAACGCATCCGAAAACGAGAAGTCATACAATGTCGGCTCGGGTGTCGGATCCTACGGAACCACCGATATCATGGGCGATTCGAGGCCCATGCTCTCTCTGGACAAGAAGGATTACGTGGTTCTTCCTCTGACTGTGGAATTTACGGACCTTCAGAGCAGGATCACCTATGAGAACGTTCCCGAAAGCGAAGCCGCAAGGATAATCTATTCATACCAGGGCGTTTATCTCGGGAAATGCTCGATCCTTTTCGGAGAGCCTTCGGATGTGTATGATTTCGGAACGGCGGCTCCCGAGGAAGTACCCGCCGAGGAAAAGCAGGGCAAGACCTTTGTCTTCATCAACATAGCCAAGGTCGCGAAGATAAGTGCCGTTATCGCCGCGGTACTTGGGCTGTTATATCTGATCGTAAAGCAGTACAAAAAATACAGAAAGGTACACCCTAACTGGAGAAGACAGTACAGAAAAGAACGTAAGAAGAGTATCTTCGCCGGAAGGAGTTTCAGAAAACCGAAATGAGACTTAAGAATGTTCCCGGATGCAGGGAAAGGATTGCAGAAAGCGAATACGTGATCCCCGAGGAGGAGCTTGTTCAGACCGCGGGAAAGTGGAACGAAAGGTTTGAAAAGCCCGCTCCCATACGTATCGAGATAGGCATGGGAAAGGGACGTTTCCTGCACGAGCTGGCGCTGCTCAATCCGGACATCAATTACATCGGAATAGAGAAATACTCCGCAGTCCTTCTTCGCGCGGTTCAGAAGATGGAGGAGGATCCGAAGCCCAACCTCCGCTTTGTAAGGATGGATGCCGAAACGATCGCGGATGTTTTCGCACCCGGTGAGGTCGACAGGATATATCTTAATTTTTCGGATCCCTGGCCCAAGGACAGACATGCAAAAAGACGTCTTCCTTCTCGCGAATTCCTGGCAAGATATGATAAGATATTAGTTGACGGCGGAAGGATAGAATTCAAGACCGACAACCGTATTCTTTTTGACTGGGCAGTCGAACAGCTGGAGGATACAAAGTGGAAAGCGGATCTTATAACCTATGATCTTCACGCCGATCCCGCCCTTCTCGAGGGCAACGTGATGACCGAATACGAAGAGAGATTCTCTTCGATGGGTAACCCGATATGTAAATATATTATCAGCAGGAAATGAAAGGAGAGACTATGGCACTCGTAGTAAACCTTGAGAATTTTGAAAAAGAAGTACTTGAATCCTCACTCCCCGTACTCGTTGACTTTTTCGCGGACTGGTGCGGTCCCTGCAAGATGATGTCACCCGTCGTCGATCAGATCGGCGATGAGATGAGCGCGCAGATCAAGGTCTGCAAGTGCAATATTGATGATAACGATGCCATTGCTGAAAAGTATGACATCATGAGCATTCCGAATTTCATTCTTTTCAAGGACAGAAAGCCCGCAGCAAACCAGGTCGGAGCAGTCAGCCCCGATCAGTTTAAAAAATGGATCGAGGAGAATATCTGATGGCAAGTGTCAAACTGACCAAAGTTATCGAGAGGATGAATCTTACGAATCTCACTCCCGAAGTAGACGTAACAAGGATCCGGATCACGCAGCCCGATATCAACAGACCCGCACTTCAGATCGCGGGATACTTCGAATATTTCGACCCCTCGCGTATCCAGATCATCGGATACGTCGAGTATTCCTATATGGAAAGTGCGCTGGATGACGAGCAGAAATTCGAGGCATACGATAAGTTCCTCGAGCATCCCATGCCCGCGATCATCTTCTGCAGGGGACTTAAGCCCAACGAGATCTTCATGGAGCTTGCGAAGAAGTACAGGATCCCCGTACTCCTTACCAATGAAGCAACATCGGGATTTACCGCCGATCTTATCAGATGGCTCAACGAACAGCTGGCGCCCATGATCAGCGTTCACGGCGTTCTTGTGGACTGTTACGGTGAAGGCGTCCTGATAACGGGCGAGAGCGGAATCGGTAAATCCGAGGCAGCTCTGGAACTCATCAAGAGAGGACACCGTCTGGTCACGGACGATGCGGTGGAACTCAGGAAGCTTTCGGATACGCTCCTTGTGGGAAGTGCTCCGGATATAACCAAGCATTTCATAGAGCTCAGGGGTATCGGTATCGTTGATGTAAAGGCACTGTTCGGTGCATCGAGCGTCAAGGACCAGCAGCAGGTCGATCTGGTCATCAGGCTTGAGGACTGGAACAAGGACAAGGATTACGACAGGCTCGGACTTGAAGAGAACTACATCGAGTATCTCGGAGTCAGGGTGGTGTGCCATAACATTCCCGTAAGACCCGGCCGTAACCTTGCCGTCATATGCGAGACCGCAGCGGTCAACTACCGTCAGAAGCAGATGGGTTACAATGCTACTGAGGAACTTTATAAGAGAGTCCAGGCTTCCCTTGCGAAGAAACATGCAGAGGAAGAGGAGGGAGAAGAATAAGCATCATGAAATACGTATTTGGAGCAGACATAGGCGGAACTACCGTAAAACTCGGACTGTTTGACGATCAGATCAACCTGATCGATAAGTGGGAGATCCCCACCGATAAGACCGAAAAGGGTAAGAACATTGTAGGAGATGTATGCGCAAGCATTCTTGCCAAGATGCAGGAAAAGGGCATCGATAAGTCGGACTGCATCGGTGTCGGAGTGGGCGCTCCCGGAGCGGTTGACGAAGACGGTGTCATGACCGGAGGTGCGGTAAACCTCGGATGGGAAGTTTTCAATCTCAGGACCGCAATGGAAGAAAAACTCGGCGGTATCAGGGTCATCGCAGGAAATGACGCGAATGTCGCAGCTTACGGTGAGATGATGAAGGGCGGCGGAAAGGGACACAAGAATGTCGTAGCCGTAACCCTCGGAACAGGCGTAGGCGGCGGTGTCATAATCGGCGGAAAGCTTATCACGGGAGCTACCGGAGCAGCCGGAGAGATAGGCCATATCAGGGTTGCCGACGGCGAGGAAGAAAAGTGTAACTGCGGACACACAGGGTGCCTTGAGCAGTATGCATCCGCAACAGGTATCGCACGTCTTGCAAGAAGAAGACTGGCCAAGGACGACAAGGCCACCTCACTCAGAAGCGCAGAAAACCTCGATGCTAAGGCTGTATTTGATGCGGTCAAGGCGGGAGATGAGGTTGCGATCGAGATCGCCGAAGAGTTCGGAAGCTATCTCGGAAAGGGACTCGCATCGGTTGCCGATGTCGTCAATCCCGAGATCTTCGTTATCGGCGGCGGTGTATCCAAGGCCGGAGAGATCCTTCTTTCCTTTGTCGCACCCGAATTCGTAAAATATGTATTCCCTCCCTGCAAGGGCGCTCAGTTTGCTCTCGCAACTCTCGGAAACGATGCGGGCATCTACGGATGTGCCGGAATGTTATTATCCGATATTTAAGAAAAACTAAGTTTATAGTATAGTATTAGGGAGAAAACCTGTTGCACCGTTACCGGTGCGGAGAGGAGAGTTTTATGACCGGAAAGGAAATAGCGGCACTGTTAGCCGAACATCTCGATGAAAGATATATCCATCCGGATTCTCCGATGTCCGATTGTTGTTCCTTCAGGACCGGAGGAAATGCACTCTGTATCGTAGAGGTTCACAATGTTGAGGAGCTCAGAAAGGTCCTCACCTGTGTCAGGAAGAAATTCCTTCCCTATTCAATACTCGGAAACGGAACCAATATCCTTGTCGAAGACGAAGGATATTCGGGCGTTTGTATAATGCTCCAGGGTGAATTCACCAAGGTGGATGTCACCGGATACGAAGTTACCGCAGGCGGCGGTGCATCACTTGCTGCGGCAGGACGTATGGCAGCCGATATGTGGCTCACCGGGATGGAGTGGGCTTGCGGAATCCCCGGAACCGTCGGCGGTTCGATCAAGATGAATGCCGGTGCTTTCGGAAGCGAGATGAGTACTATCGTAAAGAGAGTCAAGGCTCTCACCACCGCAGGCGAGGAAGTTTTCCTCCGCCCTTACGAGTGCCATTTCGGATACAGGACATCGCTTTTCTGTGAAAAGAAATACATCGTTCTTGAGGCTGTTTTCGAGCTCAGGAAGGGTGACAAGAACGAGATCAACGCAACCATCGAAAAGTACGCTAAGGAGCGCAGGGACAAGCAGCCCCTCGATCTTCCCAGCGCAGGCTGCATCTTCAAGAATCCCAAGGATAATTTCGCCGCAAAGCTTATCGAAGAAGCGGGACTCGGAGGAGCACACGAAGGCGGTGCGATGGTATCCAAGAAGCATCACGGCTTTATCGTCAATACCGGTAATGCCACCGCTGCCGATATCATCAACCTCATGAACAGGGTTAGGAACGAAGTATATAAAAACAGCGGGGTACGTCTTGAGCCCGAACTCGTCGTGCTCGGAAGACCCGGAAGGTATTGATCCAGATGCGTATCGTAATAATAACCGGAATGAGTGGAAGCGGTAAGAGAACCGGCATGAAAATGCTGGAGGATATCGGCTTTTACTGCATCGATAATCTTCCCGCTTCACTTGTCGACAAGTTCGTTGAGCTCCTTGCCCAGCCCGGAAATGAATATGACAAGGTTGCCCTCGGTATCGACATCCGTACCGCGGGTTCCATGAAAAATCTTGCCCAGGTCATAAAGAGTCTCAAGTCATCCGGACATGAGACGGAAATTCTGTTCCTCGAAGCCTCCGACAAGACCCTTATCCGCAGGTACAAGGAGACCAGAAGACTCCACCCCCTTGCGGGCGAAGGCACAATTGAAGACGGCATTAAGAAGGAAAGAGCCGAGCTCCAGCCCATCAGGAAGCAGGCTACTTATATCATCGACACCTCGAACCTTCTCGTAAGGGATTTCAAGGCCGAGGTCGATTCTATTTTCCGTAAGAACGAAAAATACAGCAATCTCAACATCAATATAGTTTCATTCGGATTCAAATACGGTATCCCCGCGGATGCCGATCTTGTGCTGGATGTAAGATTCCTTCCGAATCCCTTTTACATTGATGAGCTTAAGAATAAAACGGGCCTCGATAAGGAAGTCAGGGACTATGTATGCCAGTTTGAAGAGACCGGCAAGTTCCTTGATAAACTCGAGGACATGCTGGATTTCCTGATCCCCAATTACGTCAAGGAAGGAAAATCCAATCTTGTCGTTGCGATCGGCTGTACGGGCGGAAAGCACAGATCTGTCACCCTGGCCTCGTCCCTTTACGACAGGATGAAAAAGAGAACGGATATAGGCTTTAAACTGACCCACAGGGATGTAACTGCAGGCTGACAGACTTAAAAGGAGAGGCTGTATGTCTTTTTCCTCGGATGTTAAAGAAGAACTGGCGGAGGTCATCCCGCAGGCCAGGCACTGCAGGATAGCCGAGATCACGGCCATAATGCATTTCGCCGGCCAGATCGGAGTGGAAGAGGGCGGCGATATAACCGTCGGATTTAATACCTCGGGTTCCGCTCTCATAAAAAAGGGCTTTACTTTACTTGAAATAACATTTAAGATAGGTAAGTCGTTGAAAAGTACCGATCCGGAATTTGAGGCGCTTTTGGATCTCGTAGGAGACGGCAGCGACCCGGTTTCCGGACTTATCCTCAAGAATGCCTGCTGTAAAAGGGCTTTCCTGAGAGGAGCGTTTCTTGCATCGGGGTCACTCAGCGACCCGGATAAGGGATATCATCTCGAGTTCATCTGTCCGTCGGAAGCACTTGCGGACCAGATAACGCAGGTATGTGCGGATTTCGAGATCAATGCCCGCAAGACGGAAAGACGCGGCGAACTTATCGTCTACGTCAAGGAAGGCGAGATGATCGGCGAGCTCCTGAGCGTTATGGGAGCCATGAATTCCTACATGGAATTCGAAAACTGCCGTATCTATAAGGATGTCAGCAATACCGTTAACCGAAGGGTCAACTGTGAGACATCCAATATAAGGAAGACTGTGACCGCTGCATCAAGGCAGCTGGATGATATCAGATATCTGGAAGAGCACGGGTTACTGGCCTGCCTGCCCGACACCTTAAGGGAAGCGGCTTACGGAAGACTCGAAAACCCGGATGCGACATTGCAGGAACTCGGAGAGATGATGGATCCTCCGGTCGGAAAATCGGGTATCAATCACAGACTTGCAAGACTGAGCAAGCTCGCTCAGGAGAAAAGAAAGTAAACGGCTTGGGGTGCCGTTTGATGTTTACGGGGGAATAACGAATCAAAGGCCTTATGAGGAGAAGGCTGCCGACGTCCGAGGGGAAGGATGCGGTATTGAAGGGAGTATTTTTTTATGATCACAAGAACCGTTAACGTTAAACTGCCCAAGAATCTTTCAGCAAGCCCTGTCGCACTTCTTGTACAGAAAGCAAGCAAGTTCGACAGCATCATCTATATCGAGTCCGGCGAAAGAAAGGTAAATGCCAAGTCCATCATGGGAATGATGAGCATCGCTCTCGATGAGGGAGATGAACTCATGATCAGATGCGACGGAGATGATGAGAGTGACGCTCTCAGCACCGTAGAGGGTTTCCTTACCGGCGTACAGGCATAAGGTTTATGTATATGAGATCACGGAATCTTAAGATTCCGTGATTTTTTGTTGTTTTGATATCTTGTATATTGCTTTGAATTATCCGTATGGTATTATCGACTTATGAAAAAGATGCTTTTTATCTACAATCCCAAAGCAGGAAGAGGACGTATCCGTGAGGAGCTTGCGGATATTCTCGATATATTTGCGTCCGCAGGTTACGAGATAACGATCTATCCGACGCGCAGGAACGGCGATGCCGAGAAGGTTGCCGCCGAGCGTGAGTCCGACTTTAACATAGTTGCGTGCTGCGGAGGTGACGGAACCCTTGATGAGACCGTACGCGGCATGATGAAGAACGAATACCGCACACCTCTGGGTTATATCCCCGCGGGTTCAACCAATGATTTCGGCGGTTCCCTCGCACTTCCCAAGGACATGCTCAAGTCCGCGGATATAATAATCCACGGCAAGAACAAGGCGGTCGATGTCGGACTCTTCAATAACGAAGCATTCGTGTACGTTGCGGCATTCGGAGCATTCACCGAGGTAAGCTACAGCACCGACCAGGATATGAAGAATGCGATAGGGCATTCCGCATACATCCTTGAGGGAATGAAGAGCTTCACCAAGATCAAGCCTTACCATGTGACCGTTGAGCACGACGGTGAGACAATAGACGGCAACTTCATTTACGGAATGGTCACCAATTCCGTCAGTGTCGGCGGTATCAAGGGTATCACGGGAGAGAATGTGGATCTTGCGGACGGACTCTTTGAGGTCAACCTCATAAAGGAGATCACCACACCGCTTGAATTCCAGAAGCTTTTAAATGCGCTTGCAACCGGCAATTACGGATTATCCGAGAATATCGTATCCTTCACATCGGGCAATATAAAGTTTTCATCCGAGAAGAAGATCGCGTGGACGCTGGACGGAGAGAACGGCGGCAAGCATAGCGAAGTCGAGATCGTCAACGTAAAGCAGGCGATCGATATCAGAGTCGCAGAGTAAAAACAAGGAAAACAAGGGGACGGTTGTAAATACCCCCATAAAAGGGAGGATCCCGGGTATCATCAGATACCCGGGATTATTATGAAAAAGATTATTATATATCACGAAGGGGTGGTAGTTCTTTTCTCGTTCTATGGTTATATTCTACTTTGTAAAGATGTATAGACAATGTTTTTGGATTTAACAATAAGAAAATAAATTGTTAACAATCTATGAATAACAGGTATTTTTTTATGCCCCGTAACGCCCTATTTTACGGCAAAATCAAATCTGACATACTCTGAAGTGCCGATGGATACAGGGTTTCCTTCCGAAAAGCCCAGTTTTTTAAGTAAATTAACCGCTTTTGCGTTCTCCTTTTCGGTGAGACTCATTATTTCGTGTATATCATTTTCGGCTGCCCATGCAAGGATAGCACTGCAGACTTCATACGCATAACCCTGATTCTGCCGGGGTTTTCCTATGACAAATCCGAGCTCGGGAGTGTCGAACCCTGCTCTTTCATCGAGCCCCGCACGTCCTATTATCTCACCCGTATCCTTTTTGACGACGGTCCAGATGCCGTGTCCGTAGATCTCATAGATAAGGTCGCGGTAATTATCGGTGTATTTTTCTTCCTCGCTTCTTTCCATCAGATCCTCGGTAAAGCGCGTGATGTCAGGATCTGCGTAGATCCTGTAGAATTCGTCCAGGTCATCTGCGGATGTTTCTTTTATGACACACCTGTCGGTTTCTAATATATCCCAGGGGATCTTCTTAAGTCTTCTGTAGATCTTCTCCAGTTCTTCGGGATCGAAGTCCTCGGGATCAAAAGCACCTTCACCTTCGAGTACGTATTTAGCGCCGTCGAAGAAGGTGCTGCCGCTGTAATATAGTGTGTCGACATAGACGACAAAAGGAACGCCTCTTTCCGCGAGCGCCTTAAGGTCCGTATCAGGCGAAGCGATATAAAGAATCCCCTCATCCGCCGGCTGTGGCTTTCCTTCAGCGGTGGGTGCTCCTGCCAAAGCTGTGACGGCTGCGTCTTCTTTTGCGCCGGGAGCGGCGCTGCTCAGTACTGTTATATTTTTGAGATAGTGAATGCGCTGTTTCATGTTATAATACAGAAGTCTTTTTAAAATGCATTTAGAAAGGAAATATTATGTCAGAGAATAAAAATCCCCTTGTAACATTTACCATGGAGGACGGCTCGGTGATGAAGGCTGAGCTTTATCCCGATATCGCTCCACAGTCAGTTTACAATTTTATCAGCCTTATATCAAAAGGATTCTACAACGGACTTACCTTCCACCGTGTCATCCCCGGATTCATGATCCAGGGCGGCGATCCCGACGGCATCGGAACAGGCGGCCCCGGATACAGCATCAAGGGCGAGTTTGCAAGCAACGGCTTTGAGAACAACCTTAAGCACACCGAGGGAGTTCTTTCCATGGCTCGTTCCATGTTCCCGGATTCCGCGGGAAGCCAGTTCTTCCTCATGCACAAGACCTCACCCCATCTTGACGGTGATTATGCCGCATTCGGCAAGGTCATCGAGGGACTTGAGATCGTTGACAAGATCGCACAGACTCCCACCGATTTCAGGGACAAGCCCCTCACTCCCCAGGTAATGAAGACCGTTACCGTTGAAACCTTCGGAGTGGACTATCCCGAACCCGACAAGCTTCCCGATATGTGATGAACCATATCCGCGGTAAGACGCCGCGACAGTCGATCTGAAATAATTAACGGAGCGCCTTTTTACGGTCGCTCCGTTTTTGCATTCATATCATTTGGGTGAACGGAGGAACCGTCCCCCTGTTTAGAGGGAGAACTGCGACACGAACTTCCATGCGTTCTCGCAGCTGTGCTGTCTGCACTCGTGCTGCTGGCCGCTGACGGAAGCGAATACGGTCCTGCATACACCGTCTTCGGATTCGTAGAAGCGTTCGGTAAGGTAGCTGTCTTTTGATTCGTTGTAGACCTTTTCGGTCTTTTCGGCGGGTATTCCGTAGTATTTATCTTCCCAGGAATCTTTCTTTTCGAAATCTACATCAAACTTGACTTTCAGCTTGTTGACTTCCGCTACATACTGTACTCTGTCGAGACAGGTCTCGGCCTGATTCGGAAGCTCGGGAAGGGGTGAATCCTCACCGCCTGAGTAGAAGACGGGCTTTGCGACGGTCATATTGAGCCTCTCATCGCCGAGTGAAAGTCCCCAGGGATTTTCCTTGATGGGGAAGAGAGCGCTGCAGGGCATGAATCCGGCGAAGCTTTCGGGGTACTCCTGATACAGATCCCAGGTCTTGCCGCTTCCCATGGAGAAGCCTGTTGCGTAGATCCTCTTTTCATCGATATTGTATTTCTTTTTCAGATCAGCGATGACATCCATTACCTCGGTTGCGGTAACGGAGAGGTGATCGTCGATCGATACGAAAAGGAAACCGTACTTATGGCAGATCTCCCACCATCCGGCTACGAATGTAAGATACATGGAAGTGTCTCCGCCGCCGTGGAAGCCCATTACAAGGGGAACGGGTCCCTTATCCATTATGCCGTTATTGTAATATGCGAAGTAGCCGACCTTGTGGGAGGGAACATCCTTGTACTTCCACTTGTTGTCAGGGGAGGTCTTGACCTCTGTGCAGCCGGGCTCCTCGGTCATGCCCAGCTCTTCAAAGTCGGGCTCGATCTCGATATGGCCGCACCACATCTTGAACTTCCTTACGAAGTTCTTAAAGTCAGCCTTGTAGTCTGCGGTTTCCTTTACCAGGAGGTTCTCGCAGCCCTCGAATGCCTTGTTGACCTCGGCGCTGTTGCCTACGCTTAAGATCGCAATGTCCTTCCTTTCAACGGTGGGAACGAAGCTGAGTCTTTCCATGGAGCACATTGCGGGAGTGATCTCACCGGGTCCCCAGAGATACTGGCCCTCGACTGTCTTAAGGAGATTTCTTGCAACATAGTCTGCGGACTTTCCGTAGCTGTAGATGTCCGCCCTGAAGATCGCGCCCCTTATGTAGTAGCCCTTGAACTCATGGGTGAAGAAATCGTTGAGTTCTACGAGGCCGTCATTGTACTCGGGATGCATCCTGCCGTGGGAGATGATCTCCTTATAGAGCTCGATGTCGGCACTGTCCCATCCTCCATCGCAGGTGGGATATACGAAAAGGACCATCGAATCTGCTGCGGCGGCTATATCCGCAAGTCCGGTTTCCTTTGCAAAAGAAACAGCGCTCTCGATGCTCATTCTCTCCTCTTCGAAGACAAGCATATAGGGCGCCCTGAATGTATAATTATTGACCTGTGAATCGATATCGTTATCGGGAAGATAGGCCTTGAGATAGAAATTATCGTAGGTCTGCTCCCAGTATTTTCCTCCTGAAACGGTCTTTACTTCCGGTCTGGTCATTACTGTCATGATGTTCCTCCTGAGAATTGTTTTGGATCCGTCCGGGACCTTCCGCACCACTGCGGAGATCAGCTGTCCTGCGTATCTTCCGGCTGTGATGATTCTTCTGCGAGGGCTTCGGCCTCACGCTTTGCCGCCATTTTGGCCGCTTTGGTCTCGGCTCTCATCCTGACGAAAAATTCGGTAAGCAGCGCGCTGCACTGTTCGGCGAGCACTCCCGTCACGGTCTCGCATGTGTGTGTGAAAGCCTCGTTGTTAAGGATGTTGGTCACGGTACCGCAGCTTCCCGATTTGGGGCTTGTGGTTCCGATGACAACCTTGGGGATCCGGGCCTGGACACATGCACCCGCACACATCTGGCAGGGTTCCAGCGTCACATACATCGTGCAGTCCTCGAGTCTCCAGTCGTGAAGTTTTGCACAGGCCTTTTTGATGGCAATCATCTCGGCATGCGAAAGCGTGGAATGATCGGTATTTCGCCTGTTGTAACCGCGTCCTATGATCTTCCCTTCGTGAACTATGATGCAGCCTATGGGCACTTCACCGGCTTCGAAGGCTTTTTCGGCCAGTTTCAGTGCCTTTTTCATGTATTTTTCGTCTTCTGTAAGCATACTTATACTGTATTCGCGGGCGACGGTTTTGTAAAGTAAGAAATCTTGTAAACACTGAGCTTTTAAGCTATCATAAGAGACAGGTTTTTGCCGTGATCGGAGGAACTTTTTATGGAAAAAGAAAAGAAAAATCTTGAACTTGAAAATATAGTATCGACCATACTTGCGGATTACAAAGAAGACAGGATAATCAACAGAACGGATATATCCGACCAGCCCGACAGGGATACTGTCATCGACATTCTCGGCAAGGTCATCAAGATGATCTTCCCGGGATATATCCGCGAAAAGAGTTATAAATTCTATAATCTCTCAAGCCGTCTCACAGTGCTTACCGAGGATATAATATATAACCTCAAGAAGCAGATCGCCATTTCCCTTATCCAGAAGCCCGAATATTCCGGAGCGTCATATGAGGAAAGATCTGTTGTTGCCGGGGAGCTTACCGATAAGTTCATGCTAAGGATCCCCGTTATCAGGGAGTATGTCGAGACGGATGTACAGGCCTTCTACGAGGGAGATCCCGCCGCATATAACCATAGCGAGATAATCCTCTGCTATCCCGGACTCAGAGCGATCGTGACCGCGAGGATCGCTCATGAGCTTTTCGTTCTCGGCGTTCCCCTTATCCCCAGGATGATGACGGAGCATGCACATTCCCGCACGGGAATCGATATCCATCCCGGCGCAACTATAGGAAAGTATTTCTTTATCGACCACGGAACAGGTATCGTTGTCGGTGAGACGACCATCATAGGTGATTACGTCAAGATCTATCAGGGCGTTACCATCGGTGCTCTTTCGACAAGGGGAGGCCAGACTCTCAAGGGTAAGAAGCGCCATCCCACCATCGAGGACAGGGTTACCATCTATGCCGGAGCTTCGATACTCGGCGGCGAGACGGTCATCGGTCACGATGCGATCATCGGTTCGAACACCTTCATCACATCGTCGGTGGAAGCCGGTGCAAGGGTAAGCTTCCAGGATAAGAATAAGTGCTCGGATTGATACGAAGCGGAAAAGAAAAGCAATGAAGTGGGTCAGATTCAGGATCAAAACAAATACGGATGCGGAAGATATCATTATCAGCGATCTGTATGACATAGGACTTGAGGGAGCACAGATCGAGGACAAGGTTCCTCTTTCACCCCTCGACAAGGAGCAGATGTTCGTCGACATCCTTCCCGATTTCGGGGATGACGACGGAACGGCGGTGCTCAATTTCTTTGTGGAGATGGACGACGACGGTCTTCTCATCATGGGCGGAGAACCCGAAGCGGGAACCATGACCATCGGAGCGGCAAATACCGCAGGCGATATCAGGAAGGTTTCCAAGGAAGAGGTTCTCGCAGGTATTAACGAAGTCCTCGATGATATAAGGTCGTACATGGACATAGGAGAAGGGACCGTTGAGGTAAGCGAGACCGAGGATATCGACTGGCTCAACAACTGGAAGAATTTCTTCCACTCTTTTGAAGTGGATGACATACTTGTTATTCCTTCCTGGGAGGATGTTCCCGAAGGAGATACGCATAAGTTTGTTCTTCATATCGATCCCGGCACCGCTTTCGGAACCGGAATGCATGATACGACACAGCTCTGCATCAGGAATATCAGAAAGCATGTAAAGGAAGGCGACAGGCTCCTTGATATAGGTACGGGAAGCGGAATACTTGCGATCCTGGGTCTTATGTTCGGCGCCGGCTTCGCTTACGGAACCGACCTTGATCCCTGCGCGGAAGAGGCTGTCAGGGAAAACTGTGAGAACAACGGTATCGCTCAGGAAAGCTTCAGGCTTGTAATCGGAAATATCGCATCTGATGAGGACATACAAAATGACGCGGGTGTCGGAACATACGACATAGTCGTTGCCAACATTCTTGCCGAGGTTCTCGAGGTGATCACACCCTGCGTTCCGAAGATGCTCAAGGAAGGCGGTATCTATATCACTTCCGGTATCCTGAATGAGAAGGAAAGCATTGTCACCGCCGCAATGGAAAAGGCGGGACTGAAGGTCCTTGATATAACAAGGCAGGGAGAGTGGAGCTCCGTTACGGCTGTCAAATGACTCAGGTATTTGCAGATCAGTCACAGATAAATACGGATACGCACCGGGTCATCATATCCGGTCCGGACCATAACCATATCAAAAACGTTCTCCGTATGAAGCCGGGTGAAGAGATCAGTGTAAGATGTGACGGCGTTCCTAAGGAGTACAGATGCGGGATACTGGAATATACCGATTCGGAGGTCATCTGCGAGATAAGATTCGTCAAGGAAGATGACACAGAGCTTCCCGTTAAGGTTACGGTCTACCAGGCGCTCTGCAAGGGCGACAAGATGGAGACCGTGATACAGAAGTGCGTTGAGCTCGGAGCGGTAAGATTTGTTCCCGTAGCGACATCGAGATGCGTTGTAAAGCTCGATGACAAAAAGGCCGGGAGCAAGGTCGCAAGATGGCAGCAGATAGCGGAGAGTGCAGCGGAGCAGAGTAAGCGCGGTATCATTCCAAATGTCGGCCCCGTCATGAACTTTGATGCGGCGATCGCGGATGCGAAAGCCCTTGATCATATCTTCATTCCGTACGAGCTTGCCGAGGATATGACGAAGACCAGGGAACTCTTTTCCGGGATAAAGCCGGGAAGCAGCGTAGGGATTTTCATCGGTCCCGAGGGCGGCTTTGATGAAAAGGAAGTCGCGAAAGCGCAAAGTTCCGGAGTGCTTCCGGTAACGCTCGGACGAAGGATCCTGCGGACCGAAACCGCAGCGATGTGCATAATGAGCTGGTTCGTTTATATGTTTGAATCCTGAGAGGATGCCTGATGGCATCCTCTTTTTGTGCAACTTATGCAGGAGGTGTGGCAACTTACGTCTTAAGGCATTGTTCCTTCTTTTTACGTCTGATAGTTTATGGTCACAGACAAGAAAGGAGACGTAAGTATGATCAGATGCAGGGGAATAGAAAAGAGCTTTTCGGATAAAAAGGTATTATCGGGAATAGATCTCGATATAAAGGACGGACAGATATTCGGACTGCTCGGACCATCCGGTGCAGGCAAGACAACGCTCATTAAGATAATCACGGGACAGATTCGCTGCGACGGCGGATCCGCGATCATCATGGACAAGGAAGCAGGGGACCTTACGAGAGTGGATAACAGACGCATCGGTATCATGATGGACAACTTCGGGGTTTATGACAGATTCTCATGTACGGACAACCTGAAGGTATTCGCGGATATATACGGAACACCTTACGCGAAGATCGCAGAGAGTCTCGAACTTGTGGGACTTAAAGATGCCGCGAAAAAGAGTGCATCGGACCTTTCCAAGGGAATGAGGGCAAGGCTTCAGCTTGCAAGGGTGTTCATGCATTCACCGGAGATCCTTTTCCTGGATGAGCCCACAAGCGGTCTCGATCCCCGTTCATCGAAGGCGATACACAATCTGATCCGTGACAGGAAAAAGGAAGGACGCACGATCTTCCTTACAACCCATAACATGGAAGAGGCATACGAACTCTGTGATACGGTCGCACTGTTAAATGAAGGCCGCATCGTCGATGTGGGAGCGCCGGATGAGCTCTGCAGGAAATACGACAGCAGGAAGACGATAAGGGTGCACTTAATAACCGGTGAAGATATCGAACTTCCCTGCGGTGAAGACAGCGGAAAGAAGATCGGTGAGATGATAAGCGCGGGGAAGGTCATGACGATACATTCGTCGGAGCCCGACCTTGAAACGGTCTTTCTTGAACTTACCGGTAAGAAGCTGGAGGAGGATTAAATGAAGAATATACTTACGATTATCAAAAAGCAGATAAGGGATACCGTGAAGAATAAGCCCGTGCTGATCCAGTTTCTGATGTTTCCCATGATGACTCTTATATTTGAAAATGCGATCGATGTGGATATGCCCGAATTCTTTTTCGTGAAGATGTTCTCGTCGATGTTTGTCGGCATGGCTCCCCTTGTTGCGACGGCATCGATCATTTCCGAGGAAAAAGAGAAAAACACGTTAAGGGTTCTGATGATGGCGGGCGTAAGACCCTTTGAATATCTCATCGGTGTCTCCGTGTATATATGGGTCCTTTGCATGGCGGGGTCCGCGGTGATGGGGACGGCTCTTCCTTCCGGGGATATACCGTTCTTCATGACGATGATGGGTGCGGGATGCATCATCTCGATATTCATCGGGGCATGCATCGGGATCTTTGCGAAGAATCAGATGGTTACGACTTCGCTCATGATGCCTGTCATGATGGTTCTTTCTTTTTCTCCCATGCTCGCTTCGTTTAATGATAAAATAGAGAAAGCGGCGAGATTCATATTTACGCAGCAGATCAAGGTTGCCGTGGACGGTATGGGCTTTGAAAGTGCCGGAAGGTTCGGCGTGTGCGTGCTTATTGCAAATGCTGCACTTGCCCTTGTACTCTTTTTCGCGGCATTCAGAAAAAAAGGACTTGAGTAGATGAAGATCGAGATCGACATTAATGAAAAATATGAGGAAACGGGCGTTAAGATATGCGCTCCTTCCCTGACGCGGGATGTTGAGAAGGTCATCGCGATGATGAGGATGATCAACATGCAGATCGGCGTTAAGAAGGGGGACGAGACCTATCTGCTCGACACCGACAGGATCCTCTATATAGATGCCGTGGACCGCAGGACATTTGTTTACACGGAGGATGAGACCTATGAATCGGAGCTTAAGCTCTACGAGATGGAGCAGGAGCTTTTAAAGCAGGATTTCCTCAGGGTCAGCAAGCAGAGCATCGTTAACCTTCGGAAGATCAAGAGCCTCAAGGCCGATATCAACCGTAAGGTCAGGCTCACGCTGGTGAACGGCGAACAGATCGTTGTGTCGAGAATGTATTCCGAAGAACTCAGAAGAAAGTTGGGACTTAAGTGATGGGCAGAGAGATCATAGAAGAAAAAACGGATAATGCTTTTGAAGACAGGAAATCCGTATTCGGTTACATCGCACAGCTCCTTGCGACATACGGTGCGATGGTCATTATCTTCATAGTGTTTGGTTTATGCATAGGAACAACGACGGAAGGATATTCAACCCTCTTTGAACTGGGAAACAGGGGACTTACGATGGGTACGCTCCTTCAGCTTTTGTTTCTTGCGGTTCTGGTAACGATTGCACAGGTGGTATTCCTTACCGATGCGCTCATAAAGAATATGAACATGATCGCAAGGAACCTTCTTTTCATTATCGCGATATTCGTATCCATCGTTGTGTTTGCGGTCTCGTTCGGGTGGTTCCCCGTTGATGACCTTGCGGCGTGGGCAGGATTCCTCGTTTCATTCTCGCTCAGCATGGCGGCGAGCCTTTTCGTAACCAGGTTCATCGAGAAGTCGGAAAATAAGAAGATGCAGGAAGCGCTTGATAAGTATATGGAGAAGCGAAACGAAAAGTGATCCGGAAACGGACCGGCAGCATAGTGAAATTATATGGGCAAAAAAAAGCGGGACATCTGTTGATGTCCCGCTTTCGTTATGTGTAATTTTATCAGCACATCTTGTCGAGTGCGGTGGGATCGTTGCTGACCCACATAGCATCTTCCTTGGAGATCCTTCCGCGTCCTACGAGGGAAGCAAGGTCGTCGTTGAGAAGGTGCATTCCTGAGTTGCGTCCTGCCTGAATGAGCGAAGGGATCTGGATGGTCTTCTTATCACGGATGAGGTTTCCGATAGCGGGAGTACCGAGCATGATCTCGGTAGCAACCACACGGCCGTCCATATCTGCGGTAGGAACGAGAGTCTGGGTGATGACACCTCTGATGACGTTGGAGAACTGGGTTCTGATCTGATCCTGTCCGTCGAGAGGAGTTGCGTCGATGATTCTTTCTACGGTCTGTGCGGCACTCGTTGTATGGAGTGTCGAAAGGACGAGGTGTCCGGTCTCTGCTGCGGTGATTGCTGCGGAGATGGTCTCATAGTCACGCATTTCTCCTACGAGGATGATATCGGGATCTTCACGGAGTGCGGAACGGAGTGCCGTTGCGAAAGTGGGAACGTCCTTTCCGACTTCTCTCTGGTGGATCATTGCCTTATCGTGGGGATATACGTACTCGATGGGGTCTTCGATGGTGATGACGTGTCTTGAAGTGGTCCTGTTGATGTAATCGACCATGGATGCAAGGGTGGTTGATTTACCCGAACCGGTAGGTCCGGTTACGAGAACAAGTCCTCTGGGCATTTCTGCAAGGTCCTTACATACGGGAGGAAGAAGGAGCTCTTCAAAGGAAGGAACAGTCTGATTAAGAATACGGATACTTGCCGCAAGGTTATTTCTCTGGTGATAGATATTGGCTCTGATTCTGGTTCCGTCCCAGAGCATAACACCGGCATCAAGGTCCATGCCGCCGGATACTCTCTCGATCTGATCCTGCTCAAGGAATGAGTAGATCATGTTTCTGGATTCTTCTGCTGAAGGAGCGGGCTCGAGGATCTTGAGTTCGCCGTATCTTCTGATCGCTACATTTGTTCCTACGGTGATGTGGATGTCGGAGCAGTTATTGGACTTGGCATATTCCATCAGCTCTCTGAAATCATTGTGAATCATGAATGTAATCCTCCCCTTACATTTCTTACTTCAAAACGACGTTGGACGATGTACCCGACTTGATGTATCATATTTGAAGTGTGATTATTAAGTGCCGTTAAGCACGGGATTTTATGCACAATTTGTATTATAACAGAACAATTCCGCGGTGACTATCAAAATATGAAAGAAATATATCTGGATAACTCAGCAACCACAAAGGCTTTTCCCGATGTCATTGACCTGATCGCCAAGGTCATGGGAGAGGACTACGGAAACCCTTCGAGCATGCATCACATGGGTGTTACGGCGGAGGGACGCCTCAAGGAGAGCACGAAGATTCTTTCGGGGATCCTCGGCTGCAGCGAAAAGAACATCTATTACACCTCCGGAGGTACGGAGTCTGACAATATCGCGATCCTGGGCGCTGCCAAGGCGCTGGAGAGAAGGGGAAAGCATATCATCACTACGAAGATAGAGCACCCGGCCGTTCTGAATACGGTGAAACATCTGGAGGATGAGGGTTTCGAGATCACATATCTCGGGACGGACGAAAGCGGACGGATATCGCTTGACGAGCTCGGATCGGCCCTTACCCCCGGAACGATACTTGTTTCGATGATGCATACCAATAACGAGATCGGATCCGTGCAGCCCATAGCCGAGGCCGGCATCCTGATAAAGGAAAAATGTCCCGAATGCCTTTTCCATGTCGATGCCGTTCAGGGCTTCGGAAAGGCACATATTAATCCGGGAAGGATGAAGATAGATCTTCTCAGTGCAAGCTCGCACAAGATCCACGGACCCAAGGGCTGCGGTCTTCTTTATATCGGTGACGGCGTAAGGATCGTTTCACCCGTTTACGGAGGCGGACAGCAGAAGGGCATAAGGTCCGGCACGGAAAATGTTCCGGGAATATCCGGAATGGCACTTGCCGCGAAGATGCTCTATGAAAAGCTGGACGAGGATACAGCCTCTCTTTATGAGCTGAAAAAGTACTTTATCGAAAATGCACTTAAGATAGACGGAGTCAGCATAAACGGACTTACCGGGGAAGGCGCGGAGGGCGCTGCCGGAACGGCACCCCACATCATTTCCGTTTCGGTCAGGGACGTAAGAGCGGAGGTCCTGCTCCATTCCCTCGAGGATAAGGGAATATATGTTTCCGCGGGAAGCGCATGCTCAACTCATAAGAGAGCGCCGTCCGCAACTCTTACATCGATAGGTCTGGATAAGGGGCTTCTCGAATCGACGATAAGGATCTCGATGTCAGTGCTCACCACGCGTGAAGAGATAGATGAGACGCTGAAGGCTCTGGGCGAGATCGTGCCCATGCTCAGAAGATTTACCAGAAAATAGCCTTAGAACACTCCGGAACTTATAGCAAAAAATAAGAAGTAAGAAAGCAAAATATCGAGATACTTGTAAATTTGCCCATGATATAATCGTTGAAAACCGATCAAACGGAGGACCGGATATGAGCAATTATGAGCACAGAAAAGCAACACAGCGTATCAAGTTCACGGATGCAAACGGACAGCCCGCATCCGGCAAGGACGTTCATGTAAAACTTGTAAATCACAAATTCCTCTTCGGATGCGGAGCAAGTGATTTCGTTCCTCCCGAGGAACTTACCGAGGAAGAGAGAGCAAAGCTTCCCATTTCGGCAGAGCAGCAGGCTGTTGCCAACGAGATCAACCGCAAATGGCTGGATCTCAACAATTACGGCACCATGCATTTTTACTGGGGAATGTACGAACCCGTTGAGGGTCAGCCCAAATATGACCAGTATATGCGCACAGCAAAGTATCTTACTTCCAAGGGTGTAACCCTTAAGGGCCACCCTCTCTGCTGGCACACCGTATGTGCGGACTGGCTTATGAAGTATGACAATGCGACCATCCTTCAGAAGCAGCTCGACCGCATCAACCGCGATGTCACCGCATTCAAGGGCGTCATCGATTACTGGGATGTCATCAACGAAGTTGTTATCATGCAGGTTTATGACAGATATGACAATGCGGTCACCAGGATCTGCAAGGATCTCGGAAGGGTAAAGCTCGTAAAGGAAGTATTCGATGCCGCAAAAGCAGCAAATCCCGATGCTACACTTCTTATCAACGATTTCAATCTTTCCGAAAGCTACCGCATACTGATCGACGGACTTCTGAATGCCGGCGTTCCCATCTCTGCGATCGGAATACAGACCCATCAGCATCAGGGCTACATGGGAAAAGAAAAACTTATGGATATCCTCGACAGATATTCATTCTTCGGACTTCCCCTTCACTTTACCGAGAACACCTTCGTATCAGGACATCTTATGCCTCCGGAGATCGTTGACCTCAACGATTATGTGATTGATGAGTGGCCCACAACTCCCGAGGGTGAGGAGAGACAGTGCAGGGAATGGAAAGAGTTCTATGAGACTCTCTTTGCTCATCCCTCTGTAGAGGCAATCACCGGTTGGGATTTCACCGACGGAGCATGGCTCGGAGCACCCAGCGGACTTCTTAGAAAAGACGGAACCGCCAAGCCCGCATACAACGAGCTGAAGAGACTTGTTAAGGAAGAGTGGACCACCGACTATACCGTTCACACCGATACTGAGGGCTTTGCAGAGGTTACCGGATTCAAGGGTGAGTACGAAGCAACCGTAGACGGAAACACTCAGAAGTTTACACTCGGATAAACACGTTACAACAAAAAGAAAACGTAAGCGGCAAAAGCTGCTTACGTTTTTTTATGTTCTGTTTGCCTGTAGCCTGTGATGCCCGGATCTTCGCTCACCTTTCCGCGGACATTATCTCCTCGGTAAGTATTCCCGAGAGCTTAAGGTCGACCGCATCGCCGGGTGACAGACTCAGATCTGACACCGCTGTCATAATATAGTCGGGCGTGTGTCCGATCATGTATTTCTTTCCGAAGATGACCTGCTGCTCCTCGATAAGAACCTTTTCGGTCCTTCCGATGTGGCGCTTCATATATTCGCGAGTCATCTCTATCTGGGTATCGATGAGCTTTGCGCTTCTTTCGGTCTTTACCTCTTCGGATACCTTGTCGGACATCTGAGCCGCCTTGGTATTCTTTCTCGGAGAGAACTTGAATATGTGCATATCCGCAAAACCGACCTTCTTTACAAAGGCGAGAGTCTCTTCGAATTCCTCGTCCGTCTCTCCGGGAAAGCCTGCAATGACATCCGTGGTTATCGCCGGATCGTCGAAATATTTCCGTAAGCAGAGAACGCTCCGGTAATACTCGTCCGTGGTATAGTGCCTGTTCATTCTCTTCAGTGTCGCATCGCATCCGCTCTGAAGGGACAGATGGAAGTGCGGGCAGAGGTTCTTAAGCTTTGAAAGGCGCTCGGCATTTTCCTCTGTGATGATCCTGGGCTCGACGGAGCTTAAGCGGATCCTTTCGAGACCGGGGATCTTCGCAATCTCCTCGACAAGGTCTATGAGTTTGCTCTTTCCGCCGTAATCCCCCGATGTGCTTCCGTTTTCATCAAGGTCGATACCGTAGGATCCGACATGGATTCCGGTAAGGACTATCTCGGAGCAGCCCTTTTCTATGAGGCCGCGGATCTCTTCACATATGTCTTCCTTTGCGCGGGAGCGCACCCTTCCTCTTGCAAGGGGGATAGCGCAGTAGGTGCAGAACTGGTTGCAGCCGTCCTGGATCTTGACGAAGGTGCGGACACGGTCGGTTAAACTGCTTAAGGTCATATCCTCATAGGAGGAGGGGACGCCGAGGTCATCCATTACGATCTTCTTTTTGCTGCGGCCGGCGGCGTAGTCCTCGATGATGGGGATAAGCTCGGCCTTATGGTTGTTGCCGATGCATATGTCAACGAGCGGATCCTTCAAAAGTGCGTCGCTTCCGGTCTGTACATAGCAGCCGACCGCAACTACGATGGAGTCCGGGTTCAGCTTCTTGGCACGGTGGAGCATCTGCCTGCTCTTCCTGTCGGCGATATTTGTTACCGTGCATGTATTGATGACATATACGTCCGAAATCTGTGAAAACTGCACAATTTCATAACCTGCTGATTGTGCATTTTGAAGCATTATTTCGGTTTCGTATGCATTCACCTTACAACCGAGGTTGTGGAATGCTATAGTTTTGGGCATTTTTCTCATAAAAGTTTGGTTCTCTTTAAGGCTCCGCCAGTCTTGACAATTCTTTAACAGTCAATTACTATTACCTCGTAGCAACGAGGAAAAGAAAAAATATCAGAGAAATAAGGAGGTAACTCAAATGAAAACAGTAAAGATTTCTCTTAATTCTATTGACAAGGTAAAGAGTTTTGTAAATGACATCACCAAGTTCGAATATGATTTCGATCTTGTATCCGGAAGATACGTAATCGACGCTAAGTCCATCATGGGTATCTTCAGCCTCGATCTTTCCAAGCCCATCGACCTCAACATCCACACCGAGGGCGGAGCTGATGATGTTCTCGAGGTTCTTAAGCAGTATCAGGTATAATTATCCCCGTTGCTTCAAAGACCGAAGGATGATCCCTTCGGTCTTTTTTTTATTTTCCTATCACGATGATCTCGTCGGTCTCATAAGCCTTTGCCAGCAGGCCTTCAATGATGTCGTCCAGCTTGTGCTCGTGCTTCTGGATCACGGTCCTGCTCGGGTTGGTGACGGGGTGCTTGGCCACGAATATGGTACAGCAGTCCTCGTAAGGAAGGATGGAGGTTTCGTAGGTTCCGATCTTCTCGGATATCTCGACGATCTCCTGCTTATCGAACGCGATGAGGGGCCTGAGGACCGGAAGGGTGCATACCTCGTTGGTGGAAACGAGGGAGGCGAAGGTCTGTGATGCGACCTGGCCGACGCTCTCGCCGGTAACGAGCCCGTGGCATCCGTTCTCATAGGCGAGATGCTCTGCGATCCTCATCATGTATCTGCGCATTATTATGGTCAGCTCGTCATGCGGGCAGTTCTCATAGATGGCAAGCTGGATATCGGTAAAGTTGATGACGTGGAGATTGATGGGGCCCGTGTATGCGGAGATGATCTTCGCAAGGTCCACGACCTTCTGCTTTGCCCTTTCGGAGGTATAGGGAGGTGCGTTGAAATAGACCGCATCGAGCGATACACCGCGCTTGGAGATCATATAGCCCGCAACGGGGGAATCGATTCCTCCGGAAAGAAGGAGCATTCCTTTTCCGTTTGTTCCCACGGGCATTCCGCCGGGTCCGGGAATTGACTCGGAGTAGATGTATGTCTTGTCGCGAAGCTCCACATTAAGGAAGATATCGGGCTTTCTTACATCGACCTTAAGTGAGGGGAATGCATCAAGGATGGCTTCTCCGAGGTCTGCCGCAACCTCCATGGAATCGAGGGGATATCCCTTGTTGCCTCTTCTGCAGACGACCTTGAAGGTCCTGTCCGTATCGCCGTACATATCGCCCCAGTATTTAACGGACTGTTCGCGGAGCTGCTCCTGGCCTTCGGTCTTGTACACGATGACCGGGCAGATGTAGACGATCCCGAAGATGTGCTTAAGCTTTTCGACAACCTCGTCGAAATCAAAGGAAGCCCCGTTTTTGTCTTCGGAGCACTCAAGGTAGATCCTTCCGGGCGTTTTCCTTGTGAGGAATCTGCCGGAAATGGTCTTCATTGCGGCGTTTATGTGAGCGACAAGGGCGTCCTCGAAAAGATACCTGTTATTGCCCTTGATGCCTATTTCCGCGTACTTGATCAAAAATGTGTTGAATATCTGTTTGTTCATGTCCGACATTACATACTGGTACAAGATAAAGATTGCCGATACACCCGACTAATGAACGCAAAATACGAAATTATAAGTGTATCTATTAGTTAATTGCGTTCATTAGTATAACACAGTTTTGCCGATTCACATTAAGAAAAAGCGTGTTTCATGCGGGCGACATAACTTGAAAAGTATACATGGATGCGGTAAAATCCAAAGAGGTATATATTTGAGGGATACGGGAGGTGATCTGATGGCAAAAGAAATTTCCGAAACACAGTTTTTTGAGGTGCCCACCGATGATTCGGGGGCTGCTTCCGTTCTTGAGGAAGTATACGAGGCGCTTCAGGAAAAGGGCTATAATCCCGTCAATCAGATCGTCGGATATATCATGAGCGGAGACCCCACATACATCACCAGCCACAAGGGCGCAAGATCCCTTATCATGAAGGCGGAGCGTGATGAACTGGTCGAAGAGCTGCTTCTTGAATACATTGCCAGCAAGGGCTGGAACTGATATTTGGTAATGGAAAAAGAAAGAAAAAGATTAATGGGTCTTGATTTCGGGTCGAAGACGGTAGGTGTTGCGGTCAGCGACCCGCTTTTTCTTGCAGCGGAGCCTGTTGAGATAATACGCAGGGAACAGGCGAACAAGCTGCGCAGGACCTATGCCCGCATCGAGGAACTCGTCGTGCAGTACGATATCGGGACGATAGTGATCGGAAAACCCCTTATGCCGTCCGGGGACGAGGGTGAAAGGGTCAGGCTTACGGAA
Organism: Lachnospiraceae bacterium; assembly: GCA_016285265.1. Classification (GTDB taxonomy): domain Bacteria; phylum Bacillota; class Clostridia; order Lachnospirales; family Lachnospiraceae; genus AC2028. The sequence goes on from JAEEQL010000002.1 coordinate 45,923, forward strand.
GAATTTGCCGAAGCCGTAAAAAGAAGAACGGGACTTCCCGTTATCATGGAGGACGAAAGGCTCACCACGGTCGAGGCGGATGAGATCATGGATGAAGCCGGTGTCGCCAAAAAGGACCACAAGAAATATGTTGATATGATAGCCGCACAACTCATACTGCAGAGCTATATGAACAGGGAAACATATGAACACTGAAGAAAACGAAAAGAAACTTGAAAAGATAATCTTTAAACCCGAAGGAGCGGATCCCGTTGAATTCTTCGTACTCGAGCAGACAAGGCTGGGCGGACATGACTACATCCTTGTCACCGATTTCGAGGAAGGCGACGGAGAAGCTCTTATCCTCAAGGACATCTCCGAAGAGGGCGAAGAGGAGAGCAGATACGTGATCGTATCTGACGACGACGAGCTCGATGCCCTGGCACCTGTCTTTGAGGACCTTCTCGATGATGTCTCACTTGAGCGTGAGGACTGAGAAAGCGCCGGGCAGGGTTTTCTTTTCATATGAAAAGAAAGGACAATATATTTGAGTAACACTAATAAAGAGATTCCGGCTTCCAGGCTTAAGATAATCCCTCTGGGCGGGCTTGAGCAGATCGGAATGAACATCACTGCCTTCGAATACGAAGACAGTATTATCGTTGTGGATTGCGGACTTGCATTTCCGCAGGACGACATGCTGGGTATCGACCTTGTAATACCCGACGTAACTTACCTTAAGGATAACTACGACAAGCTCAAGGGCTTTGTCATTACCCACGGACACGAGGATCATATAGGCTCGATCGCATATGTTCTCTCGCAGGTTCCCGCCCCCGTTTATGCGACCAGGCTGACCATGGGTCTTATCGAGCACAAGTTCGAGGAATATGACAAGGAGCATTCTGCGCAGGGCACGAAGCTCATGGACAGCATACGCCGTAAAGTAGTGACTTTCGGCCAGTCCATCAACCTCGGAGCATTCAGGGTTGAGTTCATCTGTACCAACCACAGTATCGTTGATGCTGCGGCACTTGCGATCTATTCGCCCGTCGGCTGCGTTGTGCATACCGGAGACTTCAAGGTTGATTACACTCCCGTATACGGAGATTCGATCGATCTTCAGAGATTCGCCGAGATCGGCAAAAAGGGCGTGCTCGCACTCCTTTGCGATTCTACCAATGCGGAAAGACCCGGATTCACCCCTTCGGAGAAGACTCTGGCACCCATCTTCGATGATATTTTCGAGGAAAATAAGAACGCCAGGATATTCGTTGCGACATTCGCTTCGAACGTCGACAGGGTGCGCCAGATAATCAATACCGCTTACAAATTCGGAAGACGCGTTGCGGTCGAGGGCCGCAGCATGGTCAATATCATCGATACCGCGCAGCGGCTTGAGCGCATCGATATTCCCGAGAACACTCTGGCTACGCTTGATGAGCTGAAGGACCTGCCCGCAGACAGACAGGTCATAATCACGACCGGAAGCCAGGGCGAGAGCATGGCAGCTCTGTCGAGGATGGCGGACGGAACACACAGAAAGATCACGATCGGCGCGGGCGATACGGTTATCTTTTCATCTCATCCGATCCCGGGAAATGAAAAGCCGGTCACGAGGGTCATCAATTCCCTCCTTCAGAAGGGAGTAAATGTCGTATTCCAGGATGTCCACGTATCGGGACATGCATGCCGTGAAGAGATCAAGCTGATCTATACGCTGTTACAGCCCAAGTTCAGCGTTCCCGTGCACGGAGAATACAAGCACCTGATGGCTCAGGCGCAGATTGCCAAGGAGCTCGGATTTACCAAGGACAGGATAAAGATCCTTTCAAGCGGTGATGTTCTTGAACTTGACGGTGAGACCGCAGAGATCACGGGTAAGGTTCCCGTAGGAGATATACTGGTCGACGGATCCGGTGTCGGTGATGTCGGTAACGTTGTACTTCGTGACAGGCAGCGCCTTGCCGCAGATGGTATAATCGTTGTATGCATGTGCATCTCGTCGGAAGGAGAACTCATTGCGGGTCCCGATGTCGTATCGAGAGGCTTCGTGTACATCAAGGAGTCCGAGGATCTTCTGACGGAGGCTTCGGCCGTTGCACAGTCCGCGGTTGAAAAGTGCCTGGATGAGGGCGCCGACTGGAATGCCATCAAGACCGCCGTGAGGGATGCGATGAGCGATTTCGTCTGGAGAAACCTCAAGAGAAAGCCGATGATACTTCCCATAATCGAGGAAGCGTAAGGAGAACGCATTGGATACTTACGAAGAAGCAATGCAAAATTTCATCGCCTCCATCAGGGATACGGATATCTACGCGGAGTACAGGGAAGCGCTTGAGGAGCTGAAGAAAGACCCCGATCTTAAGCGCAGGGTTGATGATTTCCGTAAGAGGAATTATAATTTTCAGCAGTCCGATGACATAGATCTGGCGGAATATGACAGATTCAGAACTGAGATAGTGGGATTCAGGGCGGCCGAGCCCAGGGCGGATGCTTTTTTCGAAGCGGAGCTCGCTTTCTGCAGGATGATGCAGGATATGACTTACCGGATAACGGAAGCACTGGATTTCGAATAAGGTTTATTTATGAGCAGGAAAAAGACATTGTTTTTGACCCTTTCGGTCCTGGACGTGGTTTTCAGGATCGCAATATGGGTGATAATCATATATTTCGTGATCAAGGGTGCGACAAGGTGCTATAACCTCGGCTACAGGGTCTTCACCGAAGAGCCCATGGCTTCGGAAGGTTACGGCAGGGAAGTTGTCGTTGAGATCCCCGTTGATTTCAATGCCAGGGAACTCGGCGAGCTTTTCGAATCGAAGGGACTTTCCAGGGATTCGATCCTCTTTGCCCTTCAGTATTACGCATCCGAGTATCGTGAAGGTGTAAAGGGAGGAACTTACACCCTGAGCACCGAAATGACCGCAGAGGAAATGTTTGAGCGTATATCTGCCGAGAACGAGGTTAAGGAGATCGAGGAGGAAGAACCCGAGATCCTTGAAGATGCGGAGGCAGTTCCGGATTCTGAGCTCGAAGCTACCGAAGGAGCGGAGGGAGCCGGGGAACTCACAGAGACCGTAAATCCATAACTTAAAACAGGGGGGCGTCCGTTATGGGCGCCCTTTACAGATTATATGAACATTGACCGCACGGAAAAGTACATAGAGCTTACTCAGAGGCCGCTCGAAGGATACCTCGAGGATATCCGTGAGCAGGCCCTTTCGGACGGGATACCGATAATAAGGCCTTCCGTTCAGGGGCTGCTTCGCTTTCTGATGGGCTATGTCCGGCCGAAAAACATCCTCGAGATCGGTACGGCTGTCGGTTTTTCCGCACTGCTCATGCATGAATATGCACCTGACGCGCGTGTCACAACTATAGAAAACTACGAACCGAGGCTCATTAAGGCGAGGGAGAATTTTGGGAATTTCGCCGGGGATTCGAGGATAGAACTGCTCGAAGGAGATGCGGCCGGGATCCTTCCGGGGCTTGAAAGCGGCGCATATGACTTTATCTTCCTTGATTCGGCCAAGGGACAGTATATAACCTTTCTGGATGACATCATAAGACTTCTTGCTCCCGGCGGAATGCTCGTTTCAGACAATGTGATGCAGGACGGGGATGTCATTGAGTCCAGATACGCCGTAAGGCGCAGGGACAGGACCATCCATGAGAGGATGAGGGAGTACATAAGGGAGGTCAGTGATTCACCCTATCTTGAATCCGCTGTTCTTCCGATGGCGGATGGTGTGACTGTAAGCTACAGGAAAAGGGATTAAAGGGGTCAGGCATGGATAAGAGAAAAAAGCCCGAGCTTCTCGTTCCCGCGGGAGGACCGGATACATTTGAAGCGGCTCTTCATTACGGTGCCGATGCAGTATATATGGGAGGGGAATTCTTTTCCCTCAGGGCAAAGGCACGCAATTTTTCCATAGAAGAGATGTCACGCTGCATAGAAAAAGCCCATGCGGCGGGAGTTAAGGTATATGTCACCGCCAATATCATGGCACATAATCATGACCTCGGGGACGCTGCACAGTATTTCAGGGAGCTTCGCGAAATGAAGGAATCGCCCGATGCGATCCTTATCGCCGATCCCGGAATGTATGACATATGTGTCAGAAACTTTCCGGAGGCCGTGATCCATATCTCGACACAGGCCAACAACACAAACCATGCGACATGCAATTTCTGGTACAGACAGGGCGCTAGAAGGATAGTCGTGGGAAGGGAACTTTCCCTTAAGGAGATCCGTGAGATAAGGGAGAATATCCCGAATGATATGGAGATAGAGGCATTCGTGCACGGGGCAATGTGTATCTCGTATTCCGGAAGATGCCTTCTTTCCGCATATATGACCGGCAGAGATTCCAACAGGGGAGCATGCACCCATCCCTGCAGATGGAAGTACTATGTGACGGAGGAGACCAGACCCGGCGAGTATATGCCTGTCGAGGAGACCGAGAGGGGAACCTTTGTGTTCAGCTCAAGGGATCTGTGCATGATAGACCATCTTCCCGATATGATAGATGCCGGAATCGATTCCCTCAAGATCGAGGGACGAATGAAGAATCCGCTCTATGTCGCATCCGTTACGAGGACTTACAGAAAGGCGATCGACGATTACTTCGAAGATCCCGCGCTGTATGAGAAGAATATAGAGATGTACAGAGAGCAGATCTCAATGACCACGTTCAGACCGTACGGAACGGGATTCTTCTACGGAAATCCGGGAACTGACGGCCAGATATATGACGGCAGGACTTATGAGAGCAATGCGGTTTATCTGGGAAGCATAGAGACAGCAGTGTCGGAAGGCGATGACACAGTTGTCACATTTATGCAGAAGAACAAATTCTCCGTCGGCGAAGAGATAGAGATCATGAAGCCGGACGGAAGAAATCTTAAGGCCCGGGCTGTTAAGATGTATGACTCCGAGGGTAATGAAACAGACAGCTGTCCCCACGCCAGCATGATGATCAGGGCTCTCATCAGAAGTGACGAGGGCTCAGCTCCCGAACCCGGGGATGTCATGAGAATGTTAGGATCGAGGAATTAAAGGTTTTGAGTAACGAGTACAGAAATGACAGAGATGTCGTAAACAGACGAAGCAGAACTACGGAAAGACCCGTAAGATACAGAGAAGAAGATTACTACAACTACGATGAAGCTCCGAGGCCACGTGCTTCCCGACAGGTAAGACCCGCAGGCCCGGGAAGCGAACAGCCAAGGCGCGGAGCCGGAAGACCGGGTCCCGGTCCGCAGGGCAGACCTTCCGCAAGACCCGGATATTCGCAGCAGGGTAGACCCAGAAACCCGCAGCAGGGCAGGCCTGCAGGAAGACCCGCAGCAAGCAGGGATCCGTACGCACCGGGTCCGCAGCCGGATGCAAGACTCAGAAGACCGGTACAGGGATATGCACAGCCCGGTCCTGCGTGTGAACCTCCCCGCAGCAGCGGAAACGGCGGAAGGAATACGCCGCCGCCACGTGGAAGAAACGCTCAGCCGCCCCGCGGCAGAGACACCGGATCACGTGGAAGGAGTGTTCAGCCTCCCCGCGGTGGGAAGGCCCCACGGAAAAAGAATCCGTTCAAGTCCTTTATAAAGACCGTATTTATCACGCTTTTGATACTGCTCGTCATTGGCCTCGGTCTTTCTTTTGTCATGACGAAGAAGGCATACTCGCTCATGACCTATGAGGAGGCGGGAGATCTCGATAAGGAGAAACTGACTGCGGACGGAGTCACCAACATCCTCCTTATAGGAAACGACTCGAGAACAAACGGTGAGGACGGACGAAGCGATGCGATGATACTCGTTTCGATATCTTCCAAAACCGGTAAGATCCTGATGACCTCCGTGCTCAGGGATATCTATGTTGAGATACCCGGATACGGCTCCAACAGGCTCAATGCCGCATATTCATGGGGCGGTCCCGAGCTTTTGATGAAGACGATCGAGCAGAATTTTGACATTCCCGTCAGCAGATATGTTCTGGTCAACTTCGAGGCGTTCGCAAATGTCGTCGATGCAGTGGGCGGCATAGATCTTGAGCTTACTCCCGACGAGGTCATCTGGCTGAATGCTTACCTTAACGAATATAACGAGCTTCGCGGCAAGGAATTCGGATACGACTATATCTATCAGCTTGAGGGCGGAATGCTGCACTTAAACGGTGCTCAGGCTCTCGCATATTCCAGGAACAGATATATCGGCATGGATTTCGGACGTACCGAGCGCCAGAGAAAGGTGATGGAGGAGATCATTAAAAAGCTCCCCGGAACCGTGATCAGGGACTTTGGCGGATTTGTCGAGGCACTCTGTCCGAACCTTACGACCAACCTTACCTTCACCGAGTGCTACACGCTTCTTCTCAGGGCTCCCTTTGCGCTCAGATATGAAAGAGTCAGCGGAAGCCTTCCTCTCGAGAATACCTGGTGGAATGAGAACATCGATTCAATGGCGGTCCTGGGCGTTGATTTCGAGGCCAACAAGGCATATCTTAAGGAGAATCTCTACTACGCTCCGAAAAAGGAGACGGAAGAAGCCGAAAGTGTGGAATAAGGGCTTCTTTTCGCACGCCCTGCGGGCAAAAGAATAATTGAAAAATCGTTCATACGTGTTAAACTGTATAGATAATCATTAATCAAAGGAGCTATCCTGATGTCTGAAATCGCAGCAAACGAAAACGTAAATATTGAGGAGATCTTCGGATCGAAAGTCTTTACCCTCGGTAAAATGAAGGAAAGACTTCCCGAAGGAGTATATAAAGAGGTCTCCGGCATAATGCAGAAGGGCGGGGAACTTTCCAAGAAATCCGCCGATATCGTTGCCGGAGCCATGAAGGACTGGGCGGTCGAGAACGGTGCCACCCATTATACCCACTGGTTCCATCCTCTGACCGGCATCACCGCCGAAAAGCACGATTCCTTCGTCACACATCCCGATAACATGGGCAGGATGATCATGGAATTCTCCGGAAAAGAGCTCATCAAGGGCGAGCCGGACGCTTCATCATTCCCTTCGGGCGGACTCAGGGCAACCTTCGAGGCAAGAGGATATACGGTATGGGACATCACCTCACCCGCATTCCTTAAGGAAGATGCGACCGGCGTCATCCTTTGCATTCCCACCGCATTCTGTTCATATACCGGTGAGGCTCTCGATAAAAAGACACCTCTCCTTCGTTCGATGGAAGCAGTTTCCGAACAGGCCCTGCGTATCGTGAGGCTTTTCGGTGACGAAAAAGCGACAAAGGTAACTCCCTCGGTAGGACCCGAGCAGGAATATTTCCTTGTCGACAGGGCAAAGTACTTAAAGCGTCCCGATATGGTATTTGCGGGAAGGACCCTTTTCGGAGCACCCGCACCCAAGGGACAGGAAATGGACGACCACTATTTCGGTGCGATCAGGGAAAGAGTCGGAGCCTTCATGAAGGATCTGAATCTCGAGCTCTGGAAGCTCGGAGTAACCGCGAAGACCCAGCACAACGAGGTTGCACCCGCGCAGCATGAGCTTGCGCCCATCTATGAGACCGCCAATATCGCGGTGGACCATAACCAGATAATAATGGAGACCATGAAGAAGGTTGCGGAACGCAGAGGCCTTCACTGTCTTCTTAATGAAAAGCCTTATAACTGTGTAAACGGAAGCGGCAAGCACAATAACTGGTCGCTCACAACCGACACGGGTGTCAACCTTCTCGATCCCGGATACACTCCCGAGGCCAATGTACAGTTCCTTCTCGTCCTTGCCTGCATCCTTAAGGCTGTTGACGAGCATGCCGATCTGCTCAGACAGAGCGCGGCAAATGTCGGAAACGAGCACAGACTCGGCGCGGATGAAGCACCTCCGGCAATCATCAGCGTATTCCTCGGAGAACAGCTGGAGGATGTCGTAAGACAGCTCATAGAGACGGGAACCGCAGATCATTCGATCCACGGCGGAAAACTCGTCACGGGTGTTTCGACTCTTACCGATATTGAGAAGGATGCGACCGACAGAAACCGTACCTCACCCTTTGCATTTACCGGAAACAAGTTCGAGTTCCGTATGGTAGGAAGCTCGGATTCCATCGCCGATGCCAATACAGCCATTAACACCATCGTTGCGGAGAGCTTCTGCGATGCCGCTGACGTTCTCGAAAAGGCAGATTATTTCGAACTTGCCTGCCACGATCTTATCAAGAAATATCTTGCTGAGCATGTAAGGATCATCTTCTCAGGTGACGGCTACTCCGAGGCTTGGCTTGAGGAGGCCGAAAAGAGAGGGCTTCCCAATATCCGTTCAATGGTGGATGCGGCAAGTGCGCTTACCACCGACGAGTCCGTTGCCCTTTTCGAAAGATTCGGAATCTATACAAGAGTTGAGCTTGAATCCCGTGAAGAGATCGTTTACGAGACCTACGCCAAGAGCATCAATATCGAAGCAAAGACCATGATCGGAATGGCAAGAAAGCTCTATATCCCCGCTGTTGTAAAGTACGAGCGTACACTTGCCGAGACAATAAATAACGTTAAGGCAGCAGGCTCCGACGCCGCAGCCGTATCCAGGATACTTTCGGAAGTTTCCGTTCTTCTTGCGGAAACGCTTGATGCCGTTGAGAATCTCGAGAAGATCTCCGGCGAAGCAAAGTCAATGAGCTACGGCAAGGAACAGGCAGTTTTCTACAGGGATAAGGTTGTTCCCGCAATGGCGCTTCTCAGAACTCCCGTCGATAAGCTCGAGACACTTGTCGATAAGAGAATGTGGCCTGTTCCCACTTATGAAGATCTGATGTTTGAGGTATAAACACTATGGATAGGATCACGTCCAGATTTCTTATATACGGAGGTCTTCCCGAAGACTCTGTCCTCATGCAGCTTGCGGAAGTCTGCAGGACACTTCGTGCGGGCGAATACGATATGGGCGAGGTCACATCATGCGTTTATGCCCAGATCAAGAAGATCCTTGTTATTTCAACCGATTACAATTTTGACGGAAATCTCTGGCAGAACTATCTCACATATCTTCTTGTGACCGCAGAGAATCCCTTTACGCTGACTGCGGAGAAGACGGGCGGAAGCGACGGAACCGTCAACCATTTCGCAAAGAGTGATTTTACCGCGTTCATAGAGCTGTTCCATTATGACTTTTCATGGATAGAAGAGCTCCTTCAGACCGATGTCTTCAGCTGTATCACGAATTACAAGGCCATAGAAAAGCCCGCTCTTATGTATAACGGAAGCGTAAGCGAGAAGGTAAGGGCACTTTCGGACAGGCTCTCTGCCGCAAAGGATGCGGAAGAGTTCTTCCGTATAATGACGGGATTTTATAAGGATTACGGCGTGGGAATGTTCGGACTGAACAAGGCATTCAGGATCACGGATGCTCCTGACGGAAGTGTCATATTTAAGCCCGTTGCCAATATGGAGCATGTCGTATTGTCCGATCTTCACGGGTATGAGATCCAGAAAGCAAAGCTTATAGAAAATACCGAGGCATTTGTCGAGGGAAGGAAGGCGAATAACGTTCTTCTTTTCGGTGACAGCGGAACCGGTAAATCAACGAGCATCAAGGCCATAGTCAACGAGTATTATGACAGGGGCCTCAGGATGATAGAGATCTACAAGTATCAGTTCAGGTTCTTAAGCCAGCTGATCTCGCAGATCAAGAACAGGAATTACAAGTTCATCATTTATATGGATGATCTTTCCTTTGAAGAGGATGAGTCGGAATATAAGTTCCTGAAGGCCGTCATCGAGGGCGGACTTGAGACAAGGCCCGACAATATCCTTATATATGCGACTTCAAACAGACGCCACCTTATCCGTGAGATGTGGACGGACAGGGACGATATGGAGCAGAATGCGGATATCCACAGATCCGATACGATGGAAGAGAAGCTTTCGCTTGCTAACCGTTTCGGCGTGACCATAGGCTATTACAAACCCGACAGGCAGCTTTTCCACGACATTGTAAAGGCTCTTGCAGACAGGAACGGTATAGTTATGGATGAAAAGGAGCTTTTCCTTCTGAGCGACAGATGGGAGATGAGTCACGGCGGTCTTTCGGGCAGATGTGCCGGTCAGTTTATCAATCATCTGCTTTCGGAAAAATAGGACTTGCATTTTGCGGACACTTTCATTATAATGTGTTTTCGTAACGCATATAGGGCTATAGCCAAATGGTAAGGCAGCGGATTCTGATTCCGTCATTTTCAAGGTTCGAGTCCTTGTAGCCCTGCTCGAGGCCGAGGACACAGTCCTCGGTCTTATTTTATTCATTTTTAGGAGAATAAATGGACGGCAATAATCAGCAGTTTTCTCAGCAGATAAATCCCCGGGCACAGTTCACTCAGCAGCCTCAGGGACAGTTCACGCAGCAGCCCCAGGGACAGTTCACGCAGCAGCCTCAGACACAGTTCACTCAGCAGCCCCAGGGTCAGTTCGCGCAGCAGCCCCAGGGTCAGCCTCAGTATTATCAGCAGCCCGGAAAGGCATTCGATCCCTTTGCGATGCCTAATTATGCGCAGGGGTATCCTTATGTTCAGCAGCCCGCTCCTTTTGACAAGAAGGGTGCGAAAAGGCATTTCAGCCGCGTCGGACTCAGTTATTTCATTTTCGGCGTAGCCGCGGTTCTGGTACAGGTCATCGTGTCCGTTGCGGTTGATATTATAAATCCCGACCTGTGGGACAATTATATGTTCAACATACTGGCCGGCATCCTTCCCATGTACCTTGTCGGCGCTCCGATATGCTTTATGCTCATGAAAGGGCTCCCCTCCGAAAAACCCGAAACCGGCAAGTGGGGATTCGGAAAGTTTATTGCGGCGCTTTTGATCGCGCTGGGCGTGATGTATATAGGAAACTATATCGGAACTGCCATAGGCCTTGTGATCGAAAGCTTTTCTCCCGAAGCAACCGCATCTACCAATGCGGTGCAGGAGATGGTCTTAACGGGAGATATGCTGGTAAACATCGTTTTCATGGTCTTCATCGGACCTGTTGTTGAGGAACTGCTTTTCAGAAAACTGCTCTGTGACAGGCTCAGGATCTATGGCGAAGGAATTACCGTAGCGGTTGCGGGATTTATGTTCGGTCTCTTCCACGGAAACCTTACCCAGTTTGTATATGCCTTCCTTCTCGGATGCATTCTTACATACGTATACCTGAAGTCCGGAAGGGTCACGATCACGATAGCATATCACATCATAATCAATTTCATCGGAAGCGTTGTTCCTATTTTGGCGCTGAGATCCGCTGATATTGACGGCTTACAGGAGATAATGGCCACCGGAGACAACGATCTTCTGGTAGAGTTCATCACCGACAATGTTGAGGCCTTTGCGGTCTATATCCTGTATGCGGTGAGCATTATCGCCGTTATGATCGTAGGTCTTATCCTCCTTGTCGTTTTCCTTGCGAGCGGCAAGGTTAAGTTCAGACCCGGACGTTACACGATCCCCTCTGGAAAGAAGTTTGGGGTTGTCATCATCAATACCGGAATGATCCTGTTCATCCTCATGGAAATAGGAGAGATCCTTATAAATATGTTTGCGTAGGATAAGAAAATGTACGAATATGACATCCGTATCGGATACAGCCGTGTGGATGAGGAGCGCAGGCTCAGCATCCCGTCACTTATAGATATTATGCAGGATGCTTCGACTTTCCAATCGGAGGACCTGGGACTCGGAATCTCCTACTGCAGGGAAAAGAACGTATTCTGGGTTCTCAACAGCTGGCAGGTTGAGATAGACCGTCTTCCCGAGCTTTGCGAAAAGGTTACTGTATTTACTTTCCCCGTGGATTTCAACCGCTTTCTCGGAACGAGATGCTTCGGTATCCGCTCCGGAAATGACACCATTGTCAGGGCTTACAGCGTCTGGGCGCTTCTCGATACCGATACATATAAGCCCTCTCCCATGACGGAGGATATGATCGAGCGGTATAAGACCGAAGAAGCACTTCCCATGGGCAAGATCTCCCGTAAGATCCGTGTTCCCGAGGGCGGTGTCCAGGAAAGCCCCATGAAGATAGAAGCGATCCACCTTGATGCCAACCATCATGTGAACAACGGCAAGTTCGTTCAGATAGCCGCATCGTATGTTCCGGGAGGCAGATCGTTTACGGGCTTCAGGGCACAGTACCTGTCACAGGCATTCCTCGGCGACAGCATCTATCCGAGAGTGTTCGATCTCGGTGAGGAAGGCTACATTGTTTCTCTTGAAAACGGAGACGGCGCACCCTATGCCGTAATGGAATTCAAATGATAAAAACCGGTTACAGACAGAAATTAAAAGTAGTTAAGAAGGTTGAGTTCGGAGTCTATCTTTCCGGGGAAGGTGCCGGAGAGAAGGCGGAGGAGAGAGTCCTCCTTCCCGCATCGAGAGTGCCCGAGGGTACTGCCGTTGGAGACGAGCTTGATGTATTCGTATACCGTGATTCCGAGGACAGGCAGATAGCGACCCTTGAAACACCCCGTGTGACCATAGGTACGCTCGCAAGGCTCAAGGTCGTCCAGGTCACTAAGATAGGAGCATTCCTTGACTGGGGACTTGAGAAGGACCTTTTCCTTCCCTATGCCCAGCAGACCTATAAGGTTTCCGAAGGCGACGAGATACTTGTCACGATGTATGCCGACAAATCCGACAGACTCTGTGCGAAGATGGATGTTTACAAGAGTCTCGAGGACAGATCCGGATACAAGAAAGATGACACGGTTGTCGGAACTGTTTACCTCATAAGCAATAACTTCGGCGCATTCGTTGCCGTTGACGATAAATACTCCGCGCTTATCCCCAAAAAGGAGATGTTCGGTGCTGCGGAGAAGATCGAAGCCGGCAGTAAGATCACCGCAAGGGTGGCCAGGGTGCTTGAAGACGGAAGGCTCGAGCTTGCCGTCCGCGACAAGGGATATGTCCAGAGAAACGAAGATGCGGACAAGATCTTCGAAATGATAAAGGCAGCCGGCGGAACGATCTGTTTCTATGACAAGAGCGATCCGGAGCTTATCCGTGAAAAGACCGGAATGAGCAAGAATGAGTTCAAGCGCGCCGTCGGAAAGCTTCTCAAAGAAGACAAGATCACGATAGGCGAAGGAAGCATAAGCCTGAGATAAGAACCGTCTCCCTGTTTTCTGATTGCTTGCCATTTGTTTACATAAGTAGTATAATATCTGTACTTAAAGGGAATGAGTTATTTCTCCCGGGGGGAAACATATGGATATGGGTCTTGTTAATATGGCCGTAAATTTCAAACAGGCGACCACGATGTCTGACATCAGCACCGCGATCCTTGCCAAGGCTCTTGATACAGGAAGAGATATGGGGCAGGGAATGGTCGAGCTTATAGACTCTGCCGCTATGGAGAGAAGCGTTAATCCCATGGTGGGCGGTAATATCGATATTTCGGTATGACCATGTAATTATCAAACTGAGCACTCCGGATTTTTCGGGGTGCTTATTTTTTGCTAATTTTGACCATATAATTATTGTTTTTTTGTACATTTTTGTGTATATTATCTATTGGAGGTTTATGTGCCTCTGTTTGGGTTCGTTACAGTTTCATAGTTTTTGACGGGGTAATTTATGATATCTAATCAAATACTTCAGGCAACATTAGACGGGTTAAAGCAGATCGCAAGAGTCGATCTTGCCATTACGGATCCCGAAGGCAGATGCGTTGTATCCACAGGAGATATAGCGGGTCTTTCCAAGGATGCCGTTGAGTTTGCTTCATCGGGGGCTGATTCCCAGGAGATAAAGGGAAATCAGTATTTCAAGATCTACGATGACCAGACCCTTGAATATGTTCTGGCGGTGGCAGGTGCCGGAGAGGATGTTTATACCCTCGGCAAGATGGCCGCATTCCAGGTACAGAGTCTTTCGGTTGCCTACAGGGAAAGATTCGACAAGGATAATTTCTTCAAGAATCTCCTTCTCGATAACCTTCTTCTCGTAGACATCTACAGCAGATCGAAGAAGCTCCATATCGCGAACGATGTTCCCAGGGTTGTCATCCTCACCGAGGCATCCAACACCAAGGATATCAATATACTCGAGACCGTCAGGACCTTCTGCTTATCGAGACCCAGGGATTTCGTCACCGCAGTCGATGAGACCGATGTCGTCGTTGTGATGGAATTCGAACAGCCCATGACCAGACCCGACATGCAGGAAGCAGAGATCGAAGAGACCACCGCAGGCCTCAGAAACGCTCTTGCCGAAGCGGGCGCGGTTGGCATCAAGATAGCTTACGGAAGCGTTGCCTCCGAGATAAAGGAAGTAAGCCGTTCCTACAAGGAAGCCAGAATGGCGGCCGATGTAGGCAGGATCTTCTTTGAGGAAAGAGAGGTCATCTCTTACAGCGGACTCGGGATCGGAAGACTTATTTATCAGCTTCCCATTCCTCTCTGCCGTCTTTTCATCAAGGAGATCTTCGACGGCAAGGATATCGATGAATTCGATGATGAGATCCTTCCCACCATCGACAAGTTCTTCGAGAATTCACTTAACGTTTCCGAGACTTCCAGACAGCTCTTCATACACAGGAACACTCTTGTCTACAGACTCGACAAGATCCAGAAGACCACAGGTCTTGACCTGAGGGTATTTGATGATGCGATCACCTTCAAGATCGCGCTCATGGTCGTCAAATACATGAAGTATATGAAGAAGAACGAATATTGACAGGTAGATTTAAATGACCAGAAGAGAAAAGATAAAAGCCGAACGTGACAAGTTCATAGAAGAGAACGGAATAATCTTCCTTGACGATGTCAGCATGAATTATCCCGAGAAAGGAAACCCTGCGGTCAAGAACGTTACACTCAGGATAGACAAGGGTGAGTTCGTATTCATCGTGGGAGACAGCGGATCGGGTAAATCGACACTCCTCAAGCTTCTCTTAAGAGAGATAGTTCCGACAGGCGGCGACGTTCATGTCATGGGACAGAACACCAGGAGGCTCCGCCATTCACAGATACCGAAGTTCCGCAGAAATCTCGGAGTTGTATTCCAGGACTTCAGACTTCTCAAGGACAGAAACGTATACGAGAACGTTGCTTTTGCGCAGCGTATCATCGAGGTTCCTTCAAGGGAGATGAGAAGGAACGTTCCCAGCATCCTTTCAATGGTAGGACTTGCGGGAAAGTATAAGGCAAACGTTAAGAAGCTTTCCGGAGGAGAACAGCAGAGAGTTGCGCTTGCGAGAGCACTTGTAAACAAGCCCTCAATACTCCTTGCCGACGAGCCCACCGGAAACCTCGATCCCAACAATGCATGGGACATCATGGATCTTCTTGCGGAGATCAATGAGCAGGGAACGACCGTCATAGTCGTTACCCACTCCCCCACGATAGTCAACTCGATGAAGAAGAGAGTTGTTGCAATGAAGCTCGGAGAGATCATAAGCGATGAGCAGGAAGGGGAGTATATAAATGAAGATTAGAACCTTTCTGTACACTTTATGGCAGGGCATCCGCAACATGTTCAAGAACGGATGGTACTCCCTCGCATCGGTAGCAACCATCGGAGCATGTCTTTTCCTTCTCGGATTGTTCTACTCGATAGTATCCAACGCACAGCACATCCTCTATACGGTTGAAGAGGGTGTTACCGTTACGGTATTTTTCAATGAAGATGTTTCCGATGCGGCTGTGGATGCATTCGGCCAGGAGCTTCTTCAGCGTCCCGAGGTAAGGGATGTTGTCTTCCACAGTGACGAGGAGATCTGGGCTACTTTTGGTCCCAGCTACTTCGGCGAGGATTATCAGGAAGGCTTCCCCGAGAATCCCATGAAGGGCGAGCACAATTATGAGATCTATCTTACCAGCGTAAGCTTGCAGGGCCAGCTTGTTACATGGCTCCAGTCCAAACCCGAGGTAAGACTCGTAAGATATTCAGAGGTTACCGCATCCACACTTTCCGGATTTAACGGAATGATCGTTTATGTATCCGCAGCGATCATCCTGATCCTGCTTGCGGTAAGTATATTCCTTATAAGCAATACGGTACGTGTGGGTATTTCCGTAAGATCTGAGGAGATCGGTATCATGAAGTACATCGGTGCCACGGACTTCTTCGTAAGAGCACCCTTCGTACTCGAGGGTATGATGATCGGACTCATCGGTGCACTTATT
>JAEEQL010000170.1 GCA_016285265.1 Lachnospiraceae bacterium
GGCTCGCTCGTGATGCTGGGTCTCGCGCTCGCGCAAGATGGACCACGAGGGACGGGGGTTGTGGACCATGCATTTCAATGGACCACAACCCCCGTCCCCTGTGGTCCATCTTTTCCGCTAATTCAGCCAAGTCATTAGAAATATGCTCACGAAATAAGCATGTTACTGCAGAATTGATTATGATATCGTGAAAAGATAAGAACACTATGATAGAATAGGGTTAATGAAATATAGACAGGGGACATTTTATGGAGCAGGTATTATTTGATATTCAGAGCTTTGATAAGTATAAAGAAGATAACCGCCGGGAAGTAAAAGCTGCTGAAGGCGGACTGCCTTCAAGTCTGTGGGACACATATTCTGCAATGGATAATACCTATGGTGGTGTAATCATCTGCGAAGCTGACAAGGGACCTGGAGCGCCCGTTTAAGCTTAATGGCATGGTACGTGAGGATGAAACACCTATACATAAGTCTGTCAGGGAAGCACTTGTAAACTGCCTTGCAAATGCAGATTTCTTCCTTTCACGGGGAATCGTTATAGAAAAATTTCCGGACAAAATAGTAATGAAGAATCCCGGAACCAGCATTGTCGGAAAGAAACAGATGCTCCGCGGAGGCGATTCTGAACCTCGGAATGCTAATATTATGAAAATGCTTAATCTCCTTGGTTTCGGTGAGCATTCCGGTAACGGTGTGCCGGATATATTCTCTGTATGGGAAAAGGCGGGATTAGCAGAGCCTGTTATTGAGGAACACTTTGGTGAAGATGGGCCGAATAAAACTGTGGTTATTCTGCCCTTGGTACTTAAAAATCAGGCCCTTTTTGAAAAAAGGCCTGAAAAAGGGCCTGAAAAAAGGCCTCATAGAAAGGCTGATGACATTGAAAAGCGTATTATGCAAGTCTATGAATTAATTGCAATCAATCCGTCGATTTCGCGTCCAGAAATAGGGCAACAGCTCAACATTTCTTTAAAGCAGACTCGAATTGCTGTGGATGCGTTGAAAGAGCGCGGAATTATCCACAGGGAGGGATCTGCAAGAAAAGGGCTATGGGTTATCGACAAAGAGTTATGAAAGTGGAGACATAAAAAGATTTATGGAATTGAAAGATTATATATTTGTGACCGGTGCCAGTGGCATCGGAAAGACAACACTGGCAAATGGGCTTCTCGCACATTACAAGACAACCTGCATAGAACAAAATATGATTCCAGAATTCATTTCAAGGGATGGGATTGAACCGATGACCGGAGAATTAGGCGTCGCTCGTGATGCTGGGTCTCGCGCTTATTTTTATGAGCGGAAGTTCTGAACAGATCAGAACTTCCGCTTTTTTCTTTAGTCCGTTGATTTTTGATTCAATATGTGTTATGATAATACAAACAAATACATTTGCATGATGTTTATATGAAATGTATATGAAATATGGAGGTGATACTATGGCAGAACAAGTACTCATTCAATTTAGAGCAGATAAGACATTAAAGCAGGAAGTAACAGATATATATGAACAGCTTGGTATGGACCTTCCTACGGCGTTCCGCATGTTCATGAAGCGAAGCAAGCAAGTTCGTGGACTTCCGTTCGAAGCTGTACTGCCTGAACAGAATAATAGGGAAGGCTTTAAGAAGGCATTTGATGCGTTACGGGCAGAGGCTGCTGACCTCCCTGAAATGTCTCTTGAAGAAATCGATGCCGAAATCGCTTTAACAAGAGCAGACCGAAAGAGAGGATAAGATATGGTCTATGCAGTAATAGATACCAATGTATTCGTCTCGGCGTTACTTACCAAGACAGAAGATGCTGCTACAGTTCAAGTATTCAAAGCTATTGCAGACGGTCGTATTACGCCATTGTATCATAAGGAAATACTGATGGAATACAAAGAGGTACTTAGCAGACCCAAGTTCCATTTCAGCAGTTCAGTGATAAAGGCTGTACTTGACAGAATCATTGAGTGTGGCGTTGAGGTATTTCCGAAGCCTACAGGTGAGATTCTTATAGACGTCGACGACCTTGTGTTTTATGAAGTTGTTATGGAAAAAAGAGATGATGATTCATATCTTGTCACTGGGAACAAGAAGCATTATCCTGTAAGAGACTGCATAGTTACTCCGGCAGAAATGATGAAGATACTGAATGATATTTAAGATACACGATGTTAAGATGCTATGGTGAGAGTAAAAGTTCCACATTGCCAAATCTGCTTATCCTGACAGAATTCGGGTATATAGTATAAAATGGGGACAAAAATGGGGACAACTCCTGGATAGGGTGCTTTCCTCCTTGATTTTATTGGGGTGTGGAGCTATCTCGACTTCGATCCCCGTCTCGCGCTCGCAGAAAGAATAAGAGGTATCCGATCGGATACCTCTTATTTTTTCTGTGAGCCACTCCGTGGCTCAGATTCGCTTGAAGCGTGCGAATCAGGATCCCCTCAGGAGAGGGAACGCTATCGTTCCCTCTCCTGAGCGACGCATCCCGCGCAGGGTTAAAGCGCGGGATGCTGGGTCTCGCGCTACTCGCTGAAACGGTGGATCATGTTTCCTTGAAGCATGGAAACATGATCCCCTCAGAGTGCAGGTGAAGCCTCTGCACTCTGAGCGACGCATCACTCGCTCGGGCTCGCTCGTGATGCCGGGTCTCGCGCTCGCGCAGGGGTAAAGCGCGTGATGCTGGGTCTCGCGCTGCGCGCCCGAGAGAGGATCATCTTCATCTTCACAAGGTTACAAATTGTGTTGAAAAATGACAAAATACATGCTATAATTAACTGATTCTTGCGTATTTTACGGATGTGCAGGATTGAGCAGGCCGGAAAGTGAAGAAGTCCAGTAATTATTTTGTTTCTGCGTATAAAAGGAGTAGCTATGATCAAAAGAAGAATCAGTGGATTTATGGCATTTGTTATGGTTGCTGTTTTGTTTGCGGGTAATGTGCCTGCTTATTCGGCAAGCCGGAAAACAGTTACCGTTGATACGGAACTTCAATTGTGGAGTGCGATGGAGGATTCCGGTGTTTCAAAGATCATCTTTAAGCCTGATTATGAGAAAAACAAGGCTGAAAGAGAGACTCATTGGGATGATTATCCTGATTATGATCCCGATGATTATGAGCCCGATGAAGATGATCCCGATTATGTAAATGAATATGACACTAAAGACGCGCAAAGTTATTTAATCCCGAAAGTGGATGGATCCGAAAATAAGGAACTGGAAATCATTGCTCCCTACGGTCATTTTCAGAATAATGCTTTATTCAAACACATTACAGTAACCGATGCTAATTTCTTTGAAGAATGTGTCAGTGGTAATGTCATACTTTCAACCGCCGATAAGATTGAATTTGTTGTTGATGGGAATTGTACTGTTAAAGAATTGACTCTGGAAGGGCAAAAATCAGAAGTA
>JAEEQL010000171.1 GCA_016285265.1 Lachnospiraceae bacterium
ATCGACGGCGAGCCTCTTGAGGTTCCCAGCATCGATGTTTACGGCGGAGGAAAGAATCCCCGTACCGCGATAGGACAGCGTGCCGACGGTGCGATCCTTATGTGCGTCATCGACGGACGTCAGGCATCCAGCCTTGGCGCAACCTTCAAGGAAATGATCGACATCATGCAGGATTACGGTGCGATCAATGCAGCATGCCTTGACGGCGGCACTTCGACACAGATGGAGTATAACGGCATCACCGTTAACAATCCTTATTCACCTACGGGACCCAGAAGATGTCCCACTGCATTTATCATCAGGAGTACCGAAGAGAACACCTCCTACGATGCACTTGCTATTATGAACGGGGAGGCGTAAGAGATGAGCAGAAGTGACGGAAAAAAGAGTTATTTCGGATTAGGTCTTGCAATATATTTCATTATCGGATGCATAGGTATTTTCTTTTTCCTTCGCTGGTTCAAGGGATACCTGACAGCATATGAAACCGCACTTCCTTCATACGGCATTGCCGAGGTGAAGGAGGCATTTGAATCGGGCGCGATCGAGACGGTCATGAGAGGCGACAATCTTGTTACCTCTTCCACATATTACAACGTGTTCGATTATGAGGCTCATATCAAGGAGCTGATCGTCGGAAAAGAGATTACCATAGAAGAATCATCCCTTTCGTCGGCAGAAGTTCCCAGGTATGTCATCAAGGCAGCGGGGGAGCCTGTTACCGATGTCACCCTCAAGGTCATCGGCCGGAATGATTACGACATGGATATCTGGGGATGCGATATGTTCTATCCCGATGAGTACTGCATGTCGACCGATGTTTATACCATCACCGTTCCTTCGGATGTTTCGGTATCCGTATCGGGCAGAACACTTACCGCAGAAGACATCATGAAGGACGAAAGCGGTAATCCCGTGGTCAAGGGCATAGATCTTATTCAGGGCGTTACGTCATATATGACTTATGTTCCCACCTTTACCACTTATCAGATCTCCGGACTTTGGAGCAATCCCGTTGTGGAAGCAATGTCTTCTACAGGTGAGCCCATTGAACTTACCTGTGAGGGAACCAATTACAGTGCACCTCTTCAGACCGATGCCGATGTAATGGCAGAGATCAATGCGATCATCCCGACCATCGTGGAAGCATACGGAAAGCACTTCATCGGAGTCAATTCGGGTGCGGTATATAATTACCTGCTTCCCGATTCCGAATACAGGGCTTCACTCAGCACGGCAATGACGAATTTCTATCCCACCTCACATATAACCAGTTATGACTACTACAATGTCAGTGCGGATAATTTCGTTACATACTGTGATAACTGCGTTTCCGCAAATATCACTTTCGATCTGATCGTAAGGTTCAATTCTACGGCTTATCAGACCAAGAACGAGGGAAGTGATGCCGTGTGGGTCTTCGTTAAGCAGAATGGTACATGGTATCTTGCGGATGTTCCCAGACAGGAGCCCAGAACCCTTGAGGATGCGGGTGTCACCGATTAAGATTTGAACTGCTGTTTCGACATTAACCGAAATTTCAGATAAAAGGAGCGGACCTATGAAATTAATATTCGTCGGTGCGGATCATGAAGTAACGGGAAGCTGTCATTTTCTTCAGGCATGCGGTAAGAACATTCTCGTTGATTACGGAATGGAGCAGGGAATAGATACGTTTGAAAATGTACCTCTTCCGGTTCCGGAAGCGAATGTTGACTATGTATTCCTTACCCATGCACATATCGATCACTCGGGACTTCTCCCTCTTTTGTACGCGAGAGGTTTCAGGGGACAGATCTTCGCGACCGATGCGACCTGCGATCTGTGCTCCATAATGCTCCGTGACTGTGCACACATCCAGATGATGGATGCGGAGTACAAGAACAGGAAGAACCGCCGTACCAAGGATGCTCCTCCCGTTGAACCTCTTTACGGAATGGAGGATGCTGAGGGCGCCATAAGAAGACTTGTGGCTTGCCATTACGATACCGAGGTGGATGTATGCGAGGGCGTTAAGATCCGCTTTACGGATATCGGTCATCTTCTCGGATCCGCAAGCATAGAGGTGTGGATCACCGAGGAAGACAATACCAAGAAGATAGTATTTTCCGGTGATATCGGAAATCATATGCAGCCCCTTATCAAGGATCCCATTCCCACAAAGGAAGCCGATTACGTGGTCATGGAGTCCACCTACGGCGACAGGGATCACCCCGAGCCCGAAGGCGATTTCGAAACCATGCTGGCGGATATCATCCAGAGGACATTTGATAAAGGCGGAAATGTAGTCATTCCCTCTTTTGCCGTAGGCAGGACTCAGGAGCTTCTGTATTTCCTCAGAAGGATCAAAGTTGGTAAGAAGATCAAGGGACACGAGAACTTCCCGGTATATGTGGACTCACCTCTTGCCGTGGATGCTACGGAGATCTTTAATGCCAACCGTATGGACTGCTTCTCGGATGAAGCGATGGAGCTCGTAAAACAGGGTATCAACCCGATCTCTTTTGCGGGACTTAAGCTTGCGATCACCAGCGAGGAATCAAGGGACATCAATTTCATCGAAGAGCCCAAGGTCATAATCTCCGCATCGGGCATGTGTGAAGCGGGACGTATCAGACATCATCTTAAGCACAATCTGTGGAGACCGGAATGTACCATCCTGTTCGTGGGATATCAGGCCAACGGAACCCTGGGACGTGCAATTGTTGAAGGTGCCGAAACCGTAAAGCTTTTCGGGGAAGAGATAGAAGTAAGAGCGAAGATAGAGCAGCTCAGAGGTCTTTCCGGACATGCGGGCAAGTCGGGACTTATCTGGTGGATCTCGCAGTTTGAGGAAAAGCCCAAGAAGGTGTTCATCGTTCACGGTGAAGATGCTGTGGCAACCCAGTTTGCGGAGACTCTCAAGATAGAGTACGGACAGCGTGCGGTTGCTCCATACAGCGGATCCGAATTTGATCTTGCCGCGGGAAGATTCACCTATGAGGCTACTCCCATCCCCAAGGCCAAGAAGGCAGCCAGGGTCGTATCCGGTGTCTATGCACGTCTTGTTGCGGCAGGCCAGAGACTTATGGCTATCATCAAGGGAATGGACGGTGCGCCTAATAAGGAGATCGGAAGATTTGCCGATCAGATCACATCCCTTTGCGAAAAGTATGATGACAGAAAATAAAGGATGAGCTTTACTTATGAGTTACGCAGATAATGTATTCATAGAAACCTGCAGGGACATCCTGGAGAACGGTACCAGTACCGAAGGCCAGAAGGTCCGTCCCCACTGGGAGGACGGAACACCCGCATATACCATCAAGAAATTCGGTGTTGTGAACCGCTACGATCTGAGCAAGGAATTTCCGATCATGACCCTTCGACGCACCGGACTTA
>JAEEQL010000172.1 GCA_016285265.1 Lachnospiraceae bacterium
TCTTGATCTTTTGCCTGCGTAATATGCCCTGATCAGTCCGTCATCCGAATCCGCAAGAACGGCACACATAGGTTCTTTGCCGCACTTGCTCAGAAGCGAAAGAGCAAGTTCATCCTTCCTGACATCTTCTTTCGAACTGAAAATGTAAACGACAGGCTTGTCACATTTCTTGATCGTTTCAATGAGTCCTTTGCT
The DNA here is from genome assembly GCA_016285265.1 of Lachnospiraceae bacterium. GTDB lineage: Bacteria > Bacillota > Clostridia > Lachnospirales > Lachnospiraceae > AC2028. The sequence continues at coordinate 196 of JAEEQL010000172.1, forward strand.
CTCCGCATCATCAATACCGAGTATTGAGCCTTCGGGCTTAGCCCCCGCTTTCTTAAGTTCATCGATGACAGCGGAAATTTCATCCTTGGAAAGGGTCGAAGCAACCGCAAATCCCTCATCTCCCGCAAGGTCCTCAAGACTCTCGGAAAGGTTCGCACTTGTAAGCGTTCCGGCTGCGGGAAGGTGATATCTTTTTTCTATCGTTTCGGGAAGAATGATGCGGTCGTCGGAAAGCACCCTGCACGAAACGTAAAGCACCGAGAAAAACAGTCCCAGGAATGCACCGAGAATGACCGCACGAAGCGCCCTTACATCGGGAGGAACAAGCTTAGCCGCATCCGGCTCACCGATAACCCTTGTCGAAAGGATCTCGGGAAGACTGCATGCATACGCATCGATCCCGGCAAGCGCAGCTTTCATTATCCTTTCGCTCATGGCGGGATCGGTATTCTGAACACGTAAGGTAAGGACCTTTACATCCGAATCCAGTGTGGCAAGGAATGATTCCTTCACGACCTGAGCATCCAGTCCGGGATCAGCAAGAAGGATCTCGCCTATCACCGCAGAATCCTTCGACATCTGCTCCCAGGTGTATTTATTGTAATAGATCAGTTCGTTGGAGCCCGCCTCGGGAATGTATCCGAGATATACGTCCGCTTCAGTCATATACAGCTTCTCTCCTCCGAGCCTGTATATGAGGTGCAGCGCACATACCGCCGCCGCAAAGACAAGCGTGGTTATGATCACAATATGGATCTTTTTTATGAACCTGAGCGCAAACAGCCTGCCGTTAACCGGTTCGTCTCCGTATCTCATTTCCCAGAGTTTCATATCAATTCTCCGATTTTTTGAAAATATATTTATTCATGAACTTACCCACGCAGGTGATCGCGGGTCCGAGGAACAGTGCCATCAGTATGGTTCCGATATAAAGCTTTCCTCCGAGAAGGAAACCTATCAGGACAGCGAGCAGATCGTAAACGATCCTTACGATAAAGAAAGGGATCTTCTTAAAAGCATCGCAAAGGATCTTTCCGAGTCCGTCGTAGGGCGAAAGGCCCATACGCGAATTCATATATACCGCAGCGCTTATGAGAAATCCCGCAAGCCCGAGTATGAATGTCACGGGTCTTGAAACAGGTCCCATGAAAAAGCCTTCGGGAAAAACATTGCCTATGATCCATCTTGTAAAGTCGACGGTATATCCGACAAGGATCATATTTGCGACAGATCCCGGACCTATCTGTCTTAAGCCCGTGATGAGTATGACTATGATGAACATCACCAGGTTAAGTGCAAACTGCCAGTTGCCGAGAGTCAGCCCGAGAGTATTCGCAACATTTACGTTCATGTATGTGTAAGGGTCCGTTCCGAGATCCGTCTCGAGAAGAAAAGCAAGCGTGATGCCCATGCACAGGACACCGCATACGACCATTATCACGTTTTTAATGAATTCTTTTTTATCCGACTTAAATGTCTCATATCCGGCCCATGACCGAAGATCGAATTTTTTCATCCTGTGATCACTCCCGGAAGTTCATGCAATGAAGGTATTGTCCTGTAAATACAGGATGCAACTTCCGGTTCCTCCTTTGTCTGGTCGGGTACGAATACCACTTTGAGTCCCGCTTTAAATGCGGACATGATGCCGTTCGGAGCATCTTCAACGGCCAGGCATTCATCGGGTGTAAAGCCAAGGGTTCTGTATGCCTTCTCGTACACATCGGGAGCGGGCTTTCCGAACTTGCAGTCTGCCGCGGAGCATATCTTGTCAAAATGTGTATCGAGTCCCAGGCTTCCGAGATACCTCATGGTCCTTTCCATATCGGTCGCGGTCGCAACAGCCCTTAAGATCCCGTGTTCCTTCAGCCAGTCAAGTGCTTCCACGGCTCCGGGCTTTACCTGAATTCCTTCCTTTTTCACGATATCTTCGTAAAGAAGCTTTCTGTATGCTCTGACCTCATCATAATCAAAGGATTCTCCGAACCACTCCCTGAACCTGTCATAAGCAAAGGGGCGTCCGAGGCTTCTGAGCTGCAGATACATCTCTTCGGTCATGTTGAAACCAAAGTGCGCACAGGCCGCAGGCCAGCATCTTCTATAGTATTTTTCGGTGTCCAGGACGGTACCGTCCAGGTCGAATATCACGGCTCGTATCATAAGGTTTTGAATACTATATTCCACTATGTTAAAATCATACCGATTAATTGTAATATTTACCGAATTTATCGTCAACTTTTGAGCCGCCGCACTCGGGCGGCGCCGGAGTAAAAATGCTCAGATTTTATTTAACAATATTGGTATCCATACCCTGGATCATATATTTCATGATAAAGTCCAGATACATCCTGAAGCACAAGGATTCATTTCCCATCGAGGAAAGATACGCATTCATCAAGAGAATGATGAAGCAGACGATGATAAACGGGCGCATCAGGACCAAGTTCACGGGAACCGAGTATCTTCCCAAGGAAGGCGGATACGTAATGTTCCCCAATCACCAGGGCAAGTTCGATACACTCGGCATCATGTATTCGCACGAAAGACCGTGCACGGTCGTAATGGATGAGGTCAGATCCAAGATGCCCCTTGCGGACGAGATGGTCGACATCCTCGACGGATGCAGGCTCAACAAATCCGATCTGCGTTCCCAGGTCAAGAGCATTAAAGCCGTATCCGACGAGGTCAAGAACGGAAGGATCTACATCATCTTCCCCGAAGGCGGATATTACCATAACAGAAACACCGTTCAGGAATTTCTTCCCGGCGCGTTCAAGGCCGCAATGATGGCAAAGAGCCCGATCGTTCCCGTGGCGATAGTCGACTCCTACAGGGCATTCGGCATCAATATCCTGAAGAAGATAACCACCCAGGTCCACTACTTAAAGCCCCTTTACTACGAAGATTACAAGGATATGAAATCCAAGGAGATCTCCGATTACGTAAAGCTCCAGATCATGCTCAAGATCAACGAAGCCGTTACGGCAAAGGGCAAGAAAGCACCGAACATAATACCGGAACAATAAACAAAAGGCAGGTCGCATGACCTGCCTTTTATCTTTCTTCGTATCCGCCGGTATGCTTCTACATTTTTATTCCCTCTCTTCTGCCGTTTGACCTTCTCCGTACCTA
>JAEEQL010000049.1 GCA_016285265.1 Lachnospiraceae bacterium
GGAATGTGTATCCCTTCTTAGCCGCAGCATCGACCGCCCTGCCAAGGAATCCTCTCGCATCGCATGCAAAAGGAGTTCCGTCGGGCCATGTGATATTGCAGTACATCCTTACGACTCTTCCGTGCTCGGGTCTCCAGGGAAGTACGGCAAGCGTCGATGGATCGGGATGAAGGAACAGATCCGATTTGGCATCTATATCAAATCCTTCCACCGACCACGCATCGATGGCGATTCCCTCGCTGAACGCCCTGTCCAGCTCGGTGGGCATTATCGATACATTCTTATGTCTTCCGAATACGTCGCAGAATGCAAGACGGATGAACTTGACGTCTTCTTCTTCGACGAACATTTTTACTTCCTGATCTGTGTAATTCATATTACCTCCCGGTATACCTGTTAAGAAAAAAAGCGCCCATTTCACCAAAGACCGTTGTCTTTATGAAATGAACGCCATTGCTCATATGCATATTTTATACAGTAATTTTAGTTTTATGTCAATTTATTATTGTCCTGACAATTAAAATGTTTCTATACCTTCAAGATCAGGCCAAATGCTATACCAATCTATTCCTTCTTCATCAGCTTTTTTCTGCACTTCACTTGGTAAAGATAAAGACCTGATTCCTTTAAAATATGTATAATTGGACAATTCTGACCAAAACTCCGTATCCAAAACGAGTTTCTGCTTTATCCGCAAAACCAAAAAGTTTTCATACAATTCATCCGGCATATCATTGGAAAAATTTTTTAATGAAAAAACTGTCCAACATACAGAATACCCATCTGATACTATGATTGTGGATTTTTCATCAACCGAGTTACCGTATTCAAAAACTGCATTTGCAAATAATTCAATACTCTCTGTAGAATGATTCACAATCAAAAAGCTGTATATCCTGCCACTATCTTTATCGTACTCTCTTCCTTGATAAACAAATGAATCCCCAACGACATCCATAACTTTTTCAGAAAAAAAATCATCTGGTTTCTTTTCAGCAGGAGTATGATTCATATGTCCGGAATAGAGCATCAAGCACAAAACCAATGAGATAATTATCAAACATACTATACTTGAAAAAAAAATTATTTTTTTCATTTAGTTTTCTCTTTCATTGAATTATATACTATACAAAAGTAAATTATTACTATAACTTATTTTCTTAGCATATTCATCGAAATTAATATAAAATAAATCCCCATTACTCTCTACTCGAAGAAGATATTTTTCTTCTGAATTTCCATAACAATATATAACATATCCAACTATGCTCATATAATGACCATCGCTATAATACTGACAATAATCCTTTCCTTTATCTGTGATAGCATCATACATATCGGAATATAAATATATTTCATCCGCTGATGGATATGAATTATATGCAAATACTATCGGAAGATTATTATTTATCATTTCCTTTATGGATAAAATTATTTTTTCCTTGTTATAATATTTCGCCCATGTTATACCAGAAAAATAGTTGCCATTTGCAATCATGAAATCGTTTAATCCTTTTACCCGATCGGTTTCCAATACGCCATTCCGGTAATATTTCACTCCTGAATTTAAACAATACACTAGTTCTCGATTAAAATCAGCATATTCCATATATTCATCTTTCGAAATCATACCGTTTTGATCATAATCCGGAATACTATGAAACGTTCCATATCTACTATTAATATATCCATAGTTTTGTGCTAAATATATTTCTAAATCAGACATTGCAATCACACCACATCCAAGCCAACCTGTCCTAAAATCAGCATATTTAGCAAAATTAGAATAATTATGATCATAATTCCAACAATTACCTCTGGCATACCACCAATGTTGATCACCTCCATCAAAACTATCCGGATCAATATTTAAATAGATGACATTCGGAAAAATACTGGATATATTTACTTCTTTTGCAATATTTAACATAGGTTGCGAATCAATATTATCATTAATCCCATCCCCATCTGTATCTTCTTTTAGAGGATCACTGTGTTCAACAAAATAACGAATGGTCGGATTTTTTCCGCCACCTACATATCTGACCACATCTGTAGTCATTTCTACTTCCTGTCCATCTTTTAAGCCATCATTGTCTGAATGAGCGTTGTTTGGATCAGAAAACAATATCTTTCCATTTGAGCATATCATTCCATACTCTTCATAGTAATCAGCAATATTGTCTTCATCACCATCATAACCACTGTTTAGCAAGGCGGTCTTACCTAACTCTTCGGCAACTTTCTCGTTATCAACCCCATACTGTGCATTATAATATTTCCCTCCTGTCTGCAAAGCAGCTAACCCAAGCGAAGGAGAACTGGATGGATAGAAATAATCAATAACGTTGATCTGAATGTTGTTTGCAATGCATTTATCAATCGTGCGCTGTTCAATCTGTAACAGACCATCATTAACAACAATAACACTAGCCATTGCATATTGATTTTCAAATTCATGATATTCCATTTCGGAAATCGTCGATTCAATCAGTTCATTAAACCATATAACACTGGGATATACATTGTCTAAGTATGTTGCACAACTAACACGATCCATATAGCCTTCAGGATCATTTATATAATCATACATAATTATTTGACTAAACATATTATTACCAAAAGAGGTTTGACTTAATTTGACGCTTCCGTGAAGAGCACAAAAAGTGTTAAATGAAGGATATTGACATAAATCACCATAATTCACCCTGCCTACTCTATCTCTAGCTATTTCATAGTAATACACATAATAAATCGAATCTCCAATCAAGGCTGGTGATTGTTCCAAATAATCTCCGTATTCCTGTGAAGTCCAAAAGTTGTACCATTTCAGCCAGTCAACCAGAAGATATGTGGAAAAATGCGATGTTGTATATGAAACAGTATTGTTTACCGTATCAACCACGCTTTCCTGATCAAGGATCTGATACCAACGGTTCTCCTCGTCATACCACATAATAGAAAGGTTTTCCTCAGGAGTATCTCCGAGCATACTCTCATCGTATGTGAAGGTAATAGTGGCACTATCAAATACCACATCGGTTCTTATTTCCATCGGGACACCGATCAGGCCGACTACTTCCCTGGACTGAACATCGAAATCATACATATTGAGTATACCGACTTCTTTTTCGATGTTGCCGCTGATGTTCATTGAAACACTGACATTTGTGATGCCCCTTCCGTCTCCGAGGGGAAAATCATTCTCAGCGGTCTGGTATACCTGCTCATTACAGTCAAGTATGCCGTTATAGTCAGTATCCGGAAGAAGAGGGCTGAATCCGAGCAGCACATCATCCCCGTCGGAAAGGGTATCCCCGTCGGAATCGGGATTCAGCGGATCGGTGCCAAATTCATAGATCTCATCAAAGTCAGACAGGTCATCCCTGTCGGTATCGGGATTACCGGTGTCCGTTCCACGAATGATCTCATCAAGATTTCCAAGACCGTCACCATCAAGATCTTCATTTGCATCAGATATACCGTTATTATCCGTATCGACCAAAAGCGGATCTGTCCAGGTCAGGTATATTTCCTGATAATCGGATAATCCATCACCATCAGTATCCGGAAGCTCTGGATCTGTCCCAATGGCTTCCTCCAGGTTATCTGTCAGTCCATCTCCATCAGTATCAGCATCCGGATCAACTACCTGAACATCGCCAACCGTATAACTTGTAAGATCATAATTCTCCGGTTCATCACTTCTTGTTCCTCCCGAACCTATCATCCCGAAAGAAACGCTCTGTCCGGGAAGGATATCAGGATTATCAACAGCATGTCTTACAACATAATGACCATTCTCTGATGATTCGATAACACCACCCCAGACCGAGATGATCTCCCTGTCAAAGTCAAACGCAAGACTCCAGTCATTGATAACTGATCCTGTATTATTGGTTATGCATATATTTCCAACAAATCCGTCGCCCCAGTCGTTTTCAACTGTATAGACAACAGAATGATCACCGGTAACTGTTTCATTATCCGCACCGGGAATGAATGCATTATCAGGGAAACCAGGGAAAGGAGTATTCTCAGAGATTCCGAAGGATGTACTTCCACCGGGAGCTATATCCATGTTATAGCTGACGTTTTTTACAATATAACCGTCATCTGTTGTTTCCTGTATCTCAGCACACCAGATATTAGTTATCTCTCCTGCATAATCAAAGGAAAGATGCCAGTTAAGGATAGGCTCTCTGCCTATGTTTTCTATTTCAACGCCTAAGTTATAGCCGGAATTCCAGGACGAGACCAATGAGAAGGTGACTTTATATCCGTCGCCCTCATAAACTCTCTCCGTTTCAGAGTTGTTACCATTTGTGGGAACGGGGTATTCACTCGCATGGACAAGTGAAGCAAATGAACCAAGAACAAGTACAACGGACATCAGAACAGATGTCAGAAAAGGGCAGACTTTTTCCTTCCTCATAAGAATCTCCTTTCAGCATTAAAAGCCCCCCTATTACTTTTTTCTTATCATATACGTCACTTAACGTCAACAGGTTTTAGTTAAATTTTAGCCGAAAGCAATAAAAAATCCCGGACGCATTGAAAGCAGCTGTCCGGGATATAAGAAAGTAAATTTCTATCAAGTTATGCGTTTCTGTAGCCCATGAGGTATTCGTCAACCTCGGCTGCGGCTGCGGTGCCTTCCGCAAGCGCCCATACAACAAGGCTCTGTCCGCGTCTCATATCGCCTGCAGCAAATACACCGGGGACACTTGTGGAATACTTTCCCTCGGGAGTTGCGACAACGCCTCTGGGAGTCATATCGAGCTTAAAGGATTCGGGAACGAGCTTCTCAGCACCGATGAAGCCGGCAGCGATAAGGAGCAGATCACACTTTATCTTTTTCTCCGACCCCTTAACATTTACGAGCTTGCCCTTATCAAATCCGACCTCGACGGTTTCTATCTCGGTGATCTTACCCTTCTTGGATATGACTTTCTTAACGGTTGTCTTGAAGACTCTGGGATCTTCGCCGAATACTTCCTGTGCCTCGACATGTCCGTAATCGGTCCTTAAGGTCTTGGGCCACTCGGGCCAGGGATTATTCGCAGCCCTTTCTACGGGGGGCTTGGGCATCATCTCAAGTGCGGTGACAGACTTGCATCCCATTCTTATGACGGTTCCGATACAGTCGTTACCGGTATCACCACCGCCTACGATGACCACATGCTTATCCTTCGCATCGAATTTTGCGGGAAGGGATTCTATATCGAGAACATTTCTTGTTGCCGCTTTCAGGAAATCAACGGCGAAGTATATTCCTTCGCATCCTTCCATTCCCTCCGCGCTGAGTGCTCTTGGCTGTTTTGCGCCGCAGCAGAGGACAACGGCATCATATTCTTTCTTAAGAGTGCTTACCTTGACCTTCTCACCTACATTAACGCCTGTCTTGAAGACTATTCCCATCTCTTCCATAAGCTTCTGTCTTCTTGAAATGACACTCTTGTCAAGTTTCATGTTGGGAATACCGTACATGAGAAGTCCGCCGATGCGGTCGTCTCTTTCATAAACGGTCACGGCATGTCCGCGGCGTCTCAGGGCATCGGCTGCGGCAAGTCCGGAGGGACCGCTTCCGATGACGGCGACTTTCTTGCCGCTTTCCTTGATCGGTGCATCGCCCTTCATCCAGCCGTTCTTATAGCCTTCCTCTATGAGATAGAGTTCATTATCCCTGACGGTCACGGGATCGTCATACTGTCCGCATATGCATGCCTTCTCACAGAGTGCGGGACAGACACGTCCGGTGAACTCGGGGAATCTGTTGGTCTTGAGAAGCCTTGCGAGAGCGTGCGAATCCTCTCCCCTGTATATCGCATCGTTCCATTCGGGAATGAGATTGTGAAGAGGACATCCCACGACCATTCCGCTCAGGCTCATAGCCGACTGGCAGAACGGAACGCCGCAGTTCATGCATCTTGCGCCCTGGCATCTTCTGACTTCTTCCGATGCAAAAGTATGGAATTCCTTATATCCCTTTATTCTTTCCTTAGCCGGTATCTCGTTATTTTCTTTCCTGGCATATTCAAGAAATCCTGTCTGTTTTCCCATAGTCTTTACCTGTTTCCTATACTCGTTATCACTTCATGTCCGGACCGGTCATACCGCAGCACCGGTAAATTCCTTGAACGCTTCGAGTTCGGAAGCTTCCCTGGAAATACCCTGCTCTTCGTATTTTCCGATGGTTCTTATCATTGTCTGATAATCCCTTGCGATAACTTTCTTGAATCCGGGAAGTTCGGCATCGAAATTATCAAGTATCTCTTTTCCGAGTTCGGAATCCGTTGACTTAACGTAATCTTCAAGGATACTTTTAAGTTCCTCGATGTCATACTTTTCGGTGACTTCTTCGAGTTCGACCATATCCTTGTTGATCTTACGGTACAGGCTGTGATCCCTGTCGAGTACATATGCGATACCGCCGCTCATGCCTGCCGCAAAGTTCTTGCCGGTTGTTCCGAGTATCACTGCTCTTCCTCCGGTCATATATTCGAGACCATGATCTCCGCAGCCTTCCGCAACCGCTACCGCGCCGGAATTTCTTACGCAGAATCTCTCTCCCGCAACGCCGCAGATGTATGCTTTACCGGATGTTGCACCGTAGAGAGCAACGTTACCTACTATGATATTCTCCGATGCTTTGAAGGGGCTCTTTTCGGGAGGAGTGAGAACAAGCTTTCCGCCCGAAAGACCTTTTCCGAATCCGTCGTTCGCATCGCCTTTCAGAGTGATGGTAAGTCCGTGGGGAATGAATGCTCCGAATGACTGTCCGCCGCCGCCTTCGCAGGTTACATGGAATCTGTCCTCGGAAAGCTTATTGCAGTCCTCGCCGTATTTTCTTACTATCTCGGATCCGAGTATGGTTCCGAATGTTCTGTCAGTAGAGCTTACCTTAAGTGATATCGCCGAAGTCTTTTCTTTGGACTTAACCGATTTTTCGAACCAGGGAAGGAGCTTTCTTTCATCGAGTGTCTTTTCGAGTTCAAAATCAAAGCTTGCCTTCGGATCGAATCTGTTTTCTTTTTCACCTGCAAATCCTTCGGTCAGGATCCTGTCGAAGCTGATCGTACCGGCATGGGGCTGACCGAATTTATCGCGCTTTCTCAGGCAGTCGGTACGTCCGATCATCTCATCGACACTTGTGAATCCGAGCTGTGCCATGATCTCACGAAGCTGCATTGCAACGAAGGTCATAAAGTTCATGAGGTGTTCGGGCTTGCCTGCGAATCTCTTTCTGAGAAGCTCGTTCTGTGTGGCGATACCTACGGGGCAGGTATCCTTCGAACATACTCTCATCATCATGCATCCGAGTGATACGAGCGGAGCGGTTGCAAATCCGAATTCCTCAGCTCCGAGGAATGCTGCGATTGCAACATCACGTCCTGTCATGAGCTTTCCGTCGGTCTCGATCCTTACTCTGGATCTCAGGCCGCTTTCGATGAGAGCCTGATGTGTCTCGGCAACACCGAGTTCCCAGGGAAGACCTGCGGAATGAACCGAGCTGTAAGGCGCAGCACCGGTTCCTCCGTCATATCCGGAGATAAGAACAACCTGTGCTCCGGCCTTGGCAACACCGCTTGCGATGGTTCCTACGCCTGCTTCGGAAACAAGCTTGACGGATATTCTTGCGTCTCTGTTTGCATTCTTGAGATCGTATATAAGCTGCGCCAGATCCTCGATCGAATAGATATCATGATGAGGAGGCGGGGAAATAAGCTGTACACCCGGTGTTGAACATCTGGTCTTGGCAACCCAGGGATATACTTTCTTCGCGGGAAGGTTTCCGCCTTCACCGGGCTTAGCACCCTGTGCCATCTTTATCTGGATCTCTTTTGCGGAAAGAAGGTATTCCTCCGTAACGCCGAAACGTCCGGATGCAACCTGCTTGACCGCACTGTTTTTCTCCGTTCCGAATCTGTCGGATGCTTCGCCGCCCTCACCGGTATTGGAACGTCCGCCGAGTCTGTTCATGGCGATCGCGATGGTCTCATGGGCTTCTCTCGAAAGTGAACCGTAGCTCATTGCGCCTACCTGGAATCTCTTTACGATCTCGGATACGGGTTCGACCTTATCTATCGGTATGGGCTTTCCGGCGGGAACAAATTCAAGAAGTCCCCTGAGTGTATGAGGATGAGCCGAATCATCGACAAGCGCGCTGTACTCCTTGAACTTTTCAAAATCCCCTGTCCTGACTGCCTGCTGGAGAAGAACTATGGTCTTGGGACTGTAGAGGTGGTCTTCCTTGCCTTCACCACTTCTTAAATTATGGAAGCCGGTGCTGTCGAGAACGGGATCGATGGGAAGGCCCATGGGATCGAATGCCCTGTCATGTCTGTATGCGATGCCCTCTTCGAGTTCCTTGACTCCTATACCGCCCACTCTGCTGGATACGCCGGTAAAGTACTTATCGATTACTTCATCGGAAAGACCGATGGCTTCGAAGATCCTTGCGGACTGATATGACTGTATGGTGGAGATACCCATCTTGGCCGCGATCTTTACGACGCCGGAAAGAAGAGCCTTATCAAAATCATCTATCGCTGTATGAAGATCCTTGTCGAGAAGTCCGAGTGTAATGAGTTCCTCGATGCATTCATGTGCAAGGTAAGGATTTACCGCGCGTGCACCGAAACCGAGGATGCATGCGGTCTGATGTACATCCCTTACTTCAGCGGTCTCGAGGATAAGTGATACCGCGGTTCTTTTTTTGGTGTGGACAAGATGCTGCTCAACCGCAGAGACTGCGAGAAGCGCAGGGATGGGTACATGGTTTTCGTCAACACCCCTGTCGGAAAGGATGATGATATTGGCCCCGCCCGATACGGCACGGTCAACGGAAAGATAAAGCTGCTCAACCGCGCGTGAAAGGGAAGTGTGCTTATAATATAGAAGAGAAATCGTTTCTGTCTTGAAACCCTTATGCTTCATCGAACGAATCTTCATCAGATCCACGCCGGTAAGTATCGGGTTATTAACCTCGAGCACAGTGCAGTTCTCACTCTTTTCACTTAAGAGATCACCGTCGGATCCGATATATACGGTCGTGTCGGTTACGATCTTCTCACGGAGCGAATCGATGGGAGGATTGGTAACCTGCGCAAACTGCTGCTTGAAGAAGCCGTAGAGCAGGGGATGATTCTCCGAAAGCGATGCAAGCGGAACATCATGACCCATTGATACGGTAGGCTCAGCGCCGTTTGTTGCGGCTTCGAGAATATAGGACTTAACCTCCTCGTAGCTGTAACCGAATACCTTGTAAAGTCTGTCACGCTCGGGCTGTGTGTGAGTGGGGACCTGATGATTGGGGATGTTAAGGTCCTTGAGATGGATAAGATGTGCATCGAGCCACTCACCGTAAGGATTGGATGATGCATAGAATTCCTTGCACTCATCATCTGAAATGATCCTCTTTTTCTTCGTATCTACAAGGAGCATTCTTCCGGGAGTGAGTCTTGATTTTTTGATGATGTGCTCGGGAGCAATATCAAGTACGCCCACTTCCGATGAAAGGATGAGGCGGTTATCGTCGGTTATATAATATCTGGAAGGCCTGAGTCCGTTACGGTCGAGAGTTGCACCGAAAAGTTCACCGTCGGTGAAAAGGATCGCCGCAGGGCCGTCCCAGGGCTCCATCATGGTTGCATAATAATGGTAGAAATCCTTCTTGGATTCACTCATGAAACGGTTGTGCTTCCAGGGCTCGGGAATGAGTGCCATCATTGCGAGAGGAAGATCCATTCCGTTCATATACAGGAATTCGAGAGTATTGTCGAGCATTGCGGAATCGGATCCGCTTGCGGAAATAACGGGATAGATCTTGCTCGCATCTTCCTCGAGAAGCTTGGAATGCATCGTCTCTTCACGTGCAAGCATTCTGTCGGAGTTGCCGCGGATGGTATTGATCTCACCGTTATGAGCGATGAATCTGTAGGGATGTGCTCTCTCCCAGCTGGGAAGAGTATTGGTAGAAAATCTGGAATGTACAAGTGCGATTGCTGACAGATAGTCCTTGCTCTGAAGATCGTCGTAGAATCTTCTGAGCTGGCCTACAAGGAACATTCCCTTATAAACGATCGTCCTTGATGAAAGTGAAACAATATATGTGTCGTCGGAGCTCTGTTCGAATTCTCTTCTTACAACATAGAGTCTTCTGTCGAAATCTATACCCTTTGCGATCTTAGCGGGCTTTTTAAGGAAGCACTGCCAGATGGACGGCTGGCAGTCCAGTGCACGCTTTCCGAGGATCTCGGGATGAATGGGAACCTCTCTCCAGCCGAGAGTATCGATCCCTTCTTTTCCTGCGATCACTTCGAAAAGTCTCTTAGCGAAGGTTCTCTTAAGTTCATCCTGGGGAAGGAAGAACATACCGATACCGTACTCGCCGGCTGCGCCGAGTTTTATGTTTATCTTTTTCGCGACAGCGGAAAAGAAAGGATGTGAGATCTGGAGCAGTATTCCTACGCCGTCTCCGACCTTACCGCTCGCATCCTTACCTGCTCTGTGCTCGAGCTTTTCGACTATGGTAAGTGCGTCATCCATTACGGAATACTCGGGAACGCCGTCAATCTTGACTACAGCACCGATTCCGCACGCATCATGTTCTCTGTCGTATGAAAGATTGTTGTCCATATCCTTTTCCTCTCAGATCAGAAATAAAAAAAGAAAAGGCGCCTCTAATGCCATTACTGACATTAGAGACGCCGTTGCCTCTTGCAGAATAAAATAATCTTTTTAACATGCAATGTCAAGTGCAAATTTATATATCCTGCATTTATATTTCAGTTTATTTTCCCTGAACAGGGAAACAGTTCCTCCGTTCACTGTCTGATACGGAGAAACCGTCCCCTTTGTTCACGCATATTTAATTATGGAAAGATTTATTCGACGTCCTGAAGAGCTGCGTAATCCTCTTCACCTGTTCTGATCTTGACTACCCTGCTGACAGGATATACGAAGATCTTACCGTCACCGATCTTGCCGGTGTAAAGAGTCTTCTTAGCGGTTTCGATAACAGCATCAACAGGGATCTTGCTGACGACAACTTCCATCTTGATCTTGGGAAGAAGAGTCATATCCATCTCAACTCCTCTGTACATCTCGCCCGCACCCTTCTGGATACCGCAGCCGGTAACCTGGGTAACGGTGATACCCGTAACACCGAGATCGTTGAGCGCTCTCTTCATTGCATCATATCTGGAGAGCTTGGTGATGATGACAACCTTGTGCATTCCGGTATCTGCCACTACACCTGCAGCCTTCATTTCCTTCTCAGCGTCAACAACCTGTACGGATGCTTTCTTCTGAGCATCGCTTGCCTTATCGTAATCAGCGGTTCCGAGACTGGTGTTCTCGTTCTCACTCATTACAGCACCTGAAAGATCAACAATGCTGAAGCCTGCATATGCGGATGCAAGACCGTGCTCTTTGATATCGAGACCTTCGATCTCCTCTTCTTCGGTAACGCGGAGTCCGAAGATTGCTTTGATTATTGAAAATACTACTACCATTCCGACTACGGTCCATGCTGCAACAGCCGCAAATCCGAGGAGCTGTTTTCCGAGAAGCTCAAATCCGCCGCCGTAGAAAAGACCGGTAAGTTCACTGTCCGGAGCGGTGGGTGTTGCAAAGAGACCGACTGCGATGGTTCCCCAGATACCGTTTATCATATGTACCGCAACGGCACCGACGGGATCATCAACATGAAGCTTGTAATCAAGAAACCATACGCCGAAGCATACAAGAAGTCCGGCAACAGCACCGATAACGATCGCACCGAATGCATCGGTTACATCACAGGGAGCGGTAATCGCTACGAGACCTGCGAGTGAAGCGTTCATACACATTGAAACATCGGGCTTGCCATATTTGATCCAGGTAAAGATCATACATACGACTGTTGCGATCGAAGGAGCGATCGTTGTCGTTACGAATACGGATGCGAGCTGATCTACAGAAGTACATGCAGCACCGTTGAATCCGTACCAGCCGAGCCAGAGAATGAATACACCGAGTGCACCGATGGGAATGTTATGTCCGGGGAATGCGTTTACCTTGGTAACCTTACCCTTGGAATCTTTTTCAAACTTTCCGATACGGGGTCCTACCATGATCGCACCAATAAGTGCTGAGATACCGCCGACCATGTGGATCGCACATGATCCTGCGAAATCGTGGAAACCGAGCTGAGCGAGCCAGCCGCCGCCCCAGATCCAGTGTGCCTCAATGGGATAGATAAGTGCCGAGATAACTGCGGAGTATACACAGTAGCTCAAGAATCTGGTTCTTTCTGCCATAGCACCGGATACTATGGTTGCGGTTGTTGCACAGAACACAAGGTTGAATACGAAGTTTGACCAGTCGAAATTTTCGTAAGCGGTGAAGATGTCGAATCCGGGCTTTCCGATAAATCCGCAAAGATCCTCACCAAGCAGTAATCCGAAACCGATCAGGATAAACACGCAGCATCCAATGCAGAAATCCATCAGGTTCTTCATCAGGATATTACCGGCGTTTTTTGCCCTCGTAAATCCGGTCTCCACCATTGCAAATCCCGCCTGCATCCAGAATACAAGTGCGGCGCCGATCAGAAACCATACGGCAAACAGTTTTCCGTCGACAATACTCAAAATTTCTTCCATAATGTTTTCCTCCTCTTGGATTTTGGAGCATCCCGAAAATTAAAAGGCGCTTCTAACTTCCGGTAAAGTTAAAAGCGCCTTTGCTTTAAACAGGATATAAAAAAACGGAGTCCCGGAAAATCTATCCGGAACTCCCTTGCTCCATTACATGAACGAATAATACTCTGAATAAAATTATTTGTCAACAATTTTTTTTAAAAAATTTTATGACATTTATGTCATGAATTCAGCCAGCCTTTTTCTATGCCGCGGTCAAGGTTCTTATCAACCCATTCATATACGGCAGGCATGAATTCTTTTATGATCTTCATCCGCTTTTCTACCTGTTCTCTGCGTGTATGTCCCTCTCTCCATGTATGTCCTTCGGTAAGAGTGTTGTGAAGAAAAGGCTGAAGCCTGTCGAGACATGCGGCATACTTTGCATCTGTAGTCCGGGCAGAATCAAATTCTTCCCAAAGTGATCTTATCTCCGCACCCTGCTCCGGAGGTATCTGTGAGAAAAGTTTATCGGCAGCCTCCTTCTCTCTTTCTTCCTTGCTTGCATTTCCCTTGTCGTCATATGCGAACGTATCACCCGCATACACCTCGACCAGATCATGAACCACAAGCATCTTTATCGCATGCTCCACATCCGGTTCTTCGATGCAGTACTCCTTGAATAAAAGTGCCATGACTGCAATATGCCATGAATGCTCGGCATCGTTTTCCCTTCTTTCACCGCTCACAAGAAGTGTTCTTCTGTAGACCGATGTCATCTTATCGATCTCCGCTGTGAACTTAAGCTGCATATCAAGTCTTTCGTTTCCGGAAGCAAGAAATTCTTCGATTCCCATTTTTCCTCCTATGCAAAAAATATCCGCACATTTGATCATTTTCAATTATATCAAAAAAACAGCGGCACGTAAGTTACCTGCCGCTGTAATTAATCTTTATGTTCATGCAACACGGAAAGGTGATAAAACTTCTGCACGTATATATGAAAGCACCGCTTCGGCAAATTTTCTGTGGGATATTACATCCATATGCTCATCGTCAACAGGGCTCGGAGAAGCATGATCCGATGCAGCAATGAAACCTACACCTCTTCTTGATGCAATCTCCGAATAGATCCTCTTCAGCTCCCTGCTGTTACGTACGGATCTTTTACCGAATTCCGGATCCTTTTCGTCTCTCCAGACATCCTTACCCAAATGAATGGGGGAGATCAGAAGGATCTTCTCGGGCGGGAGATAATCCAGGGCTATATCGAGACATTTCTCTATCCCGCGTCCGATCAGATCGGGTGAAGCATTGTAATAACTCTTGCAGTCATTGGTTCCGAGCATTATTATCGCAAGATCGAGCGGATGGTTATCCGCAAGAATTTCTTCAAGCGTATCTATTCCCTTTCTTCCCGGACGCAAACGGTCCTCGAATATCGTAGTCCTTCCGCACAGGCCCTCTTCTACTATTTCCGCATCAGGAAGTTTTTTCTGCAATAATCCCGTCCATCTTATATCTTCGGAGTATCTTTCAAACGGTTTTGTTCCGGGGATAAGTCCCCATGTATTCGAATCTCCGAAAGCAAGGATCCTTTTCATGATCTTTCTCCTCATCAAAAGCCAATATAGTTTTTTCTTATGACAATATTGTAATTCACGCGCTTTTTCGTGTAAAAAACATATATTTTATAGCCCGTTATAGGAAAAACAAATACAAGGAATACATACCGGGCAGGCTCATCGGGGCCGAAACTGTTTTGTGCAATAAAAAACTGCCTTCTCGAAAGCGAATCCGAAGGCAGCTTTTGGCATTTATTTAATTGTTCCGGCTATTCCGGAAGTGCAGGAAATGAACGCTTCAAGCATCAAGGAAATTCCTGAGCATCTTTCTTCCTTCCGGTGTGAGTATGGATTCGGGATGAAACTGAAGTCCGTAAACCTCGAATTCCCTGTGTTCTACAGCCATGACTTCACCATCATCGGTACGTGCCGTTACTTTAAGACAATCGGGGATCGTTGCTTCATCGGCAGCGAGCGAATGGTATCTTGCAACCTCGGTCTTATCTCCGAAGCCTTTGAAGATCTTGGAAGTATTATCGAGAGTGACGATCGAACTCTTTCCGTGCATAAGGTGCTTTGCATATGTTACGGTTGCACCGAATGCGGCACATATGGACTGATGTCCGAGGCACACACCGAGTATGGGGATCTCTCCGGAAAGTTCCTTTACAACATCAATGCAGATACCCGCATCCTCCGGTCTTCCCGGTCCCGGACTCAGGATGATATGTGAAGGCTTAAGCTCCCGTATATCATCAATTCCGAGCGCATCATTTCTGACGACACGAATGTCAGGATTGATCTCGCCGACCAGCTGATAGAGGTTGTATGAAAAGCTGTCATAATTATCGATCAGAAGTATCATCCCTTACACCTCCTCTGCCATTGAAATGGCCTTTACAACCGCAGAGGCCTTGTTGATGCATTCGGTGAATTCCGATTCGGGTACGGAGTCTGCGACAATGCCCGCTCCGCTCCTTACGAACACCTTGCCCTTTTTCTTATAGGCAAGTCTTATGGAGATGCATGTATCAAGGTTTCCGGTAAAGTCGATATATCCTATCGCTCCGCCGTAGATACCTCTCTTATTTCCTTCGAGTTCATCGATGAGCTCACACGCTCTTATCTTGGGTGCTCCGGAAAGGGTTCCCGCGGGAAGCACTGCGCCGATTGCAGAAAGCGCATCCTCATCATCCCTGATCTCACCCCTTACGGTGGAGCCGATATGCATTACATGTGAGAAGAACTGAACCTCTCTGAGTTTTTCGGGACTGACGGTTCCGAATTTCGAGATCCTTCCGAGATCGTTCCTTCCGAGATCCACAAGCATATTGTGCTCGGCAAGTTCCTTGGGATCCGACAGAAGATCCTCGACAAGTTTCTTATCCTCAGCTTCATCTGCTCCGCGCCTTCTTGTTCCCGCAAGAGGAAATGTATGGAGCACACCGTCCTGAAGCTTTACGAGTGTTTCGGGCGAAGCTCCGGCAAGTTCGAGATCGTTGGAGCTGAAATAGAACATATAGGGTGAAGGATTGATGGTGCGAAGCATCCTGTATGTGTTGAGCAGCGATCCCTCAAATGGTGCGCTCATCTTGTTTGAAAGGACTATCTGGAATATATCGCCTTCAACGATATGATGCTTTGCTTTTTCAACCATCTCGCAGAATTCTTTTTTTTCGAATACGGGTTTGAATTCCGCGGTGGCATGTCCCTTGATATCTCTGCACATCTCACCGTTTTCGATGAGTTCCTTAAGTGCAAGAAGTTCCCTGTTCGCCCTTTCAAATTCCGTTTCGATATCATCCAGATGGATATTAACGATGAGAACGATCTTCTGCTTGAGATGATCGAACGCGATGACCTTATCAAAGAGCATAAGATCGATATCGTTGAACTGCTCCTCATCCTCTTCGGTCAGATGAAGACTCTTTTCCGCATATTTGATGTAATCGTATGCAAAGTATCCGACAAGTCCGCCCGTAAAAGGAGGAAGCGATGTGATCCTGGGGCTTCTGTAGCGGGCCAGAACCTTTCTTATCTCGTCTCCGGGCTTATCGGTCTCTATGATCTCATCTCCAACCTTCATCTTGCCGTTAAGGCAGGTGATCTCAAGACGGGGATCAAACCCGAGGAATGTGTATCTTCCGAAATTGTCGTTTTCCTTTGCCGACTCAAGAAGATAACAATGCTCCGATACATTCTTAAGGATCCTGAGCACCTGGATCGGCGTCCTCATATCGGAAAGAATCTCAAGGCTTACGGGAGCGATGTCGTACTTTCCCTCAGCCTTTATACGTTTCAGTTCATCAATAGTCATAAATACCTCTGATCTGTGACTCATCAAAAGATCACAGTAATTTTACAAGTCTGTCAAGAACACCGGACAGTCTGTCATCGGAAAGTCCGAAGTTCATGGACCTGTAGCTCCATGCGGCTCTTCCGATATTGAATTTATTAAATGATTCGCTTATCATCTCATACCACTTTACGGTATCTTCGGGAGTGGCATTTTCGATCACACCGTACTCTCCGCAGTAAAGGGGTACGTTTCTTTCTTCCGCAACGGCAACGGCTTCCGCAAAGCATCTGTCAAAATATGCACTGCTGAGCTTTTCGCCGTCTTCTCCGGTGCTCACATCCGGGCCTGCGCCTCCGAACATCTTTCTTGCTGCTTCACCCATTTCACCGAAGGTTGCATCGATGGAAAGTCTGAAGTTTACATCCATTCCGTTAACCCATCCCGCACCCTGGTGTGTGAAGATCAGGGGATCGTAGCAATGGAAATTGTAAACGACGTGATCATCAACCGGCATAGCCAGATCCTTAAGAGCGACAATGCTGTTGTTGTAATAACCGCCGAGAAGGATATAGGTATCGGGAGCGATCGCACGTATCCTCTTTATGCATTCGGTGGAGATCCTGTTCCAGGAATCACTGTATTCCTTGCTGGTAACCTCATTCAGAAGCTCGAAGGATATTTTATCTCCGTAACCGGCAAATTCCTTCGCAAGCTTTTCCCAGAGTCTGTAGAATCTCTCCTGATACTCTTCGTTATCGAAGAAACCGCTCTCTCCGTATTCCTGTGCAAAGGAATAAC
>JAEEQL010000173.1 GCA_016285265.1 Lachnospiraceae bacterium
ATGAGTTATAATTGCAGCAATCTCTTCCTTTGTAACGCCATGAGCCTTCGCATTCCGAAGATGATATGAAAGCGATGAATCTGTAATACCGGAAGCCATAAGTGAAACTACCGTAATGATGCATTTTGTCTTAACATCTATTGCTTCTTCATTCCATACCTCACCAAAGAGTACGTCATCATTTAAGTGTGCGAACATCGGCGCAAACTCACCAAGCTGATCTCTTCCTGCTGTCTGTACGATTTTTTCTGCCATCTTATTTCTCTCCTCCTACTATTTTCTGTACTCCTTTTTGTACTTGCAGCTCTCATAAGTTACGCTTCCGTCGGTTTTTGTATAACTGCCATCCTTCCAGTATGTCATGCCGAGTTTCTCCATAACCCGCCTGCTCTTACCGTTTTCTTTTGCAAATTCACCCACGATGGCCCTTACACCTTTTTCCTGATCTACATAATCTATGATAGCCTGTATTGCCTCAGGTACCAGTCCCTGTCCCCAGTAATCTTTCCTGAGATTATAACCGATGCTCCAGGCATCAAGATCGTCTTTATAAAATAATCCGCCTTGCCCAATCAGTTCTCCCGTTTCTTTCAGAACAAATCCCAGGTCGAATTCATCCGTACCATCTATATCTCTGCTTTTCAGCCATTCCCTTGTAACTTCAACATTCGGATGAATCGGATATATCATATATTTATTTACATCCGGATCCGAAGCCCATTTAAAGATTGCCTCCGCATCGTCGACAGTAACCGTCCTTAAGATCAGTCTTTCCGTTTCTATCCTTCTTTCCATAATTTCTATCTCCCTGTCTACTTTTTTCTTACGCACCATATGACATTTTTAGCCGATCCATCGCCGGATTCTTTTCTGTATCCACCATACACATTTACGATCTCATAGCCCGTCAGTTCCAGCAGATACTTCATTTCCTGACGATATGTCTGGCGCATTTTCAGCGGACGTACTCTTTCATCTATGACATTGCCATAGTCGTCCAGCGTTTCAAACTTCCAGTTGCCGCTCATGATCTGCGTATAAGGATCATAGGAGATCGCGTTATACAATTTCTCGCGTTTTCCGTCCTTATTCACATATTCCAAGCGGAAGGAATAATCCGTATCCTTCGTGTTCATTTGCTGAGCCTGAAAAACAGGGTGCGGATCAAATGTATTGAACGTCAGCATTCCGCCATCCACCAGGTTCTCGCGGATATTAATGAGCGCAGCCCTCTGTAGTTCAGGCGTGATAAGATGCATGAAACCGCTCCGTGCTATGATCGCGCAGGAGTATTGCCTATCGCTCTTGAAATCAGTCATATTTGCAGGAAAAATATTAAGGTCAAAGCCTTCCTTCTTTGCCTTTTCACCTGCCACACGACACATTGCCTCCGACAGATCCGTACCGTCAGCATATATTCCATGCTGTGCAAGGTAAAGCAAAACAGCCCCGGTTCCACAGGCTATATCGATTACACCATCTTTTCCGTATTCTCTGGCAAACTCCAGATAGAAATCCAGAAATCCCGCATGGTTATCCTCACTTCTGTACATTTCCTCCAGATAGAGATCATAGTTTTCTGCCACATCATCAAAATCATGTAAATCCATATGAATACCTCCCTTGAATAAAAATAGACCTTATCAAACTCCGGTAAGCTTGATAAGGTCTTCTGATTTCTTTTCACGTGAATCCGATACTTCTTATGAATCCATCTTTATATCCGACCTTATCTTGCATACAGAAACAAACCCGTTGGCTTCATAAGCGGGCTTTGTAGTGACTGTATTAAAGGTAAGATAGGATTTCATCATGTCACCGGATTTCCTTTCAAATTATTAGAACATAATATACTCGTCATTATTTATGCTGTCAACATCTTTTTTCTTCGATGCTCCTTACCTTCATTTTTGAATACTGTTAAGCCACTTTTTTCTGAATTCGTCCTGTTCATCTGTATGGAACCAGTGCTCTCCATTGGGCATTACCGTCAAGTCGGCGTCTACCGATTCGGAGAATCTTTTCATCGTGTCAATTGTTTGAAAATGATCCTTCTCTCCATACAGAATATGAGTCGGTACATTCCATACGATCGGATGCTTTCTCACCCACACCAAATATTCCCAAGAGAGGACTTCGCCTTCGGAAAGAGGAATTATGCTTTTCGCTCTCAGATCCTCATCCGATATATCCGCACGCTTCATCATATCCTGTATCAGACGTTCCATATCTACAATCGGTGAAACAAAGAACGCCTTCCGGATCATCGTGCCTGTTCCTGAAATCATTAGAAAGTACGCCCCCAAGCTGGATGCAAGGACAGTAATGGATGTGTATTCCTGTGATAGCTTTGTAAAATACTCTTTAAACTCATTTTCCGCTTCCCATGGATTCTCGGATTTATAATCAAAGCCGTAGGTATCACAATCCGAGAAAAATGGCTTAAAATATTCCGAAGCAGAGGCTGTACCACCTTTGCCATGTATGTAAACAAAAGCTTTTCTTGCCATTTGTTACTACCTCATCTACTCCCACTTCTTCCACACATCCGGCTGGTAGCCGAGGGTGGACTGTTTTCCGTTTCTGACAACAGGCGTCTTGATTACCTGCGGATTCTCCAGAATCTTCTCAAGCTTATCCTCTTCTGCGATATACCGAATCAGGGCAAGTGTATCCTGATCCTTGCAGTTTGGATCCAGCATGGCATCAATGCCGCCATTGACCTGGGCAACAGAAGTGAACTCCCCCTTACTCATGCCCTTCTCCTTCATGTCGATAAACTGGTACTTGATGCCACGCTCCTTAAAGAAGCGCTCCGCTTTCTTTGTATCGTTGCATTTCTTTGTTCCAAAAATCTGTATGTTCATTAGATCAGCATCCCTTCTTTTTTCGGACCATCGGAGCATAACAGCGCCCGTTATCGTAATACATTTCAAAGTCTGGTATTCGGAAGATGCCGCTTAAGCTCATCCATAAGCAATTCTGGTATCGGAACCGTCCACCATTCAAGATGGTCGTAAAGTCTGAACGGCAGCCTGTCCTGATAACCCGAATAGTCCTTATCTTCACCGTCAACGTAAACTTCATCCGCTTTTATTGCCAGTCTGCAGATCTGATCAAGCAGGCCCGGCTTCAGGCAAAGATCACCCGGTGATATTTCCTCAACGACTTCAAGAAAAGCATCCTCTACTGCTTCCAGGGAATTATAGAATTCTTCTGTCTCTTCATCCGTATTGCCGCGCTTGTCCCTTGCCGGAACACTATCAACGATCTCCTGAAGCCTTACGATGATATCATTTAT
>JAEEQL010000174.1 GCA_016285265.1 Lachnospiraceae bacterium
CACTTTTTCTCGAGAGCAGGCATCAGCGATGTTTTGAATAAAACACAAACTCCTTATCTCGCTTTATTTCTTTATAGCCAAGCTTAGAATAAAAACTGTTTGTCCTGGCATTCCAAACAGGGGTATCAAGCGTAAACTCTTTTACTTCCGGGAACATGTTCTCCACTTCATGCATCATAAAAATCCCATATCCTTTTCGGAAATGTTCCGGCGCAATAAATATCCTGCCAACATTCAAAACATCATTTTTGAGAAAAAGAATAGCACCGCCGACAATCAGGCCTTCATCTGTCAGTTTATACAGATGCCCCTGCCTGGCCATTTTCGTATGAAACGGCAATGACATATATCCGGGTGGGCCACCCGGTGATGGTGCCCCGACTAGATTATCACTGTCAAATGCACGCTTCGATATTCCGTTCAATGTAAGCGCATCGGAAGTGCCTGCCTTTAATAACTGTAAACTCATAGGCCACGCCTCACTTACATGCAATATAAACGTCCATGCTCTCTCCATCCGTTTCAAAACAGGGGATCACTCCATTATCAACACGTTCCAAACCGTTCGTCCTCATAAAATCAAACAGGGTGTGATATGCTCCCGGTATTGTTACAAAGGGGTTATCATATGGTCTTTCAATGTGAATGGCCACATATTTATGTGCGGGTTGCTCCTTGATCTGATATCCTTCGGGCTTTACTCCCTTAGGCAATATCAATGCTGCCGTATATCCATGCATATTAAAGACATTCACCTGCTCCTGTGAGAGATTCGGAAAATCCCATCCGACCACCCTCGGATTTTCAATACCGTTTTCTTTTGCAATTTTATACATTCGGCTGATTGCGTCACTCTCAGGATCTGTACTGATCACTGTATGCTCTATGTAACAGAAACCGGCGACTTCTTCTATACGCAGGTTTGAATAGGCATCACTGCGTTTATCCATTTCTTCCCTGAAAAGATTATCCAGAGAGCAATTAAATATCCTGCATATTTCAAGTGCCTTATCCATTTCGGGATTCGCAGTATCCATCTCCCATTTTGAGATAGTCTGACGGCTTACGTTCAGCTTCTCCGCAAGAGCTTCCTGTGTCATGTTCTTACTAAGCTGGCGTAAATACTGAAGGTTCTTTCCAAAACTCATGTCGATTCTCCTTTTCATCCATACTTGCTTTTTTTCATTTTTGCCCCGCGTGGCAAGTATAGATTACCTGATATATGCGAACCTTTCCACCAACCGGGAAGCGCTCTTTCTGCGATTCACGCAACTATAAGTTGCACACCATCGAGCATAATTATCTATATATCCTTCTTGAAACATATGATCCGATTGGCTTATCATCTTCATATTTGATAAAGCAGACCGCTTCCTCATTCATCACCAGTTTGCGAAACTCTTCTGCCAAATTCTCCAGGTTGTGACCCGTCCACATTTGAATCGCCAATGCTGCAAGTATTTCGGTGTCTTCTGCATTCGCTCACTTAATCATATTGTTCCTTTCGCTGTATTTCTTTACGTATGAATCTTACTTTTAATTCTCAGGCACGCTTCAAGATGCATAATCCAATGTCTGGAAAACGGCATTTGGATCAATCCACGAATATCCTTGTTGCACCAATAATCGATGAGCCAGACGGCATTTTCATCTTCGCTTACCACATGGAGCGATCTCAGATTCTCTTTTGTTTCGTCCGAAATTTTCTTTTTAATATCATCAAAAGAAAGGCTTTCCAGTACCACCTCGGTACTGTCTTTTACTTCACCGATATAATGATACAGTTCATCCAGATTAAGTTCTTTCGAAAAATCTGCAATTTCCTGCTTCACAAGTTCATTCCCGGTTGTGATGATCGGAGCATTAATCCTCTTCTGATAGTCTCCCTTGAAGAAAACCTGCTGATCCTCTGCTACCAGCGTATGAGCAACAATATCTTCGATCCTGAAAACATGCCACAGAGAGTATGCTATCGTCTTACTATGATAGCCTTCTGCATTTATAAACGGTATTGCATTGAACTCATCACTGCTCAGTTCATTCTTCAGAGAAAGAATCGTATTCCATAACTCATCTCGCAACTTCATGAGTGAAAATATACCCTGATTGAATGTACCTCTCTTCTTAAGTTCTGTCTGCATCGTCTTATTAAGTTCCGACCATTCCTTATTCATGCTTGCTTCCTATTCCTGCGCCATGTATGCGTAAAATGTTACCCACTTGTTCTCTTCTCCGACATTTCCGACCTTGAATGCCGGTACACTTTTGGATGCAGTCAACACATATCTGCCATTCTCCAGTCTGTGTTGATCCAGCACTCTGTACCCGGCCTGCATGGCTTCTGAATCAGGTGTACATCCCAACACATGCAGTGCATATATAATCTGGTGAGCTCCGATTTTAATCGGATCCGGCGGGTAGAATGTCCCTAACATAACGTCTACCATGGGCGTTTTCATATCGTCTGTTCGGTAGAAAATGTTTCTTTTTGTAAAATAATGTACCAAGACGTCAGCACATTCAGGTTTGTACCCTTTAAGTGAAAGCTCCGCGACCAGCAAAAGGTATTCCACTGTCAGACGCGCACAGCTTTTATGAGGTTTATTTGGATTATTGATCTTCTTGTTAGTACTGATACACCTGAATCCGCCGTCTTCCTGAATCAGTCTGAGAACACTTTCAATCTCGTTTTTTATAACATCTTCCTGACCATATCCCAGTTTAACCAGGTTCCTCAGCAAAAGCGGCTCGCCGCACAACATTTTAAAGCCTGTGTTTTCAATCAGGCCAAACACCTCACTATCGATATCCTTTCCGATATCGTCCCTTGTCAGCCCCCATTCGGCAAAGCCAAGGATCGCATCATACTTGTCCCAGTTTTTTTCTTTACCGATTTTTTTAAGTCCGCGCTCGTATACTTTACTGCCAAGCAGTTCATTTTTGCATGCTATAACAGTTTCATCATTGTCCTGTAAATGTTCATACTCCTTCAGGGTTCTGAGCTTTACCTCAGGATTTGTATCCTCCAAAAGCCAATCCAAAACGGTCTGATTCATTCTTTCCGCCCTCCCTGCTTACTTCTTCTTTACAGGAATCCAGATTGCAGCGTGATAATCCGAAGCACTCGGGTCTCCATCTCCATACCACTCAATATTTACGCGGCCCGGAAACTCAAAGTCAGGGTTGCCCGGCAGCCACTCTTTCCAGATTTTAGTATTTACGTCCTGAAGCGCCTTAGGGCAAGGACCGTAACAATCAAAAATCGCCCAGTCAAAATCCGGAAGCTCATAAACG
>JAEEQL010000175.1 GCA_016285265.1 Lachnospiraceae bacterium
CTCTCTGCGGAGAGGACATCGGATCGCTCAAGGATTCAAAGCTTTCCAAGCTCAGACTCGACAAGCTCGGATTCGTATTCCAGTTCTACAACCTGGTAATGAACCTCAATGTTGAGGACAACATCCTCCTTCCCGAGACCGTAAACGGCAGGAAGAAGAGCGAGCTTAAAAAGCAGCTTGATGAGATCCTTGATATCACCGGACTTACCGAGAAGAGAAAGGCAATGCCCAACACTCTTTCCGGAGGCCAGCAGCAGAGAGTTGCGATCGCAAGGGCACTTCTCGGAAATCCCGCAGTCATCCTTGCGGACGAGCCCACCGGTAACCTTGATTCGAAGTCAACCGTAGAGATCATGGAGCTTTTCAAGAAGCTCAATCAGGAAAAGGGTATGACCATTCTTCAGGTAACCCACTCCGAAAAGTGCGCTTCCTACGGCACCAGGGTCATCACTCTTGATAATGGTAAGACTGTCGGATAAGTGATAGAATAACTATATGCGTATAGCTATTGTAGATGACGAAAGTATATTCAGAAGACAGATAGATGAAACAATCACCTCGCTCTACGGAAAGGGCGAGGTGAGCTGTTTTCACTATTCCGACGGAAAAGCGATCATAGACAGTTTCAAAACGGGATTCGCTCTTGATGCCGTATTCCTTGATATCGAGATGAAGGGAATGGACGGTATGGAGACGGCCCGCGTCATCAGGACATATTCTAAGGATATCCCTATTATTTTCATGACAAGCCATACGGAGATGGCGATGGACGGCTATGAGGTCGGTGCGTTCAGGTTCCTGGGAAAGCCCGTGGACAGGGAGAAGCTCAGGGAGACTTTAAAGGATCTCGAGAACAGGATAAAGGTTGAAGAGAAGATAGTTCTGAGGGTTGACGGTGAGGAAGTCATCCGTCCGATATCTTCGCTTGTTTATATAGAGGCTGCGAATAATTCGACAAGATTTGTTTTCGCAGGTGACAGTGCCGAGGTGAGGATGAAGTTCGCCGAGGGCATGAAGCTTGTGGATGCCGTGTCGAAGGATTTCTTCAAGTGCCACCGTTCATACTATATAAATCTTGCGAGGGTTTCAAAGCTCGGAAGCGGCGATGTGAACATGGATAACGGTGACATGCTTCCGGTATCGAGAAGCGCCGCACAGGATGTAAAGCAGAAGCTTTTTGAATTCATACGGAGAACGGGAAGATGATGTACATATTCACGATAATACTGCCTGCGATACTGTATGCCCCTCTGAATGTTTACTTTATCGCGGAGGTTCTCAGGTACAAGCTTAAAAACACGAGGCGCACCTATATTGTGGCGCTGGTCTTCGGGCTTATTTACGGGATCGGATTTTCCCTGGTAGAGCTTGATTTCGGTGAGAATATAAATCTTGTGACGGACGTCGTGCTCGTCGTAACTTCCATTACTCTGATGATCTACATCGGAAAGAACCTGATAGAGAAGAGATGGAAGAGGATATTCATAGTCTTCATGTCGATGGACATTCTGACCGATATCAATTCGCTCCTCAGCGGACTCAGGGAGATCATATACTCGTCCACCGATCAGGTCGACCTGTATGTTTCACTCCGTTATTCCCGTTATAATATCATTGCGATCCTCTTCGAGTATGTTCTCTTTTACCTGATAGCCAGGATGCGCAAAAAGAAGGATGATTCGCCGCTTCCTCTTTCACTCATCCTCGGACTCTTCCTTGTGCTCAACATCTTCGCGGCATTTGTTCCAATCGTGGATCTGGAGAGAGAGCCCTTTATTCTTGACAAGCCACAGTATCTGTTATTCATGCTCTCGGCACTTGCCTTTGTCACGATGATATTCTATATAAGGGCGGCCCGGAAGGAGAGACAGGATCTGCTCGAGATAAACCGCGTGAACGGAGAACTGGTGGAGTCGGAAGCAAGATACTTCGAAGCCAGTGCGGAGGCGAATAAGAAGATCCGTTCCATGAGGCATGACATGAAGAACAATATGCAGGTTCTGTCCATGCTCCTGGAAAAGAAAGACTATGATGCGATGAAGGAATATCTGGGTGAGATGACGCAACAGATAGAAAGTGCGGATGTCAGCGCCCACACCGGGGATACCATCGCGGATGCGATAATCTCGGATAAAAAGAGCAAGGCGGAAAAAGCGGGGGTAACCTTAAAGGTTTCGGGAGTTATTACGGATATCGATCTTTCGCCGGTTGATATGTGCAAGATCCTGGGAAATATCCTGGATAATGCCATAGAGGCGGTCTCGGATGCAAGATTCGTGGATCTCGATCCTTCATATAAGGTCATAGAACTGAACTTCAAGAAGACGGAGAAGTTCTTCATGATATCCATGACTAATCCCTGTATCGATGCTCCGGTATATGTAGGAGACACCATTATCTCCTCCAAGGCGAATAAATTCGAGCATGGGTTTGGACTTAAGAATGCCAAGGAAGCTGCGTTAAAATACGGCGGGGATATGTCGGTGGAATGCCTGCCTAAGCCTTACGGGCATGAGTTCGTGACGGAATTCGTATTTCCCATACAAGAAAAGTGACCGGTCTGCGCCCAGGAAAGGTGCGGACGGGTCACTCGAATAGGTCCATCAGGAAGGAATTGGCGTCGAGCCATTTCTTCCTTTTTTTGTAATCGGGCATGCGTGATTCGACCTCGGCCCAGAATTCCTTGGAGTGGTCCATATGAAGTCTGTGACACAGCTCGTGTACGATAACGTAATCTATCTCCTCGGGCGGGCACATCATAAGTCTCCAGGAAAGGGAGATCGTTCCGTCGGGGGAGCATGACCCCCAGCTCTTTTTGGCGCCGGATATCCTTGTCCTTCGGAAAGGGATGCCGGTACTTTCGCTTATAAGGGCAAGCTTTGCGGGAAGGTATTCCTTTGCTTTCTTCTTGAGCCACTTAATGTATTCCTCTTCGTCCGCTCCTTCGGGGAAGATGATCTCATTTTCCGTTTTGGTCGTGCGGGTCTTTCCTCCTATGTGAACGGTGAGGTTTTCGCCGAGGTAGGGGAGGAGCCCGCCTTCTTCGACCCTGATATCCTCATGGGCCTCGGCAAAGGCAACTGCTTTGGTATAGTGTATCCTTATCCAGCGTCTGTGGTCGTTTAAGAATCTGAGGATGTCGCTTTCGGTTGCACGGAGCGGTGCGGTCACAATAAGAGTCCCGCCTTTATCGAAGGTCATCGAAAGGCGGGATGTTTTCTTATATTCAACTGATACGGGAATGCCCGCAAATGTACTTTCCATTACTTGTTTAACTGAAGTCCGGTCTTG
>JAEEQL010000050.1 GCA_016285265.1 Lachnospiraceae bacterium
ATATTGCTGCGTCTGCACCGGGTCGTATGGGGATGAAAGACCTCCGCCCGCCATGATCTTGACCTGGGATGCTCCCATGAACAGCTGCTCCCTGACCGCCTTAAGCACTTCGGGCACACCGTCCGCAATATAGGACTGTCCGTTCATCAGATTCGGTGATGTGTATATATGATCAGCTATTCTCGCCGCTCCCCTGCTTTCCCTGAAATCCCCATGCCCGCATGTCTGGGATATAAAACTGTAGGAAGGAAATATCCTCGGACCTTCTATGATACCGTCATCGATACCTTTTTTGATCCCGTAGACGGCACCGCCCGCATCTCTTACCGTTGTGAATCCGGCATAAAGGAAATTCCTTGCGTTTCTGACTCCGTGAACCGTCAGTTCATCAAGTCTTCCGTCTCCGAACATCAGATGAACATGGCTGTCAACGAGTCCCGGGATCACCGTTTTACCGCCGGCATCGATCACTCTTTCAAAATTCCCTTCGGAGATGTCTTCTTCCGTGATCTCGAGAACATGATCGTCTTCTATCACAACGGATACATTTTCGCGGTAGCTGTCATTAAGTCCGTCAAACACATTGGCATGGGTTATCGCTATCATGTGAATCCTCCGAATTCTTTATCTTCCGGTTACGTCATATCCGATATATTCGAGTGACAGTTCGGTGATCTTTCCGTTATCCTTGAGCTCCCTGAGCGCTCCGTCCACTGCAGCCTTTACTTCTTCGCCCTGTGCGGTCCTTGCAAAGATAAAATAGGTATAGGGAGGATTGATCGATTCGGTCTCCTCATCCGTAAGTTCGATAATGTCAAGATCTTCGTAAAGCGAAGGATATGATTCGAGATAAACGCTGAGCATGGGCTGGTCAAGGAATCCGAAATCAACAACTCCGGCAACGATATCCTGGATGGTCTTAAGCGTATCCGCATCGGAGAACACGAGTTCAACCGGGTTATCGGGATTCTTTACGTTGTAATCCTCGAGGAAAAGCTGGGATGCAAGACCCGTTCCCGATGTATAGGTGCTGTGTCCTCCTATATCGGCCAGTGACTTGATGTCGGTATTTCCCTTTTTCACTATGATCACTTTCTTCTCATAGCATACGTATTCATCTCCGTAGAGATATTTCTCGGCACGTTCTTCTCTCCATGCAAAGTTGTTGACCGCCATTACATATCGGCCGGAATCAACTCCGGTGAAGAGACTTGCAAACTCTGTCTTTTCAAAAACAAATTCATACTGGGGAAGAAGTTCGTCGACGGCATAGATAACTTCCGCATCATATCCGGCAATGGTGCCGTCCTCTTCGACCCAGAGCCATGGCTTGGGTGAACCGCCGGTACCGATAAGTATTGTCGTCGCTTCAGCGGTCTCTCCAGCAGGTGCATCTGCTTCCTGAGTTTGGGGTGACGATCCCGAAGCCTGTCCGGAAGCAGCCGGCTGCGCAGATGAAGTACTTCCGCCTCCGCATCCTGCCAACAGTGACAGTACCGTCATAACAACAGCAGCTAACTTTGCTTTTTTAATGTTCAGATTTTTTTTCATAATTTTTCTCCTTTTTATTTATTGGCTATTGCCTTTTCAATACGATCAAGTGCTTCGGTTATGTAATCCCTGGGGCATCCGAAATTGATCCTTACATATCCTTCCGCGCCGAAGTCCTTTCCGTCGGTCAGCACAACCTTTGCATTCTTTCTTATAAATCCCGCGTCTATGCCTTCACCGAAATTCACCCACTGAAGATATGTTGCCTCGGTATGGGTGAATCTTGCGTCCTTGAATCTTTTTCCGAGTTCGGATTCAAGATAATCCCTGTTGCCCCTGAGATATTCGATCAGATCCCTACGCCATGAAGCCGATTCGGAATATGCCGCGATCCCCGCCTCGATATTGAACAGTCCGGGGTGACCCATTGCATATGACAGGCGGTTGAATTCGTTCCTCAGGTCCTCATCCGGAATAACGGCGAATGCGATCGATACGCCGGGTATGTTATATGTTTTGCCCGGAGCATAAAATGAGATCGAGTTTTCTAACGAATAATCTCCGACCGTCAGAAACGGTATATGCTTTGAATCGTATAAGAGCTCGCAGTGTATCTCGTCGGAGATGACCGTCAGATTGTTTTCCCGGGCGAACTGCTCGAACTGCTTAAGCTCCGATAAGCTGTATATCCTTCCTACCGGATTTTGCGGATTGCACAGATAAATCAGCTTCGTATCCGGAAGAAGTGCATTTTTCAAAGCCTCAAAATCAAAGGTGTAATATTCGTTCTCGTTATGAAGCGGAACCCTGATCATTTGATTGCCGGCTTTTCCCGGAGCATCGAGAAGCATATGATAGTTGGGCGTTACGGTGATCGAGCTTCCTCGGCCTATATTGCTCACAACGGAAAGGGCGGGCACTATTCCGGTTATCGGGACGACCCATTCTCTTTTCAGATCGTAGTCATACTCTTCCCTGAACCAGTTTATAAAACTGTCAACAAGTTGCTGAGGGGCTTTCGTATATCCGAACACCGGATGTTCAAGCCTGTCTGCGATCCTTTTCTTGACGGCGGGAGCGGATACAAAATCCATATCCGCAATGAACATGGGAAGCTCATCCTGCGCCATGATATCCCATTTGATGCTTGAAGTTCCGCGTCTGTCTATATGTTCATCAAAAGTGTTTGACATTTTCCCATCCTCTGTTTTGTATCATTAGATATTGTATTGATTTACGTATGTTTCTATGAAGTTCACCTTGGAAACAAACTGTTTTATCCTTTCATTGTCCGTATGGACCAGAACCTCAGCGGGTGTTCCTTCCTGAAGCACCTTTCCGTCTTCAAGGAAAACAACCTTATCGCATATCTCATAGATAAAATTCATTTCATGCGATACGATCACCATCGTCTTTCCGCTCTTTGCAACCTTCTGTATGACCTTGAGAACCTCCTGTATCATCTCGGGATCGAGTGCCGATGTGGGTTCATCAAACAGGATCACTTTGGGATCGAGTGCAAGCGCTCTTGCGATGGCAACCCTTTGCTGCTGCCCTCCCGACAGCTGGCTCGGATAATGGTCAGCCCTGTCGGAAAGTCCTACCAGCTCCAGGTACTTCTCGGCGATCTCTTTTGCTTCATGCCTGGATTTCTTCTGAACGATGACCAGGCCTTCCATGATGTTTTCAAGGGCCGTCTTCTGCTTAAAAAGATTGAACTGCTGAAACACCATTGTTGTATGCGACTTCATGTAGTTCACATCATTTTTGGTCGCTTTGCTCACATCGAAATCCACATCGTCGAATCTGATATGTCCGGAATTCGGCTTCTCCAGATAATCGATGCACCTTAGCAAAGTTGACTTTCCCGATCCGGAAGCACCGATGATGCCGACCACTTGTCCGTCCTCAACAGTAAGATCAACACCGTTCAAGACCTTCAGCTTTTTGAAACTTTTATGCAAATCTCTTATTTCTATCATTGATCTTTACAATCTCCTTTTCTCCGACTTTGGATTTCTTCTCCAGTATTCCGAACACGATCGAGATCACCAGTGTGATGACCCAGTATATGATCGAGAGTGAAAGATACATTTCAAAGTATCTGTAATTTCTTCCCGCAATGAGCTTTCCGCCTGCGGTTATATCCACCACTGCACATGTGTAGACCAGTGATGTACTCTTGGCCATATTTATCAGTGCGTTTCCGAGCGAAGGAAGTGCGACAACCAGTGCTTCCGGAATGATAATCCTTCTGAGTGTCTGCAACGGTGTCATCCCGATAGATCCGGCAGCTTCTATCTGTCCTCTGTCAACGCTTTCGATCGCCGCTCTGATGAATTCAGAATTGTATGCCGCACTGTTCAGCGAAAGTGCGACAAGTGCAAAGATGATGCTCGGTATGAACGATGCATTATAATTCGTTCCTCTTTTGAAATTGATGTACTGGAGCACGAGCGGTATGCCGAAATACGTAAGATACAGCTGGACAAGTACCGGAGTGCCTCTGGTGAACGATACATAAAAAGCTGTCAGCTGATACAGTCCTTTCGGTTTGTGGATCTTAATAAGAGCGACAAGCAGTCCCACTATCAGACTCATGAAGTAAGAGATAAACGTTACCTCCAGTGTGACCGGCAGATACTTCATAAGTTCCGGTATATTTGTGAATATCAATTTCCAATCGAATACATTAGCCATATCATCAATTCCTCATGTGTATTTATTGTTTGTTGTTAATGAATATTAGCATCCGGTTTCGTTTCTGTATAAGACACGTTCCTTATAGGCAGATATAATTTGGCGCACAAAAAAAGAGAAGGCTCATCGCCTTCTCTTTTCGTAACTGTCATTTTGCATTTTTACTTTGTTCCAGCTTTTGTATGAACGTTTTTGCCATATCACTCAGCTCTCTGTATTTGCCTGTGATATATCCGAGAGTCAGAGTCTCTTCCTCTTTGAGTTTTACGGCAATTATGTCGGAATCGTTCAGACTTTCACCGAGCATATCGATTCCCACCGCATATCCGTCAAGTCCGAGTATCAGTTCCATCGATGTCGCTCTCTCATTGGTGCTTATCATCTTCTTATAGTCATACGTCGCTAGCGCTTCTTCCCTGTAATAGAATGAATTGTTATCACCCTGGTCAAAGACCATGCATGGATAATCCTGCAGGTCACTTAAGGACAATTCATCTCTTTTGGCAAGAGGATGATCCTTGTTCAGATATACGTATGTGTTTCTGCTGAACAGTTCATGGAATTCTATAGATGCATCCGAAAAAAGTTTCTTCAGGGTTTTTCTGTTGAAATCCGTAAGGGCTATGACACCCACTTCACTCCTTGAAGTTTTGACATCCTCGATCACTTCACCCGTCTGGGTCTCACGGATCGAAAACTGGTATTCATCCAGATCATATTCTCTGACGGTATCGATAAATGCATTGACTGCCAGTGTATAATGCTGCATCGAGACGGAAAATTCCGGCCTGTGTTTTGCGGACGAAAGGTATTTTTCCTCCAGCAGTTCAAAGCTTTCCACAGCATGTCTTGCGTAGGCTATGAACGATCTTCCCGCAACGGTGGTCGCAACTCCGTTATGCACCCTTTCGAATATATGTATTCCCAGTTCTTTCTCGAGATCCCTTACCGCGCTTGATAAACCCGGCTGCGATACATATAAACGCTCGGATGCTTTGTTTATGGAATGCTCTTCATCAATTGTAATTACATATCTTAATTGAGTTATGGTCATAGATTATAAATCATATCAGATGCTGAAATCCGCAATGCTTTCTTCGTGAGCATAATTGAGTTTCTCAAGAATGACATTTCTGTATCTGACAAAAGCGGAATGACTTCTGTTTCTCGGATAACTCATTTCGATCGGAATATCGTCAACGATACGTCCCGGACGCGGTGACATTACGATCACGCGCTGTGCGAGATAGATAGCCTCATCGACGTCATGGGTTATCAGTATCATCGTGTTCTTTCTTTCCTTCCACAGGTCGATCAGCGCATCCTGGATATTCATCCTGGTAAACGCATCAAGTGCGCCGAGAGGCTCATCCAGCAGAAGCACATCAGGTTCGTTGGCAAGAGCCCTTACAAGAGCTACTCTCTGAGCCATACCTCCCGATAACTGGTAAGGATATGATTTCTTGAAATTGCCGAGTTCGACAACATCGAGAAGATGTTCTGCCAGCTCTGTCTTGTCCTTTTTTCCGGTAGACTTAAGGCCGAATCTTACGTTATCCCATACGGTAAGCCAGGGGAAAAGCGCATGATCCTGAAATACAAGTCCTCTTTTTTCACTTGTGGATGTGATCTCTTCACCATCCGAAAGAATGTTACCGATAGTCGGTGTTTCAAGGCCTGCGATCAATCTCAGGAGCGTGGATTTACCGCATCCGCTCGCGCCTACAAATGCTATGAATTCACCGGCTTTAATATCAAGCTGTATATTGTCCAGTGCGGTAAGAGTGTCGCTTCCGTCGGTTCTGCGGAATATCTTGGTGACACCGTTTATCTCAATATGTCCTTTTCCCATCAGGAATTTGCCCCTTTCTGCCAGCGAAGCACATAACCCTTTATCACGCCCAGCAATGTGTTGACCAATACGAATATGATACAGATTATGATTATCGCACCATACATCTTACTGAACTCAGCCCATCCCTTCTGCCAGTTGATATACCATCCGAGACCGGATTCGACACCCATCATCTCGGCAGCCATAAGTGTGATACACGCCACGCTCATGCCCTGAGTAAGTCCTCCGAACACGGTAGGCATAGCCGCAGGTATAACAACTCTGAACAGGATTCCGATCTTACTTGTTCCGAGGGTCCTAGCCACCTCATAGTAGTGTGAATTGATATTGCTCACACCGGTGAGTGAGGATACGGTTACGGGAAACCACACGCCGAGTCCGATGAGGAACGCGCTTCCTCCGAACAGTGATGATGCGAGGATCATGATGATCGGCATATAGGTGGTTGTAGGTATGGCACCGAGTATTTTGACAAAGGGATTTACCCAGTAACGGATCTTCGAAGACCAGCCGGCACCTATTCCGCAGATAAAGCCTGCGATAACTCCGCCGAAGTATCCGGTAAAGAGAAGCTTCAGCGAATGATATGCACTGTCGAGAAGCTTCACCCTGTCGCTGATGACTGAATTGATGATCTTATCGACCCAGGGAAAGTAGGGCATGAGAAGCTTTCCGGTCTTGAGCGTCGCATAATCATAAGCTGCCAGCAGCAGGAATATCACTGCATACAGAGGGGCATCATGATTTATCTTTTTGTACAGTGCAAAATTGAAGAACGAGATTATGTACAGTACCGCCCAGACACCGATAAAGAAAATAAGGATGTATGCATAGGTGGCGGTACAGGTATTCATTCCCTTATTGGGAATAAACATGTATTCGATAAGATGCAGCAGACCTGCAACTATCGGAAGTGCCGTGAGTATCCTCTGTAATACCTTACCGGCAGTAGATATATGTTTTCTCTCCAGTTCGAGAGTATTTAATTCTTTTAAGGAAATCTTCTGCTCCGCCACTTAAGCCTCCTGACGTGGAACCTTACAGGTCCCCTAAATCATATGCATAATAGATCTGTTCTTTGAATTTCTCCGGATCGGTATCCTTGCTGAGGATTCCGAGCTGGATGTACTCATCCACCGAGTCGTAAAGTGATTTTGCGGTTTCAACCGGGGTGAGTCCGAATCTGTAATAGTTGAGAAGCTTGAACGAATACTCGGGTGTTCCGGATACATAACCGTTTTCAACCATCATCTTTGCAGCTTCAAGTCTGTTCTCTTCACTTTCTGCGATCCAGAGAGAAGCTTTGTATACCGCACGGGTTATCTTGTATGAAGTTACGGGATTCTCCTCGAGGAATGTTCCCGAAATTCCGAGAACGCAGCATGCCTCATCCTTGAAATCATCATCTGTGGTAAGTGATCTGATGGTCTTGACATCACCGTCATCAACCCACTGCTGGCTGAGCTGTTCGCTTACTACGATCGCATCAACCTCACCCTCCTGGAGTGCCAGAAGGATCGCGCTCTGATCGAATCCGAGCCAGGTAAAATCATCCGACGAGAAACCGTCATGAGCAACAAATCTGAGTGCAATGTTGTGATATACGCCTCCGAATGCTCCGACAAATCCGATCTTCATACCCTTCTCGAATCCGTCGTATCCGGAATCGGGAAGAACAACCGCAGCCGCACATCCGGTGTGAAGTCCGAGAGTAAATCTGATATCAACGCCGTTCTGAACCGAGGTAAGCCACTGTGCGATCATTCCCGCAGATGTGTCGATCTTGCCCGCAGCAAGTGCATCTCTTGCGTCATCGGAGCTTACAAGTTCAGTGGTAAGACCTTCTTCTTCAAAAAATCCGTAGTGCTGGGCAACAGGTATCGCAGCCTGGCAAAGTCCGCCCGAGTAACCGATATGAATCGTACGTCCGGCTGCGGGTTCTGCAAGATACAGAGCCTCGAGCTCCTCATCGGAAAGCTCGGCATAGTTAACATCGGCAGTTCCGGCATGCTCCGCAAGAGCAGCGTTGCTGTTTCCGTCATCACAGCAGTCATCGCTGAAGCCCGCATTGCAGCAATCACCCGTCTCCGGTTCACAGCAGTCATCATTAGATCCGGATCCGCTTATTGCGGTTCCGCAGGCTGCCAGGGTCCACACAAGGTATGTGGCCAATACAAGCAGTGATATTTTTCTTGCTAATCTTAATTTCATTTTTTCATCTCCTTTATGATCAGATCTGGTATTCGGGAAGATCCATAAGTCCGAACTCAAACAGTATCTCTTCAAGCCTTTCCTGGGTCATGGGTGTGGGGATCGTGAAATCCTCGTTCTCGATGATCGCATCCGCAAGCTTTCTGTATTCCTCAGCCTGTGATGAATCAGGCTTGTACTGTATGACGGTCTGCTTTCTTATCTCCGCATGCTGAACGATATTGTTCCTGGGGATAAAGTACACAAGCTTTGTGTTCAGTTCCTTGGCAAATGCTTCAAGAAGAGGCTTCTCATTATCAACGTTTCTTGAGTTGCAGATGATGCCTCCGAGTCTTACTCCTCCGGACTGGGCATATCTTGAAATACCCTTTGCGATATTGTTAGCCGCATAAAGAGCCATCATCTCTCCGCTTGCAACGATATAGATCTCCTTAGCCTTTCCTTCACGGATGGGCATTGCAAATCCTCCGCAAACAACGTCTCCGAGGACATCGTAGAATACGAAATCGAGATCCTCTTCCTCGTATGCTCCGAGATTTTCGAGTGTCGAGATCGAAGTTATGATGCCTCGTCCCGCACATCCTACGCCGGGCTCGGGACCGCCGGATTCAACACAGAGTGTTCCTCCGAATCCCACCTTCATGATCGTATCGAGTTCGATATCATCTTCTCCCTGAACACGTACCGTATCGAGAACGGTTTTCTGTGCAAGACCTCCGAGGAGCAGTCTTGTTGAGTCTGCTTTGGGGTCGCATCCCACAACCATTACCTTCTTTCCTCTTTCCGCAAGTCCCGCGGTCAGATTCTGCGTTGTGGTGGATTTTCCGATGCCACCCTTTCCGTAGATGGCAATCTGTCTGTACTTCGGCATTTTCTTAACTCCTTATGATCATTCTTTGTGATATGCAAATGCATCCTTCTCATACCATTCCTCGGTATAGGGTAATTTGGCATGAGCTTTTATATTCTTGGCCAGGTTATTGTTCTCAAGAGCAAACCTGATCTTCTTTACCAGATAGTAGAAACCTGTGTATCCGAAGAATGCCGCTCCCGCATCAAACAGCTGTATCGAAGGGTATCCCATTTTCGCAGGTATCGCATGCGATCCGTTATGAGTGATGACAAGATCAGGTTTCAGCTTTGTGAGCTGGTTTACAAATTCGTAGGACTGGTTGCTCACCGAAAGAGGAACATCGGGAAGCTCTTCACCGAGATCGTCGAATACGGGATTTGCATTAGAGTCGATGTTGTAACCTCTTATTCCTATGACATCGAGTCCGATCTTCTTCAGTGCGATCGCTTCAGCCGCAACTCTTACGCTTCCTCCTCCGAGGAATACTCTCTTTCCGGCAAAGGAATCCTTGACCTCATCAACCGCTTCCTCAAGCTTTTTCTCCTCGTAGTCGGCAAGAAGATTAGCTTCCTTCTCAAGTCCGAAGAACTTTCCTATCGCTACGAGCCACTTCCTGGTCTGCTCGGGACCGATAGGCATTCCTTCGATTATGTAAGGCATGTTGTATTCCTTTTCCAGGAACTTGAGCATGTAATCGTCATGCATGTTACAAAGGCTCACATTCAGTGCCGCCAGGGGAAGGAGCCTGAAGTCGTCCGCGCTTGAGTATTCGGCATAGACCCTTACATTGAGACCGAGTGCGGTAAGCAGCCTGACCATCTCCTGCTCATCCTGATAACCGATCGAAGTTGCGTTGAACAGGTTGACGGTATGGGCGATCTTGTATTTAAATACCTCTTCTCCGAGCTGCGCTGCGGGATCCTGGGGATTATCGGGAACGTAATCCTTGTACGGGATCGCCTTAAAGTTGATATGTCTTATAAGGCTGTGGTAGAAGCTGTCATATGCGGATGCGACAACCCTTGATCTGAAACCGGGGCAATGGAGCGCAGTTACCTGAGCCGCACATGTCTTGTTTGTTATATCCACGACCTTCTCAACATCATCACCGATTATGTTGGGAGCACATGTCGCAACAACAAAGATGATCTCGGGTCTGTAGGTCCTGTCAGCGTACTCGATGGTCTCCTGAAGCTTCTTCTCTCCGCCGTTAATGACATCGGTCTCACCGAGATTGGATGATAACCATACCGGCGCCTTCTGATCGGGAAGATTTCTGTTTACCTTTCCCTTCAGAGCATTGGCCGAAAGACCGTGAAGCTGGGTTCCGCATCCTATCGGTCCGTGCATGACCACGACCGAATTCTGTACCGTGGAGCACATCATCAGAGTGAGGGACATCTGACAGGCATTGGTCTGCCAGAAGCTTCTGTTCTTCCTGAGAGCACATCCTCCTTCGAGACATTTGGACATTTCGCATGCACATCCGCTGAAGGTATCGGCAATCTGAAGCCTCGTATCTCTGACGGGCGGCATGGCTTGTGCATAATAATTTGACTTTTCTGTTGTTTCTGCCATTTCTATCCCCTTTCGTCAGGCAAGCAGTGTGCTGAAAATATCTTCAACGAGAAGAAGTGCACCCTTGTATCCCGCGTATGCGTGTGTGGTTATCAGTCTGGAGCTCAAAGGAAAGCTTATCGGAAGTGTCTGACCGCCTACCTCTGCGGCAGTGGTTCTGTCGAGCGAGCTTCCGAGGATGAAGAACGGAGTGTTGTTATCCCAGTATCTCTGTCCCCTGTTGCGGGGCCTCGTCTTGTTGAGTGTCCTGCTGATACGCTGGGTATCTGTATCAAGCGTAAGCTTCGAACCGAAGTCTGCTTCTTCAAACGCCTTGGTCAGTGCCCTCTTTTTCACCGGCTTGAGAACGTCGGTGACAAAGGTATCCTCCTGATGCCATCCGAGTTCCTCATACAGGAATCTTCCTATCGGAATCGCATAGTTTGAATTGGTGACCGTTGCAGAGTAGAAGTACCACTGACGGTTTGTGATCGTATCCGCAGCACGGATGAAGTCGCTGTAGTAAACCTCTTCCTCTTCGGCGATGACCTTCTCGACAAGCTCTGAAGAGATCTCAAGCTTTTCGGCTACGCCCCTTAAAAACTCTGCCGTCTGGATCGCACCTACGGGAAGGTTAGTCTGGTAGTAAGGAGTTCCGTGAACCTCTTCGAAATTCTTTACAACGGTTGTTCCCCATACGGGTGAGAGCAGTATGTTGTATGACGCCTTGGCAGCTCCCAGTACATTTTTCTCGAAGGTCTGGTCCGGGGTAAAGAATGTATTTACCTTAAGTCCCAGTTTTTCAAGAAGTCTTCTTATCTCATTTAAGTCGCCCCTGAAGAACGGATCGAATCCCGGGATCACTCCGAACAGGTTTACAAGCTTTGGATCCTTTTCATCGCTTACAGGAACGAACTTGTTGAAGATCGCATCCAGTATGACTTCATATCCGTAATATGCATCTCCCTTAAAAGAAGGAGTGCTTATGTTGATGACGGGCTTTCTGGGATTCTCCACAGCTCTTACGGCTGCCTCGACATCATCACCGATCATCTCGGTCATGCATCCCGTCGCCACAACAAACAGTTCCGCATCTATGACTTCAAGTGCATTGGTAATCTCTTCCTTAAGTCTGTCCACACCGCCGAATACGACTTCTTTTTCTCCGATGGCCGAGCTGGGCATATGGAAACCGGAATAGGTTCCTTCTCCCATGTTTCCGCCGCCTCCGGTGATCGCGCCGCTCAGGTTACCTCCGCAGCCTATCGCGGTATGGTTTACAAGTGTCACGCCGGGTAATGCGTTAATGACTGCGATCGCACCGCCGAGTGCACATGTCGTTCTGGGTCTTTCTATAAAACAAGCCATTTCTTTCCCTCCGGATCATCTTTGTTAATCAGGCTCTGTTTGCAAAATTGTAAAGGTCGGTGGACAGGTATCTCTCACCGGTATCGGGAAGGAGCGCAACTATCGTCTTTCCCTTATTCTCGGGTCGCTTTGCAAGAAGAAGTCCCGCCCAGGCTGCAGCACCGGATGAAATTCCGACGAGCAGGCCTTCCGTGCGGCCGAGCTCTCTCGATGCATCTATCGCTTCATCCCCGCGGATGGGAAGTATCTCATCGACGATATCAAGGTCGAGTACCTTGGGAACAAATCCCGCACCGATACCCTGTATCTTGTGAGGGCCGGTAGGTCTTCCGCTCAGCACTGCCGACTCCCAGGGTTCGACTCCGACTACCTTTATCTCGGGGTTATGTGCCTTGAGTCCTCTTCCGGTACCCGTGATCGTTCCGCCGGTTCCTATTCCGCCGACGAAGATATCAACCTTTCCGTCGGTATCGTTCCAGATCTCCTGTGCCGTCGTATTTTCATGTGTGCGCGCATTTGCGGGATTTTCGAACTGCTGGAGTATCACGGAATCCGGTATCTGCGCATTGAGCGCTTCCGCCTGTCTTATCGCTCCATTCATGCCGAGCTTTCCGGGAGTGAGAACGACCTGTGCTCCGAGCGCCGCCACAAGAGTTCTTCTTTCAACGCTCATGGTATCCGGCATGGTGAGTATGACGTTATATCCCTTGGTCGCACCCACAAACGCAAGTCCTACACCGGTGTTTCCGGATGTGGGCTCGATGATGGTGGATCCTTCCTTAAGGATTCCCTTCTCCTCCGCATCCTCTATCATCGCAAATGCTATCCTGTCCTTTACGGAGCCTGCGGGATTGA
The DNA here is from genome assembly GCA_016285265.1 of Lachnospiraceae bacterium. GTDB lineage: Bacteria > Bacillota > Clostridia > Lachnospirales > Lachnospiraceae > AC2028. The sequence goes on from JAEEQL010000050.1 coordinate 12,891, forward strand.
AATACTCAAGCTTCAGATACAGTTCTGCTTCCAGACCGTGAACCTTCAGAAACCTGTTCGGTTTCAGCAAGGGAGTTCCTCCGATCAGGTCTGTTAAATTTTGTGCTACCTTTGCCATTTTGATCCGCCTCCGTTTTAATTCCTGTTTGCATTTTCTCTTCTGTTGTCGTACGTCATCAGTTTCCCAATCGCGTAATCCACGGGAGCCTCTATCTCGAGAGGAACTGGTCCGATATTTCTGACGATCTGTGCAGCGCCCGGGCCTATCTTCGCTGACAGTACATATCTGCATTCTTTCAGCTTCTGTGCCACATCACCTATATAATCGTGATTGCACTGTCCGTCACATGCTCTTCCGGCTTCGATAGATCCGGTCACTTCCCAGCTTTCGTTATCGGTAACTTCTATAACCTGAAACTCGCTGCAGTGTCCGAAATGAAGATCTATATTCTCTCCGGAATATGTCGCCACGGCTACAAGATATTTCATATTCTCCCTCCTCAGCCGTGTGAAAATGTATTCTGTGCATTGAGCTTTTTCAGATCATAGATCTTGTCGGACAGCTCAAGCTTTCCGGGTATTCCCACCGCATCGGCCCTGCATCTCTGGCAATGCTTGAATACCTTTATGTATTTCTCAGCCTTTGCCCTTGCTTCATACAGTTCATTGCATCCGGGTTCTCTTAAGAATGAGAACTTGTGCTGCGGGATCAGCGGGATGATATTCATGAAATCCGCACCCCATTCCGATACGGTCTTTGCGACCTCCTCGACATGGTGATCGTTTATGCCGGGACACAGCACCATGTTCACCTTGACCGTCGCTCCCAGCTCCTTCACTTTCCTGATACCCTTCTCCTGGGCATCGATCAGTATCTTCGCTCCCTTGACTCCGGAATACGTCTTTCCGTTCTTTACAATGTAAAGACAGATGTTTTTGAGTATTTCGGGATCGACCGCATTGACGGTGACCGTTATCGTCTTTACACCTGCTTCCTCGATCAGCGCGACAGCTTTCTTTTCAAGAAGCAATCCGTTCGTGCTGAGGCAGTTGATAAGCTCGGGATGCGTTTTTCTGATGAGCTTGAAGGTCTTGATCGCATGATCCGTTGCAAGTGTATCTCCGGGTCCGGCAATGCCCGCTACCGTTATCTCGGGACACAGTTCCAATGCCTGATCCACGACCCCTGCCGCTTCCCTGGGTTCCAGGACGCTACCCGTGACGCCGGGTCTGTTCTCATATGTATTTCTTGTCCTGTTACAGAAAGCACATTGGATATTGCATGCCGGACTTACCGGAAGATGAATTCTTCCCTTGTTCAGGTTCGGCCCCTTCCCAAAGCAGGGATGGAGATTGCTGATGTGTTCCAACGGATCTTTCAGTTCAGGCAATTCCTTTTTGCTTTCCGTTCCTCCCATAGTTTTTTCCTTTCACAAGCGTTTTTTACATTTTATTTTCGCGGACCCTGCCTGTCTAATATCCGATTCCTATCCCCTGCTATAACTTTCTCTTATAGCAGGATAAAAAGAAGACTTTGTGTATTCCTTTAATGATCGCTAAATTTAAACTTGAACTTAATGCGCAGGATTCATAATATATTTAGTGATCGGTCCGTCAGGACATAACCGGAGGAACGCCATGAAACCCGCAGACATCAAAAACGTTGAGATCAGGGACGAATTCTGGAGCCGCAAACAGGCTCTTGTCAGAAAAGAAGTGATCCCCTACCAGTGGGAGATCCTTAACGACCGCATACCCGAGGCCGAGGCCAGCTACTGCATGCACAATTTCAAAGCTGCGGGAATCCTTAATGAAAAGATGAGAAAAAAAGGAGATGCATTCGAAGCGCCCAGGTTCACATACAGGGGCTTTGCTGTATTTCCGGAAAAGAGAGAGGATGCAAAGGAAGACGAATTCTACGGATTCGTTTTCCAGGACAGTGATTTCTACAAATGGATAGAAGCTGTCGGTTATGCGCTCATGACAGGTCCCGATCCCGTTCTCGAAGAAACCGCAGACCGTGCGATCGATATCGTTTGCGCAGCCCAGCTTCCGAACGGTTATATCGACACTTACTACATAATTAACGGAATGGATAAAAGCTTTTCCGACCTCAGAGACCACCATGAGCTCTACTGCCTCGGACATCTGATCGAGGGAGCGGTCTCGTATTATCAGGCTACCGGAAAAGATAAACTTCTTAACGCCGCCGAAAAATATGCCGACTATGTCGCATCACTTTTCGGAACCGGAGAAGGTAAGATAAACGGATATCCCGGCCATGAGATCGCAGAGATGGCTCTCTTTGCCCTTTATGACCTAACCGGAGAAGAAAAGTACAAAAACCTCGCCGAGTATTTCATTAATGAAAGAGGCAAGGCACCGAACTATTTCGAAAAAGAGCATCCCGACATGAAGGGAAAGCCCGATTACTATCACCAGGCACATATTCCCGTAAGGGAGCAGACCGAAGCGGTCGGACACGCCGTAAGAGCCGTATATCTCTACAGCGGAATGGCGGATATGGCAAGGCTCACCGGTGATAAGGATCTTCTTAACGCATGCGAAAGGCTCTTCGACAGCATCGTAAACACCAAGATGTATATCACGGGCGGAATAGGAGCGACACATCTCGGTGAAAGCTTCTCGCTTCCATACGATCTTCCAAACGATACGGCATACTCCGAAACATGTGCGGCTATCGGACTTGTATTCTTTGCTGAAAGAATGCTCCGTATAAAAGCGGATTCAAAGTACTCCGATGTCATGGAGCTCGCACTCTTCAATACGGTCTTAAGCGGAATGGCTCTCGACGGAAAGAGTTTCTTCTATGTTAATCCTCTCGAGGTGATACCGGAAAACTGCAAAAAGGACGAGCGCAAGACCCATGTAAAGCCCGTCAGGCAGAAATGGTTCGGATGCGCCTGCTGCCCTCCGAACATCGCAAGACTCATCACTTCGCTCGGAAGATACATCTATACCGAAGATGAAAACACGCTCTATGCGCATCTCTATGTTGGATCCGATACGGCCAAGACCGTAAACGGCAGGCCCGTATCCGTCAGCATGGAATCGGGATTTCCCAATAACGGAAATGTGAAGATCGCCGTGAGCGGAGCGGCAGGTTCCGGATTCAGACTGGCCCTGAGGATTCCCGGATGGACGTGCGGAAGCTACAGGCTGAATGTAAACGGCGCATCGGAAAAGGAAATAAAGGACGGATATATCTATATCGAAGATTTCGCAGAAGATGCGGTCATAGATATTTCCTTTGACATGATCCCCCGCCTTATGGCAGCGGACAGCAGAGTGGCCGAGGATAATCTTAAGGTCGCGGTAACCAGGGGTCCCATCGTCTACTGCATGGAAGAAGCCGATAACGGTGATAAGCTCAGACAGATAAAGCTGGACAGAAACGTATCATTTACCGAGGAGATGACCGGCGAATTCGGTTACGATGTCGTGACTCTCAGGACGGATGCAAAGCGTATCGTCCGGACCGTAACTTCGGCTAAGCCCTTCGGTGAACTGTACGGCGAATTCGCCTCCTTTGAAGAAAAAGAAATCTCCCTCCGGCTTATCCCATATTATCTGTGGGCAAACCGGGGAGAGAATGAAATGAGTGTCTATATAAATATCTGATCAGAACTTCACGGTCTCGGGAGCAGCGGTGAATGAACTGAAGGTGGCGGTGGCATCCTCGAAGTAGAAAACTTCGGTGTTGCCGTCGTCTGCAGAATACATGGCCTGAAGATTGGGATATGCATCCAGCATTGACTGGCGTGCTTCTCTTCTGTCATCCTCAACGAGCTTTCCGGAGACTCTTAACCACTCACCGTTCATGAATGCACAGATCTCAACCTTGGGATTTGCATGGATCTGCTTGGAAACATCCTTGGATTTTCCTGTCTGGATATAAACCTTTCCCTCGAATACGTTAACGGTTCCGAAGGGTCTTACCCTTGCCTGGTCTCCGTCCACGGTTGCAAGATAATAGGTTCCCGCATCCTTTAAAAATTTTACTACTCTGTCCATAGAAAACCTCCTTTATATTAATGCCAGTACGGCTTCTGGTCCTTATGTGAATAGCCTTTCAGCTTCTCGATATAACCGTTTATTATCTTCTCATATTTTTCGAGGGACGAACCCTTTAACTGTCCCGCTTCCTTCATCCCCGCAAAAGCTTCCTCCAGCTCTTTCAGGTTCATCTGGGCATTATCCTTGTATTTG
>JAEEQL010000051.1 GCA_016285265.1 Lachnospiraceae bacterium
TATCCTTTTTTCTTAAGCCTGTTTCTGTTGAACTGTCTGAAGCCCGCATACAGAACGGCAAACACAGGAACACCGATGACCATTCCGAAAACTTTGAACAGACCTCCGAACAGTGTAATGGAGAATATGATCCAGAATCCTGACAGTCCGGTTGATGTTGAAAGGATCCTGGGTCCGAGCCAGTTGCCGTCAAACTGCTGAAGTATCACGATAAAGATCATGAACGCCAGAGCTTTTCCGGGATGCAGGGGATCAAAGGCGAAAATAAGTATCGTCGAAGGTATGGCACCGAAATAAGGTCCGAAGAATGGAATGATATTTGTCACACCGACGATAATGCTTATAAGGATCGCATAAGGGATCTGCATTATCGTACATCCGATAAAACAGATAAGTCCGATGATTATCGAGTCAACGATCTTACCGAAGAAGAATCCGATGAATGTCCGGTGCGTATATCTGAATGCTTCCACGATCGCATTTGCGGTCTCTCTTGAAAATGTCGCATACACGATCTTCTTGCTTCTTGCGACGTGTCTTTCCTTACTCCAGAGCACATATATGGAAATGATGAAGCCTATGATAAAGTTCCACAGCTTTAAAAGAAATTCCAGAAATCCCTGTGAAAGCGATGTGACTATCTTTCCGGTGATGGACTTGAATTTCTCGTTTACCCAGATCTCGATATCATCCGAGAATCTGTTCAGATCCTTCATGACAAATGAATTAAGATCAGGATTATCCTGAAGAAGCTTATTGGCCCATTTGGTCAGGTTATCAAGGTAAATGCTGATATTGGAAACGATGCTTAAAAGCGAAGGTATGACCTGTTTGAGCATGATCTGCACGATCGCATAAACAAGGAAAAAAGAGAAAATGATTATGACGATGATCGAGGTACCTCTTGCAAGAGGCATCTTTTTTTCATCCTTGATGAACTTTATCTTCCTGTAAAGAGGATACATCACCTTATTTTCGAGAATATTAAGGAGCGGGCTGAAAAGATATGCGATTATGAATCCCACATACACAGGAGAAAGTATCTTGTTTATACGGTTTATTCCCGCACGCAGCTGGGCATTATAGAAAAGAATATAAAATGCGAACATGCATGCAAGAAAAGTCAGAAAGACTGTAAGTCCCCATTTATAGTAATTATTGTCTAAACGGGGATTTCTCTTCTGATTTCTTATACGGCCGTCTGCATTTGTTGTAAACACATCTTTTTCTTTGTTATCATCCATAGGAATTCCCTCTCCTGCAAACTCAAATATTATATCATTAAATGCATAAAAATTCACCATCAAAAGGCCCCTGTTTTGCGCAATATATCAAGGTTTTATGATAATATATACATAAGCGGATGAATGTCCGGTCAATATGTTCAGGAGTTTATATGGCTGTTCTTAGCGATGAAAATTATCATGATGCCCAGATAAGGGACAATATCCGCAAAATGCGGCTTGTTCTGGATGAGCTTCCGCCCTGGATCAAGGACTTTTTCAGGGCCATAGAATCCAATACCTCCGCAAGGACCCGTCTCGCATATGCCTATGATATCAGGATGTTCTTCGAATTCTTAAAGGAGAACAATCCATCCCTTAAGAGCAAGGAACTTCGTGAATTCAGCATCTCCATACTTGAGAGCATTCAGAGAAGCGATATTGAGGAATATCTTGAGACTGTATCACTTTACGAAAAGGACGGACGGACCGTTATCAACGGAGAACGCGGTAAAGCACGCAAACTATCAGCTCTGCGTTCAATGTATAAATACTATTTCGAGACCGAAAAGGTATCCCGTAACACCGCAGAACTTGTTGTACCGCCCAAGATCCATGAAAAGAACATCATAAGGCTTGATGCGGATGAGGTGGCAAAACTGCTTGATATGGTAGAGTCCGGCGAAGGACTTACCGACAAGGAACTGGAATACCATAACAGGACCAAGACAAGAGATGTTGCCATTCTTACTCTTCTGCTCGGAACAGGAATAAGAGTATCGGAATGCGTGGGCATCGATATAAGGGATATAGATTTCAAGAACGGCGGAGTCAAGGTCACTCGAAAAGGCGGCAACGAATCGATCGTATATTTCGGTGATGAAGTACAGGATGCCCTGATTGATTACCTGGAAGAAAGGGAAAAGATAGGTCCGGAAAAAGGATCCGAGAACGCTCTGTTTTTATCCCTCCAGAACAAGAGGATCAGCGTAAGAGCCGTTGAAAAGCTTGTTAAGAAGTACTCTTCCAGGGTAACTTCCCTTAAAAAAATTACTCCCCATAAACTGAGGAGTACATACGGAACTGCCCTTTACAGGGAGACCGGCGATATATATCTGGTTGCCGACGTGCTCGGGCACAAGGATGTTAACACTACAAGAAAGCACTATGCTTCACAGTTCGACGACAGCAGGAAAATGGCTGCGGGTGTCGTAACGCTCAGGGAGAAGGTTCCCGAAAGAAAGAAATCCGATAAGGATACGAAACAGGATCCGGAGGAGTAAATACAGGGCCTTCATAAAATGATTACAGACCTATGACTCCTGTTATTTGTATTCCGTCGAATAATAGGTGACTGCTATAAGCTCTCCGGTGACCAGCTTATCATCATTGTACATTCCGTTCATCTGACGGAGTTCCTTAACGTAATCGGATACGGAATCGTAATGTACATCATCCATGTACTGCTTCGCTATCGAAGTAAGCGTATCCCCTGAGCAGACACGGTACATGGCAGTGTATCTGTAATAAACGGTATCGCTTTCCGCATTAACGCTCTCCGCATGTGATCTGATCGCAAATGTGCCGGATACGACGGTGATCATCAATATGATAAGAGCCGCTGCAACAATCTGTACTTTCCTGTTTCTGAGATAAGCGTTCATGTTAACCTCCGAATGTATGTTCAGAACATTTGTTCTGTTTGTATTTTATCGAACATATATTCGAATGTCAACATCTTTTTAAAATTTCTTTAATCGCTCTTTTTCCATTTGAAAATAAGCTGTATTTGATTATAATCAAGTTGTATGTGTATTTAACCGTTAAAAACTGTTTATGGAGGATAATATGGTTTTCGGTAAAAAGATATTCAAAGTACTGACTTCATTTCTCTCAGCGGCAGTGATCGTAGCTTCTCTCTCACTTGTACCTGCTTTCACAGCACAGGCTGTTCCCGGTATCAATGAGCTGACCTGCCTTCCGACCGCTGCACCCGAGCTTCAGAGACCCGTAGCCGTCATGATCGATAATGACAAGATCGCATCTCCCCACTACGGACTTGCTGAGGCAGACATCGTTTATGAGATGTGCAACTCCACCGCCAACAACAGAGTCACCAGACTCATGGCTATCTATAAGGATTACGCAAACGTTGCACGCATAGGAAATATCCGTTCGACCCGTCCCACCAACATCATTCTTGCCAATGAATATGATGCCATTCTCGTTCACGACGGAGGTCCGGTTTACATCAATCCCTTTATATCTCTTTACGGACTTCCCCACCTTTCGGGCGGATTCAGCAGGATCCCCAACGGAAAACCCAGCTGGTACACCGAGTATGCACTCAGGGGTGAGATTCCCACCAGGATCGCAAGAGCCGGATATTCTCCTTACTACAGCGATCCCAATATGGTCAATCCCAGATTTAACTTCGGAACCAATACGCTTCAGGGCGGCGCACCCGCAGGAGTTGTATCCCTTCCCTTCCCTCACAACTCAACCATGCTCTATTACAACACAGCTACCGGAACTTATGATCTTAATGAGTGCGGTACCTTCGTTAAGGATGCTGAGGACTTCCAGCAGGTAACCTTTACCAACGTGATCATCCAGTGCGCAACAATGATGGAATATGACAATCACGGATATATGATCTACGGTGTCATCGGCCAGGGCGTAGGTTACTACATCACAAACGGAAGAGCCGTTGCCATCACCTGGTACAAGGATGTTCTCGGACATACCGTATTCTTCAATGCTGACGGTTCCGTTCTTACCGTTAACCCCGGCAAGACCTACATCGGAATCGTTCCCATGGATTCCTGGGGACTCGTAGCATTCTGCTAAGTAAGTGCTTTCAAGATAATGCAAAGGCCCGGATCTTCGGATCCGGGTCTTTTTTCCGTTTTATCGAAAATATGTTTGCATCTTCGAACAAATGTGCTATATTAAAAGCAAACAGATGTTTGAAAGGAGTATTTATGAGAGATTTCAATCAGCTTACCCCCAAGCAGGAACAGATCCTTGAATATCTCAAAGAAGTCATACTTGCCAAGGGATATCCTCCCACCGTAAGAGAGATAGGTGAGAAGGTTTCTCTTAAATCCACATCTTCCGTATTTTCACACCTTGAAGCCCTCGAGCGTAAAGGATATATAAAGAGAGACCCTTCCAAACCCAGGGCTATCGAGATCTGCGACGATTCATTCCAGATGGTACGCACCGAGATGACCAGCGTTCCGGTATACGGCAACGTAGCTGCGGGACAGCCTCTTCTGGCCGATGACAATATCATCGAGTACTTCCCTCTCCCCGCTTCCGAGCTTTCCAAGGGCCAGACCTTCATGCTCAACGTAAAGGGTGATTCGATGATAAATGCCGGCATTTTCAGCGGAGACCGCATCATCGTCCGTCAGCAGAGCACAGCCGAGAACGGTGAGATGGTCGTAGCCCTCATCGATGATTCCGCTACGGTCAAGACCTTCTACAAAGAGAACAACCACATCAGACTCCAGCCCGAGAACGACACCATGGATCCCATCATCGTGGATTCCTGCCAGATCCTCGGCAAAGTCTACGGAGTCATCAGGATATTCAGATAAGCAACACCCTATACAACGAAATCTATCATAATCAAAATCCCGATACCTGTGTATCGGGATTTTTACGTATATAGATAAAAAACTACCGCTCGCCTGAACATTGCAAGAACAGATCACCCGAGCACTTTCGGAACAACATTTAACAGGTCGGGAAATATACTGATGAACGGAACATCAGCACCGATAGTACCGAAACCGTATCTTGCATGGATAAACATATATCCTGCTTTCATAGTGGCATCATAGTCACTTTGTATATCACCGACATAGCATGCATCTGTAAGTTCGTTACGCTCGGCAAGAAGCTTGATATTCTCATCCTTCTGAAGAAGGTTATTTCCGTAGCACTCGATGTCTTCGATAAGATCGTCATCTTTTCCGTAAGGGATCTTGTAATGATCGAGGAAACATTCGATATATCCTGCCTGACAGTTACTTACGATGTAGTTATGATAACCCATCTCTTTTAGCTTACGCCAGGTATCGGTTATCCCTTCATATAAAAGTCCACCATGCTTGCGAAGATAAGCAACCTCATATTCCTGACATGCAAAGCGCAGCTTATCCCTCTCCGGTCCTTTTTCGGTAAAAGGAAAGAGAATGTCGGCGATGACATCCATGGTTTTTCCCATGACGCTCTTGATATCGTCACGGGTTATGAACTTGTCTGTATAGCCTGCTTCATGGATCTTGACTGTCCAGGACTTTGCGACATTTTCCGAAGAGTCCCAAACGGTTCCGTCCATATCAAATATAATGCCTTTTTTCATATCACAAAAGAAACGGGAATCGGAGTACGATTCCCAATAATGATAAAAAAACTATATAATTATGTCTTTAATATATTTTTCATTGCCGGTAACAACATCAACAACAGATAAATTACCGATCAATTCTCTGCCTTTATCTATAGATAAAAAAGTCAGATTGCCATTTTCATCTCTTGATTCCCTAAATACAGCATTTCGCCATGCATCCTCAATAGATACTTCAGGCAGATCAGATGCATCTCTTTTAACAAAAAATGCATTATTCCCAATATTATTAACACAAACAAGTTTGTAATTCCGTTCATTGGCAATATGTACGAACGCCCCCAGAGAAGCGCCCCAATAAAGATTGGAATAATGAGCGTTCGTTCTGTAAAAACAAGCATCATAAGGAATAGATACTTTTTCTTTATATCCAAAAATGGGATTATATTCACATATCAAAATCTGTGGATTTATACAATTAATTTCATTCAGAACCCAATAATCATTTCCATCAATATCAACACTCAACAAGCCAATATTACCGACATAACCGCTTTCGGAAATAAGAGTATTTATATTTTCTTTAGTGATAAATGCGCCTTTGGAATCTATTGTTCTTTTCCAATATATAGATTGTTTCGTCAGTTCATTCATCCATTTTTCGGATCCATCCATAACAAATCCGGACCAACTATTATGAACGAGCAAGTAACGAGTATTACATTCACTATAATCTTCAACACCAAATTCAATAAATTTTTTATTGGGAATATTTGTATGATGAATTATATATTGAATAAGTCCATCTTCATTATTTTGAGAAAAAACTTTAAAACCATATTCATCCCAATTAGACGGTATAAATGGAAATTTATCAGAATCCCACATCATCATTTTTGTGGACAATAATGTATCTCCGATTATCATCAGATCTTTTTCATGAGCAGAAGAATTTTCAAATCTCAAAAAATCGATTTTTTTAACTATTTTATTGATAAATCCCATTACCCTCTCCTATTGAAAAAATAAATATCAGATCTCAACCTTCCCGGCGTCGCCCCATACTCTTTCAAGATCGTACATGGATCTTGAATCCTTATCGAATACATGAACAACGAAATCACCGTAATCAAGAAGAATCCAGTTTGCGGTGTCATAGCCTTCGATGCCCTTATGGAAAAGCCCCTTCTTAGCGAGAGCTTCCTCGACACCGTCCGAAAGTGCCTGGATCTGGGAACGGTTTGTTCCGGAACATATAATAAAATGATCGGTTATATCGGATACGGATGAAAGATCGAGGACGGTGATGTCCAATCCCTTCTTATCTTCCATAGCATCGATGACAGCTCTTATTTCCTTGGATATATTGTCAGCCAATCAGTCTTTCCTCCAATTTCTCAAGGCTTCATCAACCTTGATCTGATTCTTGTAATATTCGTAAGCGGCAAGCCCCGAAGGAGCCGGAACCATGCCTTTCTTTTTCACATAGGATATGACACCTTCCATGATCCAGAGAAGTGTCTGGTCAAGATCTATGAAGGCCGCATGTCGTACTCCGTCCATGATCTGAAGATCTTTTCTGTTGGGCTCAAGGAAATCCGCGATATATACGATCTTCTCAAGAAGAGTCATGTTCGGGCGGCCCACGGTATGGAATCGGATCGCATTCAGAATATTCTCATCCTCAATGCCGTACTTATCCCTTGCAACAATAGCTCCGCATTTTGCATGAAGAAGCGACTGGTCATCGTATTCTTCCTGAAGGGGAGGCAGTCCCGCTTTCTCCATTATCTTGATCTGGTCGCTGTGTGGGATGCACTTGGCACAGTCGTGAAGAAGGCCCGCAACTCTTGCATCCGTTATGTCGGCTCCGTAAACGATTGCAAGGCATGCGGATGTATATTCGACACCGAGGGAATGCTCAAACCTCTGCTGGTCGAGATCCTTTTCAAGAGCCTTTCTGAAATTGATGATCTCTTTTTTCATGCTTTCTTAGATGCCTTCGGAAGCTCGATCTTGGGTTTGTCCTTATTGGGCTTGTACAGAACGATCTTACGTCCGATGACCTGGACTACGGTAGATCTTGTTCTTCCCGCAATAATCTCAGCAAGTGACTTTGCATCATCCTCACAGTTCTTGAGTACCGATATCTTGAGAAGCTCATTCTTTCCGAAGAATTCGTCAAGTGCCGCGATAGTCTCGGGAGTAACGGATGCTTTTCCGAGATTGAATGCGGGATCGATATCCATTGCGAGACCTTTTAAATATGCTCTCTGTTTGCTTGTAAGTTCCATATCTTTACCTGTTATTTGTAATATTCAAATGAATGACCGTAAAGTCTTACCGTATCTCCGTCCTTGATGCCGAGATCCTCGAGCTGTTCAAGCATTCCGTTATCCTTGAGGAATTTCTGGAAGAACGCAAAGCCCTTCTCCGAATCAAGATTGGTATATCCGAGCATCTTCTCGATCCTGGGTCCTTCGATGACGTATTCGTCTTCCTCATCATCAAAGTATACCGTGTACGGATCTTCATTGAACTTAAGATTGACCTCGGGATCGTATTCCTGTTCAAATACAATCTGCTCCTCGGGAAGAGTCTTAAGAAGTTCAAAAGCAGCTCTGAGAAGCTCCTTTATTCCGTCACCGGTTGCAGCGGATATCGTATATACCTTAAGTCCTTCGGGTTCAAACGCATCCTTGAGAGCCCTGATATTATCCTCGGCTCCTTCATATGATGCGAAAAGATCGGACTTGTTGGCTGCGATTATCTGAGGCTTCTTTAACAGATCGGGATTGTACTTTTCAAGCTCGGAATTGATGAGCCTGATATCATCCACGGGATTTCTTCCTTCGGTACCTGCAGCGTCAACGACATGAATGAGCACCTTGGTTCTCTCTACATGTCTTAGAAATTCATGACCCAGACCGAGTCCGTCGGAAGCTCCCTCTATAAGTCCGGGAATATCACTGATGACGAAACCGTCTCCGCCGAGATCAACTACACCGAGATTGGGCTGCAAGGTCGTGAACTGATATCCTGCAATCTTTGGACGTGCATTGGTGCATGCCGCAAGAAGCGATGACTTACCTGCATTGGGAAATCCGACAAGTCCAACATCCGCTACGATCTTAAGCTCAAAGATAGTCTCAAGCTCGAGTGCGGGCTGGCCGGGCTGGGCATACTTGGGAGCCTGCATCGTTGACGTCGCAAAATGCTGGTTTCCGAGACCTCCTTTGCCGCCTTTAAGGATCGTATATTCCATACAGTCACCGGACATATCGATGATGACCTGTCCGCTTTCCGCTTCCCTTACAACGGTTCCTTCGGGCACTTTAAGGATTATATCCTCTCCGTCCTTGCCGCGGCAGTTTTTCTTTCCGCCGTTCTCACCGTTACCAGCTGCATATTTGCGTATATTTCGGAAATCGATAAGAGTATTGAGTCCCTTATCGACCTTTAAAATGACATCGCCGCCTCTTCCGCCGTCTCCGCCGTCGGGGCCGCCGTTTGTCACATATTTTTCTCTTCTGAATGAGACATGTCCGTCTCCGCCCTTACCGCTCTTAAGGATAACGCGGGCCTTGTCACAGTACATAGATTACCTCAAAATCTAAAAAGGACTCTGACGCATTCGCCAGAGTCCTGAATGATTAGTTCTCTCTAGGATAAACAGAAGCCTGGGTTCTGTCCTTACCCTTTCTCTCAAATCTGAGAACGCCGTCAACCAGCGCATAAAGAGTATCATCTCCGCCGATACCTACGTTATTACCGGGGTGGATCTTGGTTCCGCGCTGTCTGTAGAGAATGTTGCCGGCAGTAACGAACTGACCGTCTGCTCTCTTGGCACCAAGTCTCTTGGACTCGGAATCTCTGCCGTTCTTGGTAGAACCGACACCCTTTTTATGAGCAAAGAACTGAAGATTCATTCTAAGCATTGTCCTTAACCTCCTTGAATTGTATCTGCAGGAACTTCTCACCGTATTCTTCGGAAAGTTTCGTAACGGTATTTTCGAATGCATCCATGAGCTGTCTTACACCGGTCACCTGAGATCCTTTGATAACACATCTCATGAACCCGGTATCCTCATTCTCGGAAACATCAAGTTCCTGTCCTGCCAGTTCCATTCCGTTAATGGTATGGATGGCAACTGTCGAAATCGCTGAACATAAAATGTCGGGTTTGCCTTTTGGGGCGAAACCTGCATGTCCCATACATGTGAAGCCCTTATACAGGCCTTCGGGGGACTTCTCGATCATTATCGTAGTCATGATCAGCCTTCGATGGAATCAATCTTAACGGCCGTAAAAGGCTGTCTGTGTCCGTTCTTCTTGTGATAGCCGGACTTTCTCTTATAACGGTAAACGATGACCTTCTTGGCACGATCCTGCTTTACAACAGTACCGGTAACCTTAGCGGAAGCTACATCCTTACCTGCCTTAAGAGAACCGTCGTTAACAGCGATGACGTTGTCGAAAGTAACCTTGTCACCTTCAGCAGCATCGAGCTTTTCGACTCTGATCTCATCACCCTCGGAAACCTTATACTGCTTTCCTCCGGTTGCGATAATTGCGTACATAAATAGGCACCTCCTTTTCATGAACCATCATGAAGTATGCGAAATGGTCCTTTTAAACGCTGATTCGGCGATATTGCAAGCTTTTTGCAACATACTTAATGCCTATTCAAGCGGCATACTCAATAAATATAATAGGAAGTGCCCTGAAAGTCAATATATTTTTTTGATCAATCCTTTTTGGCAGCTCTTTTATATTCTACATATTATCTTGATTCAAAATCTTCAACGAACTGTTTGATCAGCCTTACAGATCCGTCAACACCGAGAACCGATGAATTGATGCAGAGATCATAGCTGTCTGCGCGGCCCCACTTGCGGTTTGTGTAATAATTGTAATAGCTCTGGCGCTGCTTGTCCTTCTTGGCGATCATATCACGTGCCTTGACTGCATCAACGTTATAAAGGTCCATGATACGCTTAACCTTGAAGTCCTCATCAGCATAAATGAAGAGGTTGATCACATTGTCCTTGTTCTCAAGGGCGTAATCGGCGCATCTTCCGACTATTACACAGGGACCTTCATCGGCGATCTTCTTGATCGCATCGAACTGAGCAAGGAAAACCTTCTGTGATATAGGCATATCGACAAAGGAAGACGAATTGTAGCCGAAGCTGTATGTATCGATAACAAGATTATAAAGGAACGAATTTGTAGGTCTTTCATCGTGGTTCATAAGGATCTCTTCGCAAAAGCCGCTCTCTTTGGCGGTCCTTGCAAGAAGCTCCCTGTCGTAATACCCGATATCATAAGCCTTTGCAAGTTTTTCGCCGATCTCTCTTCCTCCGGATCCGAACTGTCTGCCTATGGTAATTACGGTATTCATGTGCACCACCTTCCTTTACTTTGATTAAGGTTAAGTAAGTACGAACTTCCCTGTCATTATTATAATATTTTGCAAGTAAAACCTCAATCTGTTTCAGTTCATTGTCTGAGGACTTCAAGCAGATGCTCGAAGTATTCGGGAAGCGGAGCACATACATCCACAAGCTCACCCGTCGTCGGATGAATGAATCCGAGTTCCATGGCGTGGAGAGTCTGTCCGTCAAGATTAAACCTCTTATTGAGGGAAGATGTTTCTTTTCCGTAAACGAGGTCTCCCAAAAGCGGATGACCTATATGGGTCATATGGACCCTTATCTGATGCGTCCTGCCGGTCTCAAGCCTGCATTCGACATATGTATAATCCTTAAATCTTTCAAGCACCTTATAATGCGTGACAGCTTTACGTCCGTCCGGTACGATGCCCATCTTCTTACGGTCATTGGTAAGCCTTCCGATAGGTGCATCTATGGTGCCTTCGTCATCCTTCAATACACCGAGGACGATCGCACGGTAGCTTCTCTTTATGGAATGCTCCTTAAACTGCTCTGAAAGCTTTGTATGTGCATTATCATTCTTACATGCAATGACAGAGCCGGTCGTATCCTTATCAATCCTGTGAACGATTCCTGGACGCATACAGCCGTTGATGCCGCTGAGGGAATCACCGCAGTGGTACAAAAGAGCATTGACCATGGTACCGCTGTAATGACCCGCGGCGGGATGAACGACCATTCCCTTGGGTTTGTTGATAACGATCACATCACAGTCTTCATAAAGGATATCAAGAGGAATGTCCTCGGGAAGGATATCGGGGCTCTCAGCATCGGGAAGCTCAAGTTCCAGGTTGTCACCTTCCTTTACCTTAATGGATGGCTTGGCAGTTTTGCCGTTTACTGTAAGAGCGCCGCTTTTGATGAGCTGCTGCAGATAGCTTCTCGATACTCCTTCAAGCAAAGAAGGGAGAAGCCTGTCGACTCTCTCCCCTGCTGATTCCTCTTCTATTGTGAACAGATATCTATTCATCAGTTCATTTCCCTGAACTTCTTCTGGTTGAACTTCATGAAGTACAGATCTTTTTCCTTGTATTTAAACAGTATCAAAAGAATGAAAAGCGCCGCCCCGCATGTCACGAAAATATCGGCAACATTAAATACCGGGAAATTGATCGCTTTGAAATATATGAAGTCAATTACATATGAAAATCTGATACGGTCAATACCGTTACCGATACCTCCCGCAATGATCATCGAAAGCGAAATGTTGAAAGGAATGTATTTCACATCATCGGGGCTCTTGGCGATCATAAATAAACACAGAGCAATAATGATCACAGAAATAAACAGAATAAGTATCTTCTGTCCCGCGAGCATTCCCCAGCTCGATCCCGTGTTGACCAGATAGTAAAACTCCAGAACATTGTCTATGAGAACATATGCGGCACCGTCTTTTAACTTAGAAACCGCAAGATATTTGGTTACCTGATCGAGCACTATCGCAATGATCGCAAGAATGCTGCAGAGAGTGATCATCTTACTCTTTGCGATCTTCTTTCTTTCATGCATATTCCTTTGTAACTCTTTTTCGGAATCCAAGATCAGTCATCCTCCGCAAAATTAAGTTCATCAAGAGCGGCGGACATTTCCTCGTCGCTTACATCTTCGTTAATGAAAGCTTTACCTATCTTCTTGAGAAGAATGAACCTGATCGTACCCTTATCCATCTTCTTATCATTTCTGGTAAGCTCGATAATCTTACCGGTATCGGCAAGGTCCATGGAGATGGGAAGTCCGAACAGGACGAACATATCCCTGATCTCATAGAACTCCTCCTTGGAAAGGAATTCCTTTTTCCAGGAAATGAATGCCGCAGCCACGCATCCGAGAGCAACACATTCTCCGTGAAGGAATTTGAAATCATAAAACTTCTCGATAGCATGACCGAGTGTATGTCCGAGATTAAGAAGTGCCCTGTCTCCCTTTTCGAAGGGGTCCTTTTCGACGATCATACGCTTGATGTCATCGCATCTGTAGACCATCTCGGAAAGGAAGTCGACATTCCTGTCCCTGATCTCATAATTATTGTCTATGAGCCATACATAGAAACTCTCATCCTTAAGAAGCGCGGATTTCATGACCTCCGCAAAGCCGGATGCAAACTGTCTTCCCGGAAGCGAAGTCAGTGTGGAAAGATTTGTATAAACAAGAGCGGGCATCTTGAATGCGCCTACCATGTTCTTATATCCGTCGAGATCAACTCCGGTCTTGCCTCCGATGGATGAATCGGCTTGAGCAAGAAGTGTTGTGGGGATCTGGATAAAATCGATGCCCCTTAAAAATGTTGCCGCGACAAAACCGGTCATATCACCGATAACGCCACCGCCGAGAGCAACGAGCAGGGACTTTCTGTCGAACTTATTCTCAATGAGATACTTATAGATCTTCTTAACCTCATCGAGATTCTTGCTTTCTTCACCTGCGGGAACAACATATTTGAAAACTGACCTTGATACACTTTCGAGCTTTTTAACAACTTCTTCTCCGTACAAAGGATCAACGTTCGAATCGGTTATGACGCATACGTTTACCTTGTCGGGATAGATAGCAGAAACCTCTGCGGGAAGTGCTTCAAAGGAATTCTTGTAAACTATGTCATATGACGACTTGGCTCCTGTCTTTACTGTAAGCCTTGTCATATCTTTTTCAATAACTTCGCTCATTTAAAACCTCAAAAAAACGGACCGCCGTGCCTGTTACTACGCACCGGGCGGTCCGTAAGAATCAATTCTTCGATCAGTAAAGTCCCGATCCGGCATTTCCCTGTCCGGTAAGGAAATCACCTGAAAGAGTTACGCTCTCGGGAGTGATGACATATACATAATCGGAAACCTTCTCCATACGGCATCCGAGTGCATAGCAGGCTCCGCAAAGGAAATCATATATGCTCTGGGCAAGTGATGAGTCAAGTCCCTGAAGATTAAGGACAACACTGTTCATTGACTTAAGATCGTCTACAACACCTGCGGCATCGTTGAGCTCTTTGGGGAATCTCATGCTGACGCCTGCATTAATATTTGCGCTCATATTCTTTCTCCTCTGATCCTGACCTTTGAACATACTCTTTGAAGACTTCTTGGGCTTATCGGAATCGTCGTCATCCGTTGCTTTATACTTCGCAGGAGCTTCGATCTCTTCATCATCGAATCCGTAATCGTCGCCGTCTTCTTCGTCCTTGTTGTCCAGCTTCATAAAGTTAATGAACTTATCAACAGTGCTACCCATTTTTACCCTCTCAATCCTTTATCTTAATGAATAATCCCTTTCTCCGAAGATCGCGGTTCCGACGCGCACAAAACTTGCACCTTCACCGACCGCGGATTCATAATCTCCGCTCATTCCCATGGAAAGGAAATCCATATAAACATTATCAGTTTTTTGCTTTTTTATGTCAATGGATAATTGCTTCATATTGCGAAAAAATACCCTGTTTTCTTCAGGATCTTCGCATATCGGAGCACTTGTCATCAGACCTTTTATGCGTATTCCTTCGATCTGTGCGATCTCGGGAACTGTCTGAAGGAGTTCATCCGGCTTAAATCCGAATTTGCTCTCTTCGTTTCCGATGTTCACTTCAAGCAATATATCGCTGACAATACCGTTTTTTAAAGACTGCTTTCCAATCTCCCTGGCAAGCTTTACGGAATCGACTCCGTGAATGAGATATGTCTTTCCTACGATGTATTTGACCTTGTTGGTCTGTAGATGACCTATCATATGCCATCTTATATCATCCGGAAGCTGCGGTATCTTATCGACAAGCTCCTGAACATAGTTCTCACCGAAATCCCTGCATCCGGCATCATAAGCATCCATGATCAGGTCTACAGGCTTTGTCTTGCTTACGGCAACAAGGGTGCATTCGCTTTCATCCCTTCCGCTTTCCCTGCACAGGCGGTGAACATTGTCCAAGATCTTAAGGTAATTGTCTCCTGTAACACTCATTGTTTATCCTTACTCATTAATGAACTGATCGTCCGAAACCGTATCAGCCTTTAATGCTATATAATCGTAAACCCTTAAACCGTATGTCGAATTGGGCTTGATGATCGAGTATTCATCATTCTGTGAAAGAATGGTGATCTCCTTGAAATCCGCATAGCCCTTATTGATGTTGTAGACACCTGTAAGGGTTCCTCTTTCCTTTACGACGAAGACTTCCTGAGAATTCTCCATATGGAGCACATCACCCGCACTTACTATCGTACTGTCTATGTAATAGCTGTGCTTTTCTTCGTCATGGCTGTAAATGGTTATCTCTTTTCTGAGAGTGATCGCCTGTCCGGTCTCATCATAGCCGCTCATGATGATGTAGTAGATATTGTTATTGGGATCGTAAATTACAAAATTCTCATCAACGATGTAGAATTCCTTTTCGATTATCGATGAATTGGGGACCTTAAGTCCGGTCTCGTCATCAAGAACAAGCTCGATATCGAGGAATCTCTCATTGATGAATGCGGCCATGGAATTATTGAAATCAAGCCTGCAGAATACATCCTTGCCGTCCTCGCTTCTGATGATCGATACCTTGCCCCAGGATTCATACTGGTTTCTGAGGAATCTTGTAAGGATATAATTCTGGTCCAGATAAACTTCCGCATCAGCTTCGTTTATCGGAAATACGACGCACCAGTCTTCGCTTTCGGAAAGCTTATAGACCGTATCTCCCTCCGCACGGAGTTCATTGGGCGTGATATTGGTCTTCTCATAATCCCTCTCATTGAACATATCCTTTGTTATGAGATTGGGATCGAGAGATTCGAAGCCGTCGGTCCAATACGATACGACTCCGGCTTTGCCCGCCGTACAGTATTTTACGGCAGTCGAAAGACCGCCCTCATCCTGGGCAAGACGGAGCGATTCGAGGAAATTGGAATTTGCAAGCTTAAGAACGGAATTCTGAAGAGAATACTTGAATGAGTAAACTTCGGTATAATTCAGAGGATCGTAAGAATGCGAAAAATCGACTATCTCGTTCTTGAAATCATCAAGTTCCTTGTCGGAAAGCGTATTTTCAAGAAGGGACTGTGATTCGAGATATTCGTTTAATCTTCCGGTCTCATCGACGGTATAGACTATATCGCCGACTGCCACTTTCTGCCCTTCCCTTGCAAGGAAATTAACATATCCCGAATAAGGGCATGTAACAATATGCTCATCCCTTATGGCGATTGCTCTGTAGATATTCTGGGAGGAAAGAGATCCTTCGACAACCTCATATCTTACAATGGGGTTTGAATTAAAATAAATGAACAGAACGATGATAGCGTAAACTAAGATCCCTAAGAAAAGGACCGTGCCGAGACCAAAATTATGCGATTTGGTATATCTTCTGATATTGTCCGAATTGCCGCTCATAAAAAAATATGCCCCGGAACTGCGAAAAAAGCTGCTCCGGGGCTTATAAACCTAGATCAAAGGAAATTGATTGCGATCTTCTCGTTAGCCTGGAGTCCTGCGGGGAACTTGCTTCTCTCAAGACCTACGGAAAGGATCATATCTACCTTGTACTTCTCACTGAGTGCAGCGAGCTTTTCAACATTCTCTGTGATATCAACATCAGTCTGATGAGAGATCTTGATGTATGAATCAAAATACATCTGCTGTATATCGTGATTCTGGGAAATGATGCCGGCTACGAATCCGTAGAATTCATCCGGTCCGGAAATGTCATATTCTGAGACGTTAATGAGTCTGATCTTGTTGTTCAGCTCAAACATGTGAGCCGTATCTTTATCGAGATAAACTATATTGCCGGAAACTGTCTTAACATCGGTGTTAACCTTGTCCAAAAGTTCCTTAGTCTTGCCCTTGCCCTTCTGACCAACTATCAATGAAACCACTAATTTTTCCTCCGATGCATATATTTTAGCGGTATTAAAACCACTAATAAGATTATAGTTTAAAACGCCCAAATTATCAAGGCTTATTAACTGTTTAAAATGAGGGACATAAGCTCTTTCTGGTGCGCATACAGCGTATCCGTATCGGGCGTACCCATGACACATGAAATATAAGAATT
>JAEEQL010000052.1 GCA_016285265.1 Lachnospiraceae bacterium
TCAATGTAACGCAGAAGGAAGGCGAAGATAAGCTCACGCTTAATGCGATCCTCAACCAGCGTTCACAGGACATGCTCGCTGCGAACAACTGGAACATTGTACAGTATGCGGTTCTCGTACATATGCTTGCACAGGTATGCGATATGAATGTGGGTGAACTCGTACATGTAATTGCAGACTGTCATATCTATGACAGGCACATTCCCCTCATCAAAGAGATGATCGAAAGAGAGCCGTTGCCCGCACCGAAGTTCATCCTGAATCCCGATGTTCATGATTTCTATGATTTTACCGCGGACGATGTTTCACTCGAGAACTATCAGCACCACGAGCAGATCAAGAACATCCCCATCGCAATCTGAGGTGAACGAGGGGGACAGGAGGTCCCAAAGACATGGTTGCAAGTACATGGATGTACTTGCATGTCCAGGACGGTTCTTCCGTTCACCGTGAGAGGATCGATCTGTTTGAGAATTGCGAATGCCGGTCTGACGGCATGAATAATGTGAGGTATTAAATGACTATAATCGTTGCCGCAGATAAGAACTGGGCTATAGGAAATAAAGACGATCTTCTTGTAAGGATCAAGGAAGATCATAAGAATTTCAAGGAACTTACTACCGGTCATACCGTAATACTCGGAAGAAAAACTCTTTCGACATTTCCCGGTGGCCTTCCCCTCAAGAACAGAACCAACATCATCATGAGCCGTGATCCCGGATACAAGGTGGAGGGAGCAAAGGTTGCACACAGTGTTGATGAACTTCTTGAGATGGTAAAGGAGATTGATGACGAGATCTTCGTTATCGGCGGAGGCACGATCTACAACCAGCTTCTTCCTTATTGCGACAAGGCAATCGTGACCAGAATCGATCACGCATACGAAGCGGACACTTACTTCCATGATCTTGATGCGGATGAAGAGTGGGAGATCACGAATACTTCCGACGAACAGACCTACTTTGACCTGACCTACCATTTCGTAACCTACGAAAGAAAGTAAACAGGATATGGATAACAAAAAGATATGGATCATCAGCGGAGCAATACTCCTGATATTTCTGATCCTGTTTGGAATAAAATATTATCAGATTGAAAACAGATATGATGAAACGGACGGATTGGAGTTTCAGGCTGTGACCTCGGTTGCGGATGAGCAGGAAACTGTGGTTGAAGAAACTGCGGATTCCGAATCTGTGACGGAACCGGATGCTCTTGAAGTAAGTGATATATCAGATGATGACACTGCTGACACGGAAGAGGATTCCGATGACGGAGTAGCCGAAAAACCGGATGATTCAACTGACGAAACAGTTGCTGTCGTACCGGAAACTTCGCAGGACAGTACTCCTGCAGAAGTAACCGTACCGCAGGCAGAACCGGTTGAGGTGCCTGAGGAGACTGCACTACCGGATCCCGTAGAAGTTACCCCTCCCGTTACAGCCGTTCCTGCGGCCGTATACCACTTCAGGAATGCCAACCTTCTCAATGATCATTTTGTAAAACACGGAATAGAAATGGGATTTGCCACTGCGGAAGCATATGAAGCGGCAGCTTCTGCAGTCATAACCAATCCGAACTCCTTATATAAGATCGAAGCAGAGGACGGAGACGGTGTATATTATCTTGAGGCTACCAACGAATTTGTCATTCTGTCCACAGACGGATATATAAGAACTTATTTCCTTCCCAGCGGAGGAAAAGCTTATTTTGACAGGCAGTAAATAAAGAATCGCCGGCACATAGGTTGTAAACAGGGGGACGGTTCCGGCGTTCACCATTTAATAGTTTTTATTTTCACGGTTATAATTGTAGTGATTTATGGGAAGCCTAACCGGGCTTCCCATTTAACATATCAGGGTTCTTCCGTTCCGGTGTCTGCCGGTTCAGGTTCTTCAATTTCTTCGGGATCCTCGGGCATTTTGAATCCTCCGGGACAGCCTTCCGTATATCTGAATACTTCACGCATTCTCGCATAGTAGGAGAAGAAGTGATATCCGTAATCGTCGTATCTCCATCCGTATCCGTAAGGGTTGCCGGAATAAACGCATATGCAGTCCGGATGTGCATCTGCATATTCATCGAAGGCCTCGCGTGACAGAGGATTTCCGATACAGCTGAAGCGGTCGAGATTCATGTCCATTATCCCGCTGATGTCACTTGTGCGGGTGTAACTGATATTCAGATATTTTATCGATTCCATATCCGCTATGACGGGCAGATTTTGCAGGTGATAGCAGCTGACAAGCTCGAGCCATGTGAGCTTACTGCAGTTTGTGACGGGGGTGAGGTCTGTAAATTGGGCATCCGAAAGGATCAGGCATTCGAGGTCGGGCATATTTTCAATAAAGGATATATCCGTAATCCCGCTGTCGTGACCGAGGTCCATATAGATGACCTCGTGACAGTACTTCAGAGGTCCGGTCATGGAATCGTTGATGCCGTGTGTCATGCGGATGACCTGGTCGTCGGTAAGAGCCGATTTCCAGCCGACATGTATTCTCCATACAACCTTCGTTTCCGGGAAATCCGTTCTGATCCCGTCCATTATCTCATCATCTATCCCGCAGTCATCCAGAAGGAAATATTCGCATTTATCGAGCACCTTAAGGGCCTGACGGACAGTTTCTTCGCCCTCGTTTCCGATGTCTGCCTTAATATAGCTTACCTCGGTATCCTCCGTGGTCAGGTGCTGCTCGAACATATCGAATTCGTACACGAAATGAACATCCGGAACAGTCTCTTTAAGGGTTGCAACAGCTTCAAGTGAAAGAAGAGGCTCACCTTCAGCAGGCATCAGATTGACTTCTTTCAGTTCCGGCATTCCGGCGATCAGACCGCTGACTTCCGCAATGTCTTCGGGGGTCATATCCGACAGATCGAGGACGGTTTCGGTCTGATCGTATTCTTTTCCGAGGATGGTTACCGTTACGGGAAGGATCTCCTCGGGTTCGGGCTCGGGCTGAGGCTCGTGTTCCTGTTCTGTGGCCGTATCCGTATTATCAGTTATATCATCCTCGTTTTCGATAATGTTTTCCGTGTTTTCGACGGGTGAATGTACTTCGGAAGCCTGCGAACATCCGCAGACAGAGAGTAAAAATGCGGCAGTTACAAGCGGAATGGTTATTTTCCTGATTGTTCTCATTTCAAAATCGACCTCATAAGCGTAAATATATACAATATTGTACCAAAAACTGCGTTGTGCTAAAATATTTAAAGGTTTTTTTATTTTCTAAATTAATGAAAGAAGGCGAACAGATATGGAAAAGAAAGACATTGACTGGGGGAATTTAGGCTTCGGATACATCAAGACCGATTACCGTTATGTATCCAACTTCAAAGACGGAAAGTGGGATGACGGTGAGATCACTACCGACGATAAGGTCGTGCTTAGTGAGTGTGCCGGTGTTCTTCAGTATGCCCAGACCGTATTTGAGGGCCTTAAGGCATATACTACCGAAGACGGAAGGATCGTTACATTCCGCCCCGATCTTAACGCTGAGCGTCTCAACCAGTCTGCTGCAAGACTTGAGATGCCCGTTCTTCCCGAAGGAAGATTCATCGATGCGGTTGAAAAGACCATTAAGGCAAATGCCGCATTCGTTCCTCCTTACGGAAGCGGTGCAACCCTCTACGTAAGACCTTATATGTTCGGCTCCAACCCCGTTATCGGAGTTAAGCCTGCAGATGAATATCAGTTCAGAATTCTTGTTACACCCGTAGGACCTTATTTCAAGGGCGGCGCTAAGCCCATCGTTATCAAGGTTTCCGATTTTGACCGTGCGGCACCGCACGGAACCGGTAACATCAAGGCCGGACTTAACTATGCAATGAGCCTTCATGCGATCGTTACCGCACATGAAGAGGGATTTGCCGAGAACATGTATCTTGATGCCGCAACCAGAACCAAGGTTGAGGAGACCGGCGGAGCTAACTTCCTCTTTGTCACCAAGGACGGCAAGGTTGTCACTCCCAAGTCAAACAGCATTCTTCCTTCCATTACCAGAAGAAGCCTCATCCAGGTTGCAAAGGATTATCTCGGTCTTGAAGCAGAGGAAAGAGAGATCACTCTTGAGGAAGTTGCGGATATGGCAGAGTGCGGACTCTGCGGAACCGCAGCAGTCATTTCTCCCGTTGGTAAGATCAACGATCACGGCAGAGAGATCTGCTTCCCCAGCGGAATGGAAGAGATGGGACCTGTTACCAAGAAGCTGTATGATACTCTCACCGGAATCCAGATGGGCCGCTTAGAGGCTCCCGAGGGATGGGTACACGAGATCAAGCTTTGATCTGTTTTTGATCTATGTTTTTAAAACTATTCAAAGGAAAAATAGTAAAAACTGCCTGCCTGCTTGTCGCCCTTTTGACCCTGTGCGGTTGCGGCGGCACGCAGGTAGTGCTGACAACAGGTTTTAACAAGGACGAGATATTTATCGTCGGCAGCGAAAGCTGCAGCATACAGGAACTTGAGATCTACCTGACCAATATCCAGAACACTTACGAAAATGTTTACGGTGAAGAGATCTGGAATGTCACCTCGGACGGCGTTACCTTTGAAGACAGTATCAAGAATACGGCACTGGCCGAACTTGCCCAGGTCAAGACACTTTACCTGATGGCCATGGACAGGGGGCTTACACTCGATCCGGAAACGAAGATACTTGTAGCTAATGCCGCACATGAATATTACGCATCACTCAATGATGCGGAGATAGAAGCGATGGGTGCCAGCGAAGAACTGATCGAAGAGATGTATTCGCAGATCGCGCTTGCCCAGAGCGCATATGATGAGATCATAGGGGATATTTCACCGGAGATATCCGATGACGAAGCGAGGTACGTAAGGGTCAGGATCATATATATGAGGACCGCATACAGAAACGGCGATTCACTGATACCTTATACAAACAGTGATTACGAACGCGTATATGCGACCCTGAATGATATAAGAACGGGACTTCTGGACGGCACCCTTGATTTTGAAACAGAGGCTGCCAGATATAATGAAGCGGATGAAACGGTCATTTCTTTCGGCAAGGGAATGGTGGATCCTGCATTGGAGGAAGAAGCCTTTTCGCTTGCGGGTGACGAGATAAGTGACATCGTTAAAACATCCGACGGTCTGTACCTGATGCAGTGCATCAGTACTCTTGACAGAACACAGACCGATGCCAACAAGGTACTCATTACCGAGAAGCTCAGGGATGAAGCCTTTGAGACCGTGTATAACGAATACCTTGAAAGTCTTATCAGGAATCTCAATACGGAACTGTGGAAGACCGTAACACTTAACACCGATCCGCAGATCAAGACGTGCAATTTCTTTGAAATCTACGATAATTATCTGGGCAGTGGGGAGACCGATGGTTAAGCGTAAATTCGTAAGTACAAGGGTTCTGCAGCCCGGAATGAAGATCGATCAGGCCATTCTTGATAAGACGGGCCGTGAGCTCATAGCCAAGGGTGCGTATCTTGACGACTTTCAGATAGAATATCTTCAGAAAAAATCCATAGGCGGGATATATGTCTCGGAAGGTGAACCTGATCCCGAAGAGATTCATTCGCTTGAAGCCAATCTTCCCGCATACACCAAGGAACTGATTGAAAAAAGCCGTGTAGAGGACAAGAGTAAGGTCACGCTCAACAGCGAGGTTATCAAACGCGTAGGTGAGGGTGTCCAGTTCCTGTATGACAATGTCGAATCCGAGAACTTCCTTGAAGCGACAAACAACGTAACGGGTGAGCTCATCAGTGCGATCGAAGCCAACAATGCGATCGCTGTCGATATCAATCTCATCAAGGTAAGTGACGAATACACTTTCAAGCACAGTGTTGACGTTGCGACGATGGGAATGATCATCGGAAGGAATTACGGACTTTCTGCCGAAGAGATAAGGGATATAGGCGTTTCGGGACTTCTTCACGATCTCGGCAAATCCAATATTCCCCTTGAGATACTCAATAAACCCGGCAAGCTTGATGATGATGAATTCGCTCTGATGAAACAGCATTCCCTGTTCGGTTTCAAGATACTCAAGGAAAAGAATGCGTTCACCGAAGAAATAATGAAGGGTGTGCTCCAGCATCATGAGAAGATGAACGGCAGGGGATATCCCCTCGGTGTGACGGGCGAATCCATAAGCAAATTCGCAAAGATCCTTTCCGTAGCCGACATCTATGATGCGCTTGTCACGGAAAGACCGTACAAAAAAGGCTTCCCTAAAAGAGAAGCCCTTGAAATGATATTCGGTATGTCCACGGAACTCGACAATAAGGCGATATCAAGCTTTATGAATTCCGTCATCATATTCCCGGTCGATTCCTATGTAACGCTTTCAAACGGAGAGACCGGCAAGGTCGTTGCCAATAATCCCGGTTATCCGATGAGACCCGTTGTCATCGGTTTCAAGACCGGAAAGAAATACAATCTGCTCGAAGATTTAAACTGTGCTTCGATGGTAATTGAGTAAATATCAGCTTGTAAAGAAGCTGATATTTTCTTTCAGGTCGTTTGCAAGCACGCGGAGCTGACCGGCCGATTCGGTTATCAGGCTGAAGGTTGCGTTCAGTTCTTCCATAGCCGCATTTGTCTCCTGTGTCGATGCGGCATTTTCTTCCGATACCGCTGAAAGCTCCGTGATGATCGTCACGAGTGATTCCTTGGATGTCATCAGGTTTCCTATCTGTATCGAAATCTCGTCGGTTTCCTTTGCGATGGCATTTACTTCAGCCACCATTTCCTCAACATCACGTCCTGTCTCATCTATGTGTTCGTTCTGCTTTTCGAATCCCACATTCATCTTTTCGATGATCTCAACGGACTTCTGAGATTCTTCAACGAGATTGTTTACTATCTTGGAAATCTTGACTGCGGCATTTCCGGACTGATCTGCAAGATTTCCGATTTCCGTTGCGACAACCGCAAAGCCTCTTCCGGATTCACCTGCCCTTGCGGCTTCGATCGATGCGTTAAGGGAGAGGAGATTGGTCTGCGATGAGATATCGGTGATTATCTTTGAAGCCTGTGAAATGCTTCCTACAGCTTCGTTGGTTGCGGAGATCTGCGCATGTATCTCCTTCATGTTGCCGATGACTTCCTTGTTCTGGTCGAGCAGTATACGCATGGTAGCCATCGTCTCGTTACATTTTTCCTTCATGCTCTCCGTCTTGACCGTGAGAGCTTCGATTATCGCGTTGATGGATGCGATATTCTTTTCTATCTCTGTTGTGTTGTTGGATGCGACTTCAACGCTTTCCGCCTGGTTTATTGCGCCCTGTGAAATTTCTTCGACTGCCTGTGATACCTGGTTCGATGCGACCGTAGCCTGATCGGAAGAGTCGGAAAGATCGGTGCCCGATGCTGTCAGCATATCGGACATATCCTTGGTACGTACGATGATCTCCCTGAGTTCATCGGAGAGATTCTTGGCTGCCTTGTGGATCTGTCCGAGTTCGTCACGGCCCATGTCTTTCTCATCGGGGAAGTTGTGTGTAAGATCTCCCGCCGCAAGCGCATCAAGGGATGCGGTAACACTCTTGATGGATGCACCTATCTGCCTGAGTATGAGAAGAATGAATGCTATAAGCGCGACGATGACAACTGCGTAGATGACGGAATAGGTGATGATGGAAGCCTGATTCTGTGCCGCAAGCTCGGCACGCTTCTGCTCGGACCAGATTTCCGTTATCTGCTGCATGTTGTCGAGGTGTCTTCTTGCGGTTTTGAACGTGGTCTGGTAATGGAACCATGAACCTGTATCGGTTTCTATATCATACTGCTGGTCCCATCTGTCGAAGGCTTCCTGAAATGCGATATATGCTTCCTCGAAGGTTTCGTCATCTTCTTCACATTTGATGCCCCTGTAGAGAAGCTCGTCCGTCGATGCGATAGCAGCCGCTTCGGCAGCGCAGTCCACAACCAGCTGTTTATTTTCGTGATACTCTCTGAGAGCTGTGGGAGTCATGCTCTCGAACATACTCGTAGTGCCGTGAAAATCGTAGTAGAACGTAGCGTTGCTCAGTGTCTGATACAGACTCCTGTCGGCACTCAGCAGATTGCTGTTTATCTTATAGAGATTATCGTAATAGACGCCGGTGACATCTTTCTCTGTTTTGGAAACAAGGAAACCTGTCATAAGCACGGAAACGATGATAGCAATTATCAGGGGAATGGAAAGTGCGAAGAGCTTCCATCTCATTTTTATGTTTTTCAATGCATTCATACTCTTGCCCTCTTTTACGGAATTATTAAAAGAAAACGTTTCACGGATAAGTTCATTATCCATTAAAAAGGGAGTGTATGTCTACCAAAAATAAAAAATTAACAAAAAAACCGGCCGGTCACATTACCGTATAAACCCAGTCGGATCTGACAGTTCCCTTGCCCTCGACGAACCATCTGTGTTCCCTTTCGGAATAGAAGACAAAGGCATTCTTCCCGCATATCCTGCAGGTGTATCTGATACCTGTTCCTCCGCCTTCCGTTGATACGGCACGGCATACGTTCAGAACCTTGTCCACACGGAATCTGGTCCCGTCCGTCCAGGATATCTGTACCGGTTCGATACGGCCGTCTTTATCAAATTTTGCCGTGACATCCACGTATACCTTACTCATTTCACACTCCGAACATATGTTTGTATATGCATTCTATATTTGCATCACGTCGGTTTCAATCGAACAGTTTATTAATTTTATCTTTTAAGCAAGGTACGATATAATAAATGATGTGCGAATTTAAAGGAAATAACAGGTTTAAAGAATGATTTTTGGGATTCTTAAAGAATGCTTTTTGAGAATGCATCATGTTCTTCCGTCATTGCCGGCAGAACGTGTTAATGCTCTGTATATGCTTGCCGGTCTGATGATCGCCGGACTGCTTTTCGCCATACTGCTTACGGTGAAAAAAGCCGTGCGTTTTCTGCCTGCGGCCGTGAGTCTGCTGACCGCATCGGCAGTTCTTGTGATCTGCATCTTTTATCCCGGGCTTGAACTTCTGTATGCGCATCCCGCAGGTAATCCTGCGGAGAAAACGGATGCGTTTCTGGCTGCGGTAAATGAGGGACGAATCGCCGATGCGTACGGAATACTCAGCACAAGCGCCGTAACGGAAAGCCAGGGAGCGGCGGGAGCACAGGCAGTATTCGGCGATGAAACTGCCGCAATGTACTACAGCTTTCTTACGCAGAACTTCAGATGCGAATACACCGGAGAGATGAGCGTGACCGATCTGAAGGCTTATGTTCCCGTCAGGATCAGCTACGCGGATCTGTCCGAAGCATCCGCAAGGATAGGCGAAGAATTTGACGTGCAGCTAGACCGCATAGTACAGGCCAATGCAAGGAAGGATGTCTACGGAGATGACGATTCCTACGAAAGCTGGGTCATCGAGCAGGCATATGCCGATGCATCGTCGGATGTTCTGAACGGTGAGCCTGCCGAGTGTTTCAGGGATCTTGTGATAAGTCTTTCCTTTGCCGAAGGGCAGTGGATGATCGATACATCGGAGGAGCTTCTCGACATACTCGGCGGAGGCGTGTGCGCAGGCCCTTCATCCGAAAAGAACCTTTCGGAGAAGATCGCACTGTATGCCAATAATTCCAAATCAACCATCCTCGCGGATCTTGTATATATTCCCAAGCTTTATTCGATACCCGAGGACGCGCTCTGCGGATACGAGCCCTGCGATGATAACTATCATGAACTTGAGGATCCCTATCTTATCGGCGATGCGATCGCGGGCAGCGAGCATCTTATAAAGGGAGCTGACCTTGTATTTGATCCGGATGTGACTTTTGCGACCGGACAGAGAATATACTATTACGCGGACGATTCGATATTTGCGATCGTATGGAAGGAATACTGCAATAACTGCTACTGCAATTTCGCAGAGGTATTCATATCCGATCCCAGCCAGCTGAAAAGAAAGATAGCGGGAGATACCTACGGCTACCCGACACAGCTGTATGCGTCGTCGATGGCGGCACAGGCGAATGCCGTTGTTGCGATGAACGGGGATTTCTACAAGTTCAGGCCACTGGGCATCTGCGTATATGACAGGGTCGTATACAGATGTGAGGCGGCAAGCCTTGATACATGTTTTTTCGATACGCACGGAAATATGATCTTCTCCTATGCGGGTGAGCTCACCGATAAGGATGAAGCGCAGAGATTCGTCGATGATAATGACATTCTTTTCTCACTTTCTTTCGGTCCGGTGCTGATAGATAACGGTGTGCCGAAGGAAAACCTGAATTACCGCATCGGTGAGACCATGCAGAGGTATTCACGTTCTGCGATCGGCCAGCTCGGGGAAAATCACTATCTCCTTATGACAATAGGACATGTGTATCCCTACAAGGAGTGCTGCACTCTCAAGGGAGCCCAGGATATAATGCTTCTCAAGGGATGTGTGAATGCCTATACGCTTGACGGAGGACAGACAGCCGAACTGATATGGAGGGACAAGCCATACAGCTACGTTGACTGGGGAGTCGAAAGAACGATAAGCGATATCATATATTTTGCGACAGCTGTACCGGAGGACGAGCAATGAATCTTGAAACCGTTACAGCAGTATATTCCGGCGATCTCAGGATAGGATACGGGATCATCATAGCCGTATTGTCGTTCATATCTTCATGGTGCATGACATGCTGTCTTGCGTGTGCCGGAAAAGCAGAACTTAAGGAGCGCGTAAGACGCATTGCTTCACTTTTGATATACGCACTTTCCTCGGTCATCCTTGCGGGATTTTTCGGAAGACTCATTCACTGGTACAGCCACTATGAAAGCTATGAAAGCTTTTCGAAAGCGTTTGAAAGTGTCTCCGGAAGATACCACGAAGCGGGGATCATGCTTGGATTTGTCGTTTCAGCCGCACTGTGCATGCTTTTGTCAGAAAAGGAAATGCGCGGGAAGGTGATGCATGCATGCGCATCCGGCCAGATGCTTTTTATGACGCTTGTGTCGCTTGTTTCGATGTTCAGCGATTCGGACAGAGGAAAAGCGGTGATAGAGGATCAGGCATATCAGGGACTTCCTTTCAGCTGTATCACATACCTCTCCGACGGAAGCAGTCAGTACAGGACGGCGGTTTTTTTCTGGAAGTTCATGCTGCTCGGAATCATAACGGCCATTTCCCTCATCCTGTATTTTAAGGGAAGATCCGCGATAGAAACGTATGTGTGTTACTTTGCGGCTATGGCCCTTTTGGACAGTGCGAGATATGATGCATCCTTTCTGAGGTCCAACGGATTCGTCAGTCTGATGCAGATAGTGGCGGGTGTGTTTCTTATCATCACGCTGACAGTATCCGTTATAAGATCAGCACGTGCACGGGGATTCCATATATATCATGTGCTGTTCATACTCGCGTTTATATCCGGACTTTCACTTACCGGGTATATGGAATATTATGTGCAGAGACACGGAAATCTGTATCCGTACTGCTACTCGGTCATGGCGGCTGCCTGCATGGCCATGGTGCTGTCGGTCATAGCGCTGCACAGAAGAGGTTATAAGAAAATTCTCGAAGGAAAAGATAATAAATGAAGTATTTAAAAGCGATAGGAATATCTGTTCTGGCAATAGCACTGCTGGTTGTTTCGCAGGTTGTGGCAGGAGAAATATCTAATATTTTAATGCAGCTCGGATCACCGGAATGGCTGGATGCTTTGATATGCGGAATTCTTTATCCGGTATTTGCATTTCTCATCGCAAAGTTTTTGATGGATAAGCTCCTTCATCAGAAACTGTCCGAGAACGGAATCACGCCTTTCGGTCTCAAGCTCAAATGGGTTGTGCTTGCGATACTGCTTCCCGCCGGAGTTATCGTAAGCTATCTGCTGATATTCCCGGGAGAATATGTCTCATCCGGAATGAGCAATTCGCGTGCATTTGAAACTGTACTGACCGGAGTGTTCTATACCGGTATCGCAGCCGGGATCGTGGAAGAGATGGTGTTCAGGGGATTTATATTTCACGCACTTGAAAAGGCATGGAATACGTGGGTTGCACTGATCGTTCCGTCCCTTCTCTTCGGCGTAGTGCATATAATCGGAATGGATTTTTCGCTCGGAAGCTGTCTTCTTGTAATCGTTGCGGGTACGGCAGTGGGAATAATGTTCACACTGATCAGGATCGAGAGCGGATCGATATGGTGCAGCGCTTTGGTGCATACGATGTGGAACATAATCATCATCGGCGGAGTGCTGACGATATCCGGTGCACCTGATGAATACTCTATCGCAACATATGTGCTTGATATGAAGTCATTTGCGATAACGGGCGGTGAATTCGGAATCGAATCTTCGGTGATATCTCTTGCAGGATATGTTATTGTTTCTTTCCTCGCGGTTCTTATGATCAAAAAGCACAGACTGGATCCGGGCAGTGACGATGAATGAACTCAGTGAAAAAAAGAGAATAGTCTGCGGTGTGTTTCTTCTGACGGTC
This sequence comes from Lachnospiraceae bacterium, assembly GCA_016285265.1. Classification (GTDB taxonomy): domain Bacteria; phylum Bacillota; class Clostridia; order Lachnospirales; family Lachnospiraceae; genus AC2028. Next base: position 12,457 of record JAEEQL010000052.1, read on the forward strand.
CTTGGTGCATTCATAGGCTGGGTTTATGAGATGATATTCTATAGGATCGATCTGGGATATTTCATCAAAAGAGGACACGGCTTCGGGCCGTGGCTCCCGATCTATGCATTCGGAGCTCTCGGGCTTATCCTTTTGGTCATTCGGAAGAAGATCCATCCCGCGGTGCTTTTTATACTGTCTGTTGCAGGCTCGGGGATCATCGAATATGTCACAGGCTGGGCTCTGTATAACTTCATGGGAGTAAGGCTCTGGGATTACAATGTCGAGATCTGGAACTGGGGCAATATAAACGGATATGTCTGCGCAAGGTCCGTCCTTATCTTCGGAGTATTCGGAAGCATATACGGAGCACTGGTCATACCGAGGTTCATGGACTTTGTAAAGAAAGCAAACGGCAGGGTGCTTGTGAGCGTCTCATCGGTCCTTGCGGTCATAGTCGGTGCTGATGTCATTTATGGTTATATAATCAGGACTGTCATTAACGGCAGCCTTTAAACGGACTGATATATTGCGGAGAAATGATATATGAGATTAGTGTTTTTATGCATTTTGATTGCTGCGTTATTTCTCTATATACTCAGATTTGCATTGGATGAAAAGAATAAGAAAAAATGCACAGGCACTTCAACCGGACGCTTTATGTATTCCGACTGTGTTGAATCCCCTAATCCGCAGAGGATGAGAAGTCTGTGGGTTCCGATATATGAATTTGCAGTCGGGGATATGATGTACCTGGTACGGTCAAGCAAGACCGGTCCGGGAGAAAGATCCTTTCCGGCAGAAGCGAAAGTGATCTACGATGTGAACGATCCGGACCTTTGTTTTGTGAACGGTGCCAAAGGAAAAGTAATCTCCAAGTACAACGATCCGAAACTTGTGAAAAAAGAAGACGATCCCTGGAATGAATATTATGAAAACCTGACCGACAAAAACCTGTAAAAGGTTACGCGGCCTGATATAAGAGGTATGTTATGAAGAAGCCGAATATTGCTTTGACGGTAATCCTGTCCATGATTTTATTGTTCCTTGTTGCGATGATCGCTTTGCAAGGTTTTGCGGGACTTTTCAACGAATCTGTTGTAAACAGGGCGGCAGCGTATCTTACGAAATATGACGATAATTTTACCTACATTGAGCATGAGACACAGGGCAAAAACTTATTGATCTATTTCTCATCCGAAAAATACCCTGATTACACAGTGATGGTTTCCTATATACGGACATATGATGAGGCCGGAATGGATTGCTTCCGAGACAGTTATGCGAACAGAATGTTTGAAGAGGAAGCTCTTGAGAATGGTGACAGGCTCATCGGTACCTTGTATCCGGATGAAAGATATGAAGTATACATCAGTCAGACCGGAGTATATGACGGCTATGACAGGAATACGACATATGAACAGTTCTACCATGATGAAGGTGGATGGTTCGAAGCAATAGTCTATAAGGATATCACCGAAGAGGAACTTGAGAATGATGCCCGGAGGATAGAGGAGCTCATGCGTCTTGAGGATGACAGTATGGACTCGAGGGATGCATCATTATGCATTATTGTATATTATTATCCTGCCGATTCGGAAGGACCCGGTGTGGAATGCTACAGCGATCTTGCACATATCAAGGACTACACTGCAATACTGAAGCTGTACTATGACGATCCGAAGCATGAGTGCAGGCTTGAAAAGATCGAAATGAACAATTAAAGAAAGTATATATGGTTTCTGCAGATCTCAAAAAAACAGACGGTAAGCTCCTCAGGGAAACGATAAGCATAGCATGGCCTGCTGTGGTCGAATCGTTTTTCACGGCTTTTGTCGGTCTTGTGGATTCATATATGGTGAGCAGTCTCGGAAGTGATGCCGTTGCCGCGATAGGTCTTACGACACAGCCGAAATTCATGGGACTGTCAATGTTCTTTGCGATAAATGTTTCCCTTTCCGCACTCGTTGCGAGAAGAAGGGGAGAGGACAGAAAAGAAGACGCAAACCGGATCCTGGTATCCGGTGTTCTTTTTATCGTCTTTGCCGCGATACTTATCGGCTCCGTGCTTGTTTTCTTTGCGGGAGATGTCATCAGGTTCTGCGGATCGACTTCCGAAACGCACGATCTTGCAACCGCATATTTTAAGATCGTCATGGGCGGTATGATCTTCAACTGCATCCAGATGGGTGTCAATTCGGCTCAGAGAGGTGCCGGAAATACCAAGATCACGATGCGTACCAATCTCGCATCCAACACCGTGAATATCATTTTCAATTATCTTCTCATCGGAGGAAAATTCGGATTCCCCGCACTCGGCGTGGAAGGAGCGGCACTTGCCACCGTTCTCGGAACGGTTGTGGCATGCGTGATGAGCATACTCTCATTGTTTGAAAAGAACTGCTTTGTAAGTATTCCTTTTATAGTGAAGAATAAGATCATGCCGGGCTTTGAAGCATTTAAGTCCCTTGTGAAGGTCGGCTATTCCGTTTTCTTCGAACAGCTCCTTATGAGAGTCGGATTCATGGCGACAGCGATCATGGCAGCCAAAATTGGAACGGCTGCAATGGCCGCACACCAGGTCGGTATGAACATAATGGGATTGTCGTTTTCGTTCGGTGACGGTCTTCAGGCGACTGCCGTTGCATTGATAGGCCGGAGCCTCGGAGAGCGCAATGAAGCACTTGCAAAAGAATACGGACGTACATGCAGAAAGCTCGGACTGGTCATATCGTTTTTCCTTGCCTGCGTATATTTCTTCGGAGGACATGCGATCATGTCGGCATTCTTCGAAGAGCCGGAGATCGTTAAGATCGGAGTGGATATCACAAGGATCATAATCGTCGTAGTTATCTTCCAGGTATCGCAGGTCATATATATGGGATGCTTAAGGGGAGCGGGAGATACCGGCTATACCGCACTTGCTTCGATCATAAGCGTAACTGTTATCAGAACCGCGTTTTCATATCTCTTCGGATATACTCTCGGTTTCGGAATAAACGGTGTATGGATGGGAATCCTTGCGGACCAGATATCAAGATTTATATTCGGATCGGTAAGATTCAGGCAGGGAAAGTGGACAAGGATAATAATCTGATGCCTCGCATCAGATGTTGCTTCCGAGCCATATCCTTGCGATAAGATCCATGAAAAACAGAGCCGCGATCACGATGAAACATACGTTGTGAACTTTTGAGTCACGGAATCTTTTCTGAAGCTTTATTATTCCTTTGTGGATCACGCATATCGCAAGCCAGATAAGGAAACCGAACATCAGTGAAGGAACGAGTGCGATCCTTCCGTCGAAGTTCAGAAACTCTGCGTGATAATCCCACATCGGTGCGCCGCCTGCGGCTTCGATGATATAGCTTGCAATGAGTTCTGCGGTTGCTGCGACAACGCCGCCCACGATGAAGACAAGAATGGGTTTCCTGATCTTAAGAAGCGTAAATATTCCGAGAATGATGAAAAATCCGATGCCGTATATCGGAAGCCAGGGACCGAAAAGAAATCCCCTGTTTATGAATCCCCTTTTGTGATATATCATGCAGCACCATACGGATTCATATACCCATCCGAAAAAGCAGTATACGAGAAAGTATTCCATATAATCGCGGAACAGGTTCCAGAGTTTTGATTTCTTATCAGTTGAGTTCATTATCATTCTCCGATCAGTTAATCAGGACCATATCTACTTTACCACGTATCCGCGAAAAATAGAACTTGCACATCAAAAGTGCGTACCGGATCATGAATATCATTGAATTACATTATTCCAATACAAATACATATCTTATAAAGGGAAGTAAAGGTTATCTGTTGTTCGATACGGGATGGGCCGGAACCTTCCCGGCATTCTGTAAGAGCCTCGGAGAAGCCGGAGTGAAGCTCAGTGATATCAACATGGTTTTGATCTCACACTACCATCCCGACCATATGGGCATTGTCGGAGAAATTTTGGCCAAAGGCCCCGTTCTGATCGCATGCGATATCCAGAAGGCTTTTCTTCATTCCTCCGATCATATCTTCGAAAAAGAAAACAGGAAGGACTATGTTCCAATAGATGACAGCAGGGTCAGGGTCATAAGCTTAAGTGAAAGCAGGAACGTACTCGGAGAGATCGGTATTGACGGAGAGATCATCGCATCGCCGGGTCACAGCGACGACAGTATTTCTCTTTTGCTGGGTTCCGGAGAACTTTTTGTCGGCGACCTGAATCCTCTCTATGAACTCGAGCTGCATAAAGGTACGGAAATCGGAATCAGCTGGGACAGGCTCCTTGCGCACAAGCCTAAGACGGTCTATTACGGACATGCGAAGACATATACATTTGATGAAAATACATCCACAATAGATACAAAGGAGAGTGAGTCTGAAAGTGCTCGCGGGAATGATCCGTCCGGACACATTGGGAAAGCATCGGATCGAAGCATTTCATCGGGCGCGGAA
>JAEEQL010000053.1 GCA_016285265.1 Lachnospiraceae bacterium
GAGCCTTGATGATGGGATAGGTCTCTTCTATGGACTTACCGGAAGTGGTAACATCCTCGATCATGATGACCCTGTCTCCGTCATTTAATTTGGATCCGAGAAGGATTCCGGTGTCGCCGTGATCCTTGACTTCCTTTCTGTTTGAGCAGTATCTTACGTCGATACCGTAAAGCTTGGAATAAGCTATCGCGGTGGCTACACCGAGGGGGATTCCCTTGTAAGCCGGTCCGAAAAGGACGTCGAAGTCATCGCCGAAATTGTCGTGGATCGCCTTTGCGTAATACTCTCCGAGCCTTCCGAGCTGTGAGCCCGTGACATATGCTCCCGCATTCATGAAGAAGGGAGACTTTCTTCCGCTCTTGAGAGTGAAATCCCCAAACTTGAGGACCTGGCACTCGATCATAAAATCAATGAATTCCTGCTTGTACTGTTCCATTTATTCTCCTTATTATAAGCTCCCGATAGGATCGCGGGTTATCTTGATCGTTGTTATCGCACACTGGTCACCTGTAAGGGCCACATATACTTTATCAGGATTTACGTTTAATGTCGTGGTGTTTTTGATAAATAGACCTCTGTTCTCGGTTGTGGTCACTATCTGGTTTCCCTGACGCTTAAAGGTCACGCTGCAGTCGAGACCCTCGCTGAGTGCATCCTTCCAGGCATCCCATCCGGCAAAGTCATCGTTCTTATTGACAATAAGTTTATTGTTGAACGAGCCTCTGTCCCAGTATTCGCCGTCAAGTCTGATGAGGGCATATTCCTTATATCCGTTCGTATAAGGTTCACCGCTCGGTGAGGAATATATGCTGATATACGGACAGTGCCAGATCAGTCTTGCGGTGGGAAGGCTCATCGCATGGAACGTAATGGTAAATCCGTTTCCGAGAGGAATTCCCTTCGATGCATCGGTCTTGTGGCCGTTGACCTGGACATTGGGGATGTCGCCTACGGGTCTGTCGATGTAGCTGACCTCCTCGGCAATCCTTGTGATGTAGTCAGTGGGAACACTCTCTTCATCCCTGTCTATCTTAACATCCTCTATGAGACAGTTTTCTCCGGCAAGACTTATGTAAGCATATCTTGAACTGTCGGGAAGGGCAAGCGTAATGATCATTGATACATCGGATTCCTTTTCCTTCCTCGTGATCATGATACGGACATGGTCCTTTATCTTGACCGCCTCAATATCGTATACGTAAGGCTCCTCGCCGGATGCGGCAAAATCCGTTCTTCCCTCGGGAAGAATCTCTGTTTTGACATTTCTGAATCCGTCACCCGTGACATTTCCGTCAAGTCCGATAATACCGTACTCGAAATACACCATATCACGGGCATTCTTGTCATCGTAATGCACACGGCCGTCAAGCGCATCAAAAAGAATAAGCACCGGTCTTCCGGGTTCTTCGGAGCCCTCCATGGTCGAAGAAGACATATGAATCCTTGTTATCGAGTTTGAGAGGTTTATGCCGTCCGAATAGTCACTCATAAATTCAGTGCATTCAAGCTTGTTCCTTCCGGACAGCTCCCTGACCGTATTGCGCTCCTTCATCTTGTACTCGGTATCCGAATCGATCAGGTGCATCATGATCTTGGCGATCCTGGGATCGAACTGTGTTCCGGCCCCTTTTACTATCTCCTCGCGCACGATCGGCTGAGCGATCGCAGCCCTGTAGCTTCGGTTGGAGGTCATCGCATCGTAAGCATCCGCCACGGAAATGATCCTGGCTATCTCGGGGATATCCTCGCCCTTCCTGCCTTCGGGATAGCCCTTTCCGTCATAACGCTCATGATGGTAATGGGCGCCGATGCTCAGATAGGGGTACTCACCGATGCTCGAAAGGATCTGGTTACCCATTACGGGATGCTGTTTGATGATTTCATATTCTTCGGGAGTAAGCTTTCCGCTCTTGTTTATAATATCATCGTCTATACCGATCTTGCCGACATCATGAAGAAGCGCGGCATAGTAAACCTTATTGCATTCTTCCTCGCTCCATCCCAGTGTCTTGGCTATCTTCTCGGAATACTCGGCAACCCTGACGGAATGGCCGTGCGAATATTCATCCTTTGCGTCGATCGCGGTGACAAGCGAAGTAGCGGTCTGTTCAAAGAGCCGCTGCGAAAACATCTGCTGTTCCTTCAGACGCTTCATTTCCTTAGCTCTCAGCTTTACCACCTGCTTGATACCGTTATAAATGATCAGTATCGCCACTATCGTTACGACATTTGCGAAAAAGCCCGGAATGGCACGCATATTGTGATTGACCACTATGCTGATAAAAATGCTGGGGAATTGGAGCACCGAAAGAATCAATGCTGTGACAAAGCCGAGTTTGCCGAAGAATACGACTATCAGGATCAGACAGATATTGGCGATTGATGAGAACACTCCCGTAAAGGAAGAAAAGTTTACCGTTTCGCCCAGAATCTCAACCGTTTCCTGCGATCTTGTCGAAAGAATGGTATAAAGAGTCGCACCGGAATAAATAACCAGCAAAAGTACATACAATGATTTAGGTATGTCTCTTCTCTTGGGATTTTTATCCATCAGCGGTCTCCTTGCGACTATTGGGCGTAACAAGCCTCTATATTATACTCCCAATCGGTGTAAAAAATCCAAAAATATGATAAAATATTCGGGTGCTGCCCCATGGGCAAATATCAGTCGGAGGCATTATATGATCAAATCTGAACTCGGAGAGATCAAAAAGCTCTACACACCCAAGAACTGTTCCGTCACGAGGATCGCAGGATGCTATGTTGACGCGGAAAAGAATAAAAAAGCGGTATTTGCAAAGCCATTCACACAGATACCCGAAGAGGAGATGTACAAATACTTCGATATCTTCAGAAAAGCACTGTCCGGAACCGTCGGAAAAAGCGCCCTCACCCTGGATATCATGAACGAAGCCGAAAAAAAGGGAGGCCAGCAGGAATTCCTTTTAAAGCTCAGGGAATCGGGTCTTAAGGATGACGACCTTCTCGACGATTACTATAACCGGATAATCTCATCCTTCGAATATGTCGGAAATTACCTTATCCTTGTGGCACACGACATTTACGATGTGCCCGGCAAGACTAAGGACGGCGCCGTAAACGATGACGCATCCGATGATGTATACGAATACATCCTCACCGTCATCTGTCCGGTGGATCTGACCGAAGCGGCTCTTTCCTTTGACCCGAAGTCCGGAGAATTCCACGACAGGAAGAGGGACTGGATCGTAAAGCTCCCCGCTCTCGGATATCTGTTCCCCGCTTTCAACGACCGCGGAAGCGACATCCACTCAGTAATGTACTATTCCAAGGATGCCGAAAACCTTAACGAGCAGTTCATTGAGCTGATGCTCGGGGCATGCGAGCCCATGAGTGCAAGCTCACAGAAGGAAACCTTCGAAGCCATCGTCGAAGAGACACTCGGAAACGAATGTAGCTTCGGAAACGTCAAGAACATCCACGAGGAAATGTCAAGGATGATCGCAGATGCGGGGGAACAGCTCGCTCCCCTCACGATGGAAAAGAATGACATAAGGGATCTTCTCGAGGGAAGCGGGGCAAGCAACAAAAAGCTCAAGACCTTTGAGGACACCTATGAAAAGGTTGCTCCCGAGGACAGACCCCTTATGATGAGCAACATCTACAGTTCAAGAAGCTTCGATGTCAAGACACCCGATGTCGTCATCAAGGTCAAACCGGACAGAACGGATCTTGTGAACGAACAGAACGTGGACGGCAAGGACTGCATCGTCATCGAGCTGAACGGAGAAGTAGTCGTTAACGGAATCAATGTGAGATCCGATTCGGAGGCATGATATGAACAAGATAGCTATCTTTATGGCAGACGGATTTGAAGAGATCGAAGGACTTACCGTTGTGGACATCCTCAGGCGCGCCGGAGTAGATATTGACATGGTGTCAATATCCGGAAGGCTCGAAGTTAACGGCTCTCACGGCATTGTAATAAAGGCCGACAAGATCATTGCCGATATAGATCAGGAAGACTACAACATGCTCGTTCTTCCCGGCGGCAAAGTCGGAACAGAGAACCTCGAAAAGTGCGAGAAGCTCATCGACATGATCGGAAGCTTCTACGGAGCCGGAAAATACATCGCAGCCATCTGCGCAGCTCCGAGCATCTTCGCCCACAGGGGATTCCTCATGGGAAGGAAGGCGACCTCACACCCTTCTTTCGAATCCCACCTCGAAGAAGGCGGAGCAATAGTAACCCACGCTCCCGTTGAGATAGATTCCGGAATAATCACCGGACAGGGAATGGGAGCATCAATCGAATTCGCGCTTGCGATAACCTCCATCATGTCAGGGCGCGAAAAAGCAGACAGCATTGCGGAAGCCATTGTTTACAAAGTTCCCGCAAAGTAAGACAGGAAAGACGTTATGGAAATTGAAAGAAAGTTTTTGATAGACAAGCTGCCCGAGGATCTCGAGCAGTATCAGGTACGCAAGATCGAACAGGCATACCTTTGCACCAGCCCCGTCGTAAGGATCCGCAGGGAGGACGATAACTTCTACCTCACCTACAAGGGTTCGGGAATGATGGCAAGGGAGGAGGTCAATCACCAGCTCACCTCTGAAGCATACTATCATCTCCTCACCAAAGCGGACGGAAATGTAATATCCAAGAAAAGATACCTCATCCCCCTCGATCATCCGCAGGTAATAGAGGGCACTCCCAAGCCGCCCGATGAATATACGCTGACGATCGAGCTCGATGTATTCGATAAGCCCTTCGCGCCTCTCGTTATGGCGGAGGTCGAATTCGGAAGTGTGGAGGCGGCGCAGAGCTTCCTTCCTCCCGAGTGGTTCGGAGAAGAGGTCACTTACGAGCCGCAGTACCACAACTCGTATATGGCAATGCAGGAAATACAGAAATAAACAAGTCGGGAGATTTTCTCCCGGCTTTTTTGTGCTCCGCGGGTCCTGCCGCTATGTATGTGAATTCTCGCTTTTCGTCGTCAAGCGCGAAACCTGATCGACGCCCGCTTCAGCTCATGCCGCAGGCCATTCACTTCGTTCAGGCCAGGCGGCCGTTTCTAACGCAGACGACGAAGTCTCGAATTCGCATACATTTCGCGTCACCCGCAAATAAAAAATTAAGTCGGGAGAAAATCTCCCGACTTGTTTTCTTTATCGCGGAACTGCCGCGCCGTCCCTTCCGTAAAGCTTAACGAGCTTGTTCATCCGCTTCGAAAGCTTCTCCGTCCAGTCGGGATATGTGCTTCTCCACTTCCAGTTATCGCCGAGAGTCGAAGGCGTATTGATACGCGCCTCGTTATCAAGGCCGAGGTAATCCTGGAGAGGGATGATGCAGGTGTCTGCAACGCTTGCGTAGCAGGCTCTTATCAGGGCATCGGGAAGCTCGGAGCGCTTCTTTACTCCCGTGTACTTCATCGCATACTTTGCAATCTTCCTGTCACAGTTAAGTGACCAGTGAAGGATCGTATCGTTATCGTGTGTTCCCGTATAGACCACAAAATTCCTGCGGAAGGTATGGGGAGTATGCTCGCTGTTACCGGACGGATCGAATCCGAACTGAAGGACCTTCATTCCGGGATAGCCGGTCTTTTCAACCATCCTGATGACACCGTCCGTAAGGAATCCGAGATCCTCTGCGATAACGGGTCTGTCGCCGAGCTTTTCCTTCATCACATTGAAAAGATCGAGTCCGGGGCCCTTTATCCATTTTCCTCCGCGTGCATTCTTATCTCCGTAAGGAACCGACCAGTATGAGTAGAATCCCCTGAAGTGATCGATGCGCACGATGTCGTACATGTCAAAGCATGCCTTTAATCTCTTCATCCACCATTTGTAACCGGTCTTCTTATGGTAGTCCCAGTCATAAAGAGGATTTCCCCAGAGCTGCCCGTCAGCTGTGAACTGATCCGGAGGGCATCCCGCAACCGCGATGGGATATCCCTTTTCATCAAGCTGAAAGAGCTTGGGATCAGACCATGTATCCGCACCGTCGGGTGCAACATAGATAGGGATATCACCGACTATCATTATTCCGTTATCATTCGCATACTTCTTGAGCGCTTTCCACTGCTCGCTGAACTTGAACTGCTGGAACCTGTAGAAATCAATATCCGTTGCAAGAAGCTTCGCATACTTTTCAAGTGCTTTCTTTTCGCGAAGGCGGATATCATCATCCCAGAGCAGATAGCTCTTTCCTCCGAAGTGATTCTTCAGCGCCATGTAGAACGCATAATCGTCAAGCCAGGACTTGTTCTTTCTGCAAAAGGAAAGATAGGCTTCGTCCTCCTGCAGACCCTTTTTTACGGCACGCTGATAGGCCTTCTTAAGTATCGCAAAACGTGAGACGAACAGCTTCTCATAATCGACATATCTCTCGCTGCCGCCCCAGTCGAGCGCATTGCATTCGCTTCGCTTTATGAGCCCTTCTTCGATAAGCTTCTCAAGATCGATGAAATAGGGATTTCCCGCAAATGTCGAGAAGCTCTGATAAGGCGAATCACCGTATCCGGTGGGACCAAGCGGAAGAATCTGCCAGAGTGCCTGGCCGGAAGCCTTCAGATAATCGATCCAGTCATAGGCCGCCTTTCCGAAGGTGCCTATTCCGTACGGAGACGGAAGCGATGAAACGGGAAGCAGGACGCCCGCTCTTCTGATGTTTTCTTTTTTCGTTGCCATATATAAATCTCCCTCAAATAGAATCCGGTAAAGGATCCTCACAAGAAACTTGGAAACCGTTTTCTGCATATGTAATTTTATAATAAGGTACGTTTATTGGCAAGACGTTTTTAAATGTAAAAAAACAGGACCCTGTATTAAGGGTCCTGTCAGATATTATCTTATGTCCGATCGGTATCCGGTCATGAGAAAGCATCCAGATATTCCTGAACCGAAGGAATCGTATCACTTCCGTACAAATAGTATTTGGGGAAGAGGTACTTCGGTCCGTACCATTCCACTCCGGGCTCAAGCTCAACCATGGATCCGGGTATCGTAAGTTTGAAATCAATACCTTTGTAGGTGAATTCCATCTTTACCGTGATCTGGGGATTCTCATTCAGAAGCTCCATGATGGCAGACGTAAGCGAAATGCACCCGGCAATATCTACACTCTGAGACTCACCGGTGGCTATGGCTGCCCTGATATCATTTTCAACTTCTTTCATGTGATCGATCTCAGCCTGTGTGTGGACTTCCGGTACAACAGTTCCGTATGTGACGGATACGGGCTCAAAGGAATTATTCCTCATCTGATCGGGGGTTACGCCGGCATCATAGATGAAAATAGCTCCGGTGGTAAAAAGTCCGCTGAAATCACCCTGTTCTTCTCCCGGAGTTCCTTCTTCATCTCTTCCGCCCTGTCCGATTCCGGCTCCGTTTCCAAATGCAGCATTGCCTGCGCCGCCGGATACGTATATCCGAGCATTTCCGCTGACAACGATATCGGGAGCTTCACCCCAGAAACCTCCGCCGATTCCGGAACCTGTTCCTGCGCCTAAGACAGTCTGACTCCCTTCATTTCCTCCGGATGCGTATATGATCCCACCGCTTATAACTATAGCATCTTCTACAGGACCACCCAATCCTCCGCCGATTCCGGCACCACTGGCACCTCCGATGGCAGTAACTGTACCTCCCGAAATATCGATTCCATTCAGGGAACTGCCGCCTGCTCCTCCGATACCTGCAGCTCCCGTATAGCCTGTAGCAGCGACCGTACCTCCGGTGATGACTATGTCATCCACAGATGTTGCGCCCATTCCGCAGCCTATACCTGCGCCTCTGTCACCTGCAGTTGCCGTTACCGTGCCACCATGTATTTCTATATTACCCGAACTGCAGCCGCCCTGCCCGGTTCCGATTCCTGCAGCTCCCCATCCCGCTGTCGCAATTACCGAACCATTGTTTATTACTATATTCCCTGAGCTGCAGCCGCCATTTCCGCTGCCGATCCCGGCGCCGCCGTATCCTGCAGTGGCCGTCACATCTCCGCCTTCTATCACAATATCCCCTACTGAACCGCAGGAATAACCGCTTCCGATACCTGCACCGCCTTGTCCTTCTACGGTTGCAGTAACAGTTCCGTCATATATTGTTACATTTCCGGCCGAACTGTATTGACCGGAACCGATACCTGCACCGCCGTTCAAAGAAGTTGCCGTTACAGTGCCGCCGTTTATTTCTATATTTCCGGCAGTACAGCTTGTATATCCGCTGCCGATCGCAGAAGCATTATATCCACCTGTTGCATTGACCGAAGCATTGTTTATGACAATATCCCCTACGGAAGATCCTGTCAGTCCACTGCCTATCGCAGCTCCGCCATATCCACCGGTTGCCGTTACCGTTCCACCGATAATTTCTATATTTCCCGCAGATGAATGATTGTATCCGCTGCCGATCCCGGAACCTCCGACGAAACCGGTATATACACCGGTTGCCGTTATCGTTCCGTCAGTTATTACAATATCACCTACCGAAGAATAACATTCTCCGCTGCCGATCCCGGCGCCGCCTAATCCGTATGCATTTATGATTCCGTTATTTATGGTAATTGTACCGGCTGATGAATGATAATCTCCGGCGCCGATACCTGCAGCCTGTCTTCCGCCGGTCGCCATTACAGTGCCTCCGCTTATCGTAATGTTACCGGCTGAAGAGTTATCATGTCCGGATCCTATTCCCGCACCGCCATAGGACGAATTTACATCTCCGGATGCCACGACTGTGCCGCCGGTTATCGCTATATCACCTACGGAAGAGTTAAGATATCCGCTGCCGATGCCCGCAGCCTGTCTTCCGCCGGTTGCCGTTACCGTACCACCGTTAATGATGATCTTTCCGGCTGATGAACGCCCATCTCCGCTGCCGCTGCCGATACCTGCACCGTAACGTCCGCCGGTTGCCGTAAGGCTCCCCGTTCCCGTTATGGTAAGCGTTCCGGTATTACCGTTCTGTAATCCGGCGCATCCTTCTCCGGATAAAAGGTAAGAATCCCCCGACAGCTCGATCTCAACATTTCCTGCTCCGATCACGGATACCGCTGCGAGATAGCTGATCGACGAAACATTTACATTCAGATTCGAAAATCTGACATGTGCGGTAACCCCCTCAGAAACAGTCAGTTCTACATTATTGGCTGTGGATGTGCCCGTTATAACATATGTATCAGCGGAATTAAGATCATTGATCACAACGTTTCCCCCCGAAACATCATAATCATGTACCATTCCTGCAGCCTGTGCCGTAATGACACCGACCGGCACCAGAATAATTCCGGATACAAAAAGAAGCGCACTAAAAGCAAACGCTCCTATGCGCCGTAGCCTGCCTGAGCAGATGATCAGTGATATCATACTTTTACCCTCCAATACGCAAATCATAATTGAAGTTGTATGGGTTAACAAATTAATTTTTTCTAAAACAATGCCTGTATTAAGGTTTATAAGCCGGATTTTAACAATCTCCAAAAGAACAAAAAGAATGTATTGCAATTGTCTTGCGGTTTGCAATACATAAGTATATAATATCATCATCGGAGGAATTCATCATGGCGAAAACTGCAACAGTCAGTGCCAGAATAGATGAAGATGTGAAGGATCAGGCTGAAGACATCATGCGTCAGCTCGGTATTCCCGTGTCCGTAGTGATCAATACTCTATACCACCAGATCATTAACAAGAACGGGATCCCCTTTACCCTTACCCTCTCCGATATGGACAAGGACAAAGAAAAGCCACAAAAGGGAGACAAAGAAAATGATTGAAGAACGAGTAAGAGACTACTTTGAAGAACACTGCATCAGTATCCGCGGACTCATCGACAAGGCCGGACTCGGCAGAAGCTTTACCCGCTTCATCAACGGCACAGGAAGACTCAAAAAGGATGACCTCATGGCTATCTGTTCAGTTTTACATATACAGCCCGAAGAGATAATAAACGGCTGATAATATATGTACCGCGCAAAAAAATGTCCGGATCCTTCCTGGATCCGGACGTTTTTTATATTCCGTATTTTTCACGAATGTTCTTCGGTGGTTCATATCCTTCAAGAAGCCTGTCTGCAATCTCCAGAAGCTCCTTACGGTCAAAAAACGGCACCTTGAAGAATTCCTGTTCTTCATTCATGAGGATAAATCCGTCGTCCTCCTCACAAACGATCCTGTCCGTTACGCATATAACACGGAATCTGTCATCGAATATATATGACTTCTCACCGCTCAGGATATAACCGCCCGTGACATCGCTGAATACGAGTTCGTCAAACATCGTATCGGCGGTTTCGAACGATGCAGTGCAGTCCTTATCATCAGCATCATATATCCTTGCGGTATGATCGGAAAGAAGTGCAAATACATATTTTCCGTCATCGGAAAAGAAAGCATCCTCGATCAAATATGTATCGGTGCCGTATCCGAAATGCTCCTCCAGATACCCGTAGGCATCCGTTTCATCATGATAGCCGCCCTCATAATAATCATCGAGCTGCTCGGAATACGGACTGATCTCATTTGAGTATCTCGTGACATAATCCGCCTGCTCAAAACTGCAGAACAGATCTCCGTCAACATACGTTGCATTTGAGATGGGCGCTCCCGGAGCAATACGGAAGAATTCATCGGTCACCTTTCCCGTATAAGAATCCGCTATATAAAACACATCGCCGTCTTCAACAATAAAATAAAATCCATCGTCTTCCGTCCATCCCGAGATCACACGCTCCGGATAGGAATTGCGGTTTATGACTTCTCCGTTTTCCCTGTCCAGTACCGCAACTTCATATACGCTGCAAAGATAAATGAATCCGTCCGACAGAGTCATATCGACATTTTCGATCATGAAACCTTCGATCACGGTCGTCCAGGTCTTTCTCGGATCGGACAGATCCGTTGCGGTAACCTCTGTGTTAAGACCGCCTTCCGAATCAAAGACAGATCTTGCCATATAAACGATACCGTCCGAAAGCTCTGCGGAAGGAAATGTCTGTTCATCGTCGGTAAAATAATACAAAACGGATCCGTTGCTCCGATCCGCAGCAAGTATATATTCACCTTCATAACCGCTGAAGCAGATGGTGATGTATTGTCCGCCGACAATCACACCTGTGGAGTTGACTTCGTCACCTCCGAAGAATGCCGACAGATCCTCCTCAAATACAATATGTCCCTCTTCTCCCACTCCGATTATCTCGGAATCTGAAACCGCAAAACACATAAAGTCCGTGGGTGACTGATAAAGGTACATACCTGCCGGGATTTCCGTCTCAATGCTTTTTCCTCCGGAAAGAGGATAATACTCGGTTCCTTCTTCGCCGCTTACAAGAAGTCCCTCACTGCCGCAAAAAGCCACTTCGGAAAAATCACCGGTCTTCCCGGTCAAAACAAGTTCTGCGGTATCGATATCATATACATAGAATGAAAAAGCATCGTTTAAAAGAATATATTTTTTGTCATATGAGACCTTAAAATCATATAACCAGGCTTCCGCTTCATAATCGGCCGCAGGTAAAAATTCTTTCGATACATCATATACTCCCGATGCCTGATAAAGTGCACTGAGAGCCGCAGCGTTGTAATCCCCGTCCTCCGGCAGAACGCTTCTTACCGCATATATTGCATCAAGCCTTCTTCCGTCTTCGAGAAGCTGCCCGGAAACATTTGCCATTGATACGGCAAGATTATTCTTTATTGTTACGTTCTGTTTACTGATCTTGATCAGCGCGATCGCTGCAAATATCGCAAAAGCAAGAACAGCCGCACCGATGCTTCCGAATACCGCCGCCATACGACGGAGCTTCTGTTCACGGTGTCGCTGTCTGAGTTCATCATAATTAAGCCCGAATATTGCGGCGCAGATCTTGATCACCGCGATGTTCATGGCTTTTATTATTTCCTTTTTATTCTCACCCCTTGTATCTGCCGCAAGGGGCTCGACTTCACGACGTACGGTCACGGTTTTCCCGTTTTCATCCGTCATCTTTACATCGTCATAACAAAGTATCTCTGGGAATGAATTAACAGGCTCATCCTCCGCAAGCACCACAAGAATATGGTCTCTGGTATGAGTCTGCAAAAAGACTTCTATCTCCTTCATGCACCATCTCGACTGAGGATAGCGGGGCGTGCATATGGTGATAAGGTAGTCTGAATTTTTTAATGCCTTGCTGATGGGATCCGAAAGATCTTCGGAAAGAGGGAGTTCATCAACATCCCTGAAGACTCTCTCTATCCGTGTTTTGCCGCTTTTAACTTTGGGGATGACTGATCTTGGGAGCTTAAAATTCTCCAGCTTTCTGTGCAGATTCTCCGCGATAAAGCTGTCAAGCTCGCTGTGTCTGTAACTTATAAACGCGTCATAATGTAAATCTTTCAGTTCTTCCATAGAATCAATTATCCGATCTTTTCAAATTCCATTCCGTTGCCGTAGTCTTCTACGTCATCAAACCAGATAAGATATCATCCTGAATTCCTTCATCGGGAATGCATACAGACTCCCAGATCTCGCCTTCCTGATCATAGAAGGTATACCAGTAGCTTTCCGTATCATCGGGATTTATCCCGGTAGTAATCTCAATTGTACCATAAAGAGCTCCGCCTCCGGCATATTCAAGTGTGAATGCACCATCCTCATCTATGACCGGCGTTAATTATTCTCCTTATTTACGTGGATTCCGTTTCCACCCTCGTATCATCATATGGGCCGGGCGCGTCATTTCTGACGGCCCAGGCAAAATAAAGCGTAAGAAATATCATCACTGCCCCGACGGTGAGCATAAGCACACCCACTGTCATCAGAGCGACTTTATACTTCTTTTTGTAGGTTACGCCCAAAACCAGCAGGGCGATTCCCACCAATGTAAGAATTATAAACAGTATCATCAGATCCTTACCCCCTATAGCAAAACCGGATCAATCGGGATCTCCCATATATTCAAACTCGTTTCCGTACTCATCATATATGCTGACAACATCATAGGTATACTCATCGATCTCTCCGCCTCCGTTAGGTGTCGTCAGGATCTTCTCACCGTCAAAATAGTATGATCCGTACTGTTCGGCGCCTCCGTCGGAAAACAACTCATATGTACCGTCTTCATAGAAAATATAAGTGTAGGTAAAAGGGCCCGCTTCGCCTTCATATACTCCGGCAAGTTCCGCATTGAGTTCGTTGTCCGCATCGCCATCATAAACAGGCTCGGAAACGGCAAACTCATCAAGTATCCACTGATCGACAGTATCGGAGTAATTCGTTCTGGAAAGACCATCCGTCACATCATAGACTATATAATCCGTATCTAAGCAAAATAGTTCTTCGCTGTATCCGCCTTCGTAAGAAAGCTGTGCATAACCCGCTTCATTGGCTACATATGTTCCCCTTTCAAGATATCCGTTATCCCTGTTGCAATAAAATTCTCCGTCCCACGTGAACAGATACCACACAGAGGGAGGGGTCATATTTCCTTCCCAATAGCCGACAAAGGGACTCAGAAGATCGGAATCCGTTCCATATCCGCCTTCACTGGCAGAAGTGCCGGAGCCGGCTCCGCCTTCGGCTGCTCTGTAAAATTCGGTACCATCCTCAGCAACAAGCGCATCTCCCGTATAAGACAGAATTGTCAGCTCATCTTCATCGGACGTTGCCCATACGCTCTCTCCGTCAAAAGAATATGTTCCGGTCTCCTGACGTCCGCCGTCCGACCAGAAGAAATAGGTTGCGTCGTCATAAAAATCATATCCGATGGTGGCAACCCGGGTTTCCGCAACCCAGCTTCCCTCAACCAGATCATAGAGGTCCATTTCACCGGTAGCAGTGTAATCATCATCGGGAACGGGAACCACATCGGCTCCTCCGCCACCACAAGCGGTAAGACCAAGTACCATGATCCCGGTAACTGCAAGTGCAAACAACTTTTTCATAATTTTTCCCTCTCAGACATATTTTTAAAACGGAAAAATGCGGGAAATGATCAGAACGCTATATATGAGACAGATCGGTTATTCTCCCGTATTCCCCACGTATTGACGAATTGAATTATAATATGCCCCCCGCACGGCACATAAGATACTAAAAGTATAATTTCCCATGACAACAAAAAAGGAAGCCTTAAATAGGCTTCCTTAAATTATCAATCGTGAGACACGAGGGAATCGAACCCTCGACAACTTGATTAAATGTCTCACGTTCATGTGCTCAACCACGCTATTTTCGAACCGTTATGCTAACAAAATGCCAACATAATGAAACAAAAAATAATGGAGCATAACTCCATTATAATAATAGGCTGCCGCCTGCGAGCGATGGTCTTACATACCATTTACCCAGTTTGGGCGCTTGGCGCAGGACTTACTGTCAGCCTAGATTTATATTATATTAATTGAGATTTGTTTGTCAAGACATTGCTCACACTTTTTCGTCATGATATAACGGAAATTCAAATACTCTTCTAATTTTACCCATATCACGGTATTGACGTATCTCGACATCATATTCGTCAGTAAACAAACTGTTATAAAAAATGTTTGAAAACACATCCGCTATTTGCACGAACCTGTTTTCTTTGGAATTAAAATACTCAACCGTAAAAGTTCCGGTGTATCCAATGCTTCCTATAAGATCAGTATTAAGATACTCGTCTAACTGCATCTTTGAATCTGTCTTTAGGTTTCTGTTATCAAGATTAATATGGCAATCTTCATTTGGTAAAAAACCGCCTCTAATAAAAAATGAAAATGCCTTTTTTAACGGATAATTAAATGCTCGCTCCTTGTTTTGGCAAAATTTATCTGTTAAGTTCTTGTTAAAATACTTAATAAAATAAATCTCGAAACTATCTGAATCCTTAAAAAATGATAAGAACTTATGTTTCATATCAGAATCAAAATAATGTCCTTTTAGTTCGCGAAAAGTATCTCCTTCAAACATCTCCCCATCTACATCTAATTCCTTAAGACGTTCTCGATTTTGATCTACAAACTTGATGTATTTTCTCTTAAGCGAACCTTTTCCAAGTATATGAATCAAAGCAACCACAAAATAGGGTTGGTTTTCATTATGATTATTTATTGAACCAGATTCATCTACACATATTAACATACAGTTTCTTACCTATCATAAATTTATACTAGGAAAGAATACCATATAATCGCGCCACTGTCCATAAAATACATATATTAATGAATGTTTACACTTGATACATCAATATTAAGTGATAATATAAAAATAATACACAATATATAGAAGGGAGATATAATATATGGCTGCAAACAAAAAACAGACTTCTCCAAGAGCGGCTTCTGCGGCTTCAAAAGTTCTTCGTGATGGGCGAACAAGTAAAGCTTCAAAAACCGCTGCAGGAAGCGCTTTATCGCAGACACCTTCAAAGAAGAAAAAGTGATCTGTGATCCAAACATTAGGTGCAAGGCATTGATGGTGCCTTGCACCTTTTGTATTTAAGCAATTATAAGTCCCTGACCAACTACAATGAGGTTCTTATTTGCAATATTATTGGCATTTACAAGAGCATTAACAGAAGTGTTGTACATCCTTGCAATCTTCGACAATGTATCACCCTTCTTTACTACATAAGTCTTTTTGCTCTGCTTTCGCTGCTCTATGATCTCTTCTACCCTCTTCTGTACAGTAGCATAATCATATCCGGCAGCTGTCAGTTTTGTCTTTCTTATGATACCATTTCCCCATATTCCTGCAAGTACTTCGATGGCAAGTTGATCTATGGACTTTTTATCTTCAACAGGAATGGTAATCTGAACCGGCTGAACAGTGATATCATCATCCCAAAGTCTGCAAACTAAATCTTGGTCAGTAGTCACTCTCGCGATCTTCGCACTTCGGAAGTAATTTGTTGAGCCGCCGAACTGCCAAATCTCGATTGCATTTCCGCTCTTAAGTACCGGAGCAATCTTTGAGTAACGTGCGACCCAATGAGGATAGATAGCAAGTGCAGAATCATCAAATCGTGAATTGAAGTGGCTTTCGCTTGTATACACTCCGCAGATATATCCCGCATTTATCATAGTCTGGCAAGATACCTGGATAATCTGTGTAAGATGCGCGTAACCCTGGTTTAGCATTGCACCCTCTACATCGTAGTACACATGCTTGATGGCTTTGCCATTAAGGTACTATATAAAACACTGTGCTTCTTTTACTGCATCGCTTACAGAGAACGCACGGCCAAAGTAATAAGCTCCTATCTTCCACGCACTGCTCTTGCCTGCATAGAGAAGAGGGCTGTGAAGCTGGTAAAGCTCGATGGCCGGAAGAATGCTTTTCTAAAGATTCTTTTCTACATCGGAGTAAGACACGGAGAAGCTCTTGCTCTGATGAAGGATGATTTTGATTTTGAGATGAAAACCGTATCCATCACAAAGGATATCCAGTTTCTTTCTTCCGGATCCTCGATAAAATATTCTCCCAAGTCCTCAAACAGATTCAGAACGATACCCCTCTCAGACGCTCTAATTGCCGAAATAAGACCTTATGTCGAATCGCGTGAGGATTATCTGTTTAAAACCCGCAACGGGGCTATAATGACGAAGCAGGCCTACATAAGAATGTGGGAAAGCATAATCACTTCCCTTAACATTGCTCTGGGATATAATCCAAACGCTAAAAAGAATAGAACAGAAAAACAGATAACCAATCTGACAGCACATATCTTCCAACATAATTTCTGTACGGAGCTCGGTTATCAGATACCCGCTATTTCTACAAAGAAAATCGCCAAGATCTTAGGCGATTCCGAAAAGATGGTCCTTGATGTCTATTCTCACATCAAAGAGGAAAAAGAAGATGCCGCAGGGGCTATTTCCAATGTTTTAAGGTTATAAAAAC
>JAEEQL010000054.1 GCA_016285265.1 Lachnospiraceae bacterium
GAAAGATAACTGACGGTGATGTCGTAGAGTACAAAGGCGAGAAAGTGATCGTTAAGAAAAAGGGTGATGATCAGTGATAATAAAATCCCTGGAACTTACTGATTACAGAAATTATGACAGCCTGAGCATAGAATTCGATAAGGGTACCAATATCTTCTACGGAGATAATGCACAGGGTAAGACCAATATACTCGAAGCATTATATATATCCGCAACCACGAGATCCCATAAGGGAAGCCGTGACAGTGAGATAATCGGATTCGGAAAAGAAGAAGCTCACATAAGGACTGTCGTACTTAATGATGACATACCCACAAGAGTGGATATGCATCTTCGGAGTTCCAAGTCAAAGGGAATCGCCATTGACGGAAACAGGATAAAAAAAGCAGCTGAGCTGATGGGACTTTGCAAGGTTGTTTTCTTTTCACCGGAAGACCTTAACATCATAAAAAACGGACCTGTTTACAGAAGAAGATTCATAGATATGGAGCTGTGCCAGCTCGATCAGTTCTATCTCTATAATCTCAACAATTACAACAAGGTTTTAAACAGACGAAATCAGGTTCTTAAGGATATGTACTTTGACAGAAGTCTCGAGGAATCACTCGGGATCTGGGATGACCAGCTGATATCCTACGGAACCAAGATAATAGAACGCAGAAAAAAATTTGCGGATGAACTTGAAGAACAGATCAAGGATGTTCATTCAAAGCTTTCCGGAGGACGCGAGGAGATAAGCATCATCTATGAACCCAGCGTTTCGGAAGAAGATTTTGAAAAAGAATTAAAAAACTCCCTTGTAAAGGATAAGAAATCAAAGATGACGGGACTGGGTCCCCACAGAGATGACTTTTCATTTATGGCGGGAGATATCGATATAAGAAGATTCGGATCGCAGGGTCAGCAGAGAACTGCCGCACTTTCACTTAAGCTTTCCGAGATCGATATGATGAAAAAATTATCCGGAGATAATCCCGTACTGCTTCTTGACGATGTTCTTTCCGAACTCGACAGGAAAAGACAACAGTTTCTCCTGGATTCAATAGGTGATATCCAGACATTCATTACATGTACGGGTATAGATGACTTTGTTAATGACAGATTTGTCATGAACAGAGTGTTTTATGTTGAGAACGGCAAAGTAAGACAGATGTCTTAAATATATTTCTTTACGGAAAGAGGAAAAATGGGAGACAGTTTGGAAAATACCAAAGTAACACAGGAATACGGCGGAGACCAGATTCAGATCCTTGAAGGACTTGAGGCTGTAAGAAAACGTCCCGGTAT
The DNA here is from genome assembly GCA_016285265.1 of Lachnospiraceae bacterium. Taxonomy (GTDB): domain Bacteria; phylum Bacillota; class Clostridia; order Lachnospirales; family Lachnospiraceae; genus AC2028. The sequence continues at coordinate 1,288 of JAEEQL010000054.1, forward strand.
GTACATCGGAACCACTGCAAGCCGCGGTCTTCATCATCTTGTCTATGAGATAGTCGACAATTCCGTTGACGAAGCTCTTGCAGGTTACTGTACAAAGATAGAGGTTACCATCAACGAGGATAATTCCGTGACCGTCAAGGATAACGGAAGAGGAATCCCCGTAGGTATCAACCATAAATCCGGACTTCCCGCAGCTGAGGTCGTATTTACAATTCTTCATGCAGGCGGAAAATTCGGCGGCGGAGGATACAAGGTATCGGGCGGACTTCACGGTGTAGGTGCTTCCGTTGTTAATGCTCTTTCCGAGTGGCTTGTTGCCGACATCAGACAGGAAGGACATATCTACAGACAGAAGTTCTCAAGAGGAAAGGTCATAGAAAAGCTCCACATCATCGGAGACTGTCCTGAGGATGAGACCGGTACCACCGTTACATTCCTTCCCGACAAAGAGATCTTTACAGAGACCACCATTTACGATTTCAACATCCTTAAGCTCAGACTCAGGGAGATGGCATTCCTTACCAAGGGTCTTAAGATAATCCTCAAGGATGACAGATCCGCCGAAGCAGCTAATGCCGTACTTACCGACAGCCAGATAGAAGAGGCCAAGGAAGCTGCGGAGGGCAAGGAAGATTCCGAAGAGCAGATCAACGAGCTTTTAAACAGAGCTAAGAAGGATGCCGAGGAAAGAGGAGAGAATACCAATTTTGACACGAGTGTCAAGAAAGAATCCTCCGAAAAAGATTCACAGATAAAGAGTACCGCCGGCAAGGTTCTTGAATTCTACTATGAAGGCGGTATCAAGGAATACGTACAGCACCTGAACAAGAGCAAGACTCCCATCTATGAAGACATCCTTTATTTCGAGGGTGAGAAGAACGGAGTCTATGTTGAGGTTGCGTTCCAGCATAACGATTCATACAACGAATCCGTATTTGCATTCGTTAACAATATCAACACTCCCGAAGGCGGAACACATCTTCAGGGATTCAGAAATGCGATAACCAAGACATTCAACGATTACGCACGTAACAAGAAGATGCTCAAGGATTCCGAGCCCAATCTTTCCGGTGAGGATATCAGAGAGGGTCTTACCGCTATCGTAAGTGTCAAGATCGCAGATCCGCAGTTCGAAGGACAGACCAAGCAGAAGCTGGGTAACTCCGAAGCCAGAGGAGCCGTTGATAATATAGTAAGTGAAAAGCTTACCATTTATCTCGAGCAGAATCCCGATGTGGGAAGAGCAATCTGCGATAAGTCCATACTTGCACAGCGTGCGAGGGAAGCTGCGAGAAAAGCAAGGGATCTTACAAGAAGAAAGACCGCACTTGAAGGAATGGCACTTCCCGGAAAGCTTGCAGACTGTTCCGATAAGGATCCTTCACATTGCGAGATCTATATCGTTGAGGGAGATTCCGCAGGCGGAAGCGCAAAGGAAGCACGTAACAGAGCAACCCAGGCCATCCTTCCTCTCAGGGGCAAGATCCTCAACGTGGAAAAAGCAAGACTCGACAAGATCTATGCAAATGCCGAGATCAAGGCAATGATCACCGCATTCGGAACCGGTATCCATGATGAATTCGATATTTCGAAGCTCCGCTACGACAAGATCATCATCATGACCGATGCCGACGTTGACGGTGCTCATATAGCAACCCTTATGCTTACCTTCATCTACAGATTCATGCCCGAGCTCATCAAGACCGGACATGTATATCTGGCAAAGCCTCCTCTTTACAAGCTGGAGAAGAATAAGAAGGAATGGTATGCATATTCGGATGACGAATTAAATGCGATACTCGACGAAGTGGGCCGCGACCAGAACAACAAGATCCAGCGTTACAAGGGTCTCGGAGAGATGGATGCGGAGCAGCTCTGGGAAACAACAATGGATCCTCAGAGAAGAATCCTCTTAAGAGTCGGCTTCGACGAAGAGATGACAAGTGAGATAGATCTTACATTCACTACCCTTATGGGTGACAAGGTTGAGCCCAGAAGGGAATTCATAGAAGAGAATGCAAGGTTCGTACAGAATCTTGATATCTGATAAACATCCGATCACCTGAAAAGGAAAACCGGAATAGATCATGAAGAGGAAATAATGGAAGATACTATTTTTGACAAAATACAGGAAGTGGATCTCAAAGAAAAAATGGAGACCTTCTACATCGATTATGCGATGAGCGTAATCGCGGCACGTGCGCTTCCCGATGTAAGGGACGGCCTGAAGCCTGTTCAGAGAAGAGTTCTCTATTCGATGGTAGAGCTCAATAACGGTCCCGATAAGCCTCACAGAAAGAGCGCGCGTATCGTCGGTGATACGATGGGTAAGTATCACCCTCACGGTGACAGCTCCATTTACGGATCCCTCGTATTCATGGCTCAGCCCTGGTCAATGAGATATCCTCTCGTCGACGGTCACGGAAACTTCGGTTCCATGGACGGTGACGGAGCTGCGGCAATGAGATATACCGAAGCAAGACTTTCCAAGATCTCCATGGAGCTTCTTGCCGATATCAACAAGAACACCGTAGACTTCATTCCCAACTTCGACGGAACGGAGAATGAACCCACAGTACTTCCCAGCCGTTATCCCAACCTTCTCGTAAACGGTGCGACCGGTATTGCGGTAGGTATGGCAACCAATATTCCTCCCCACAATCTCAGTGAGTCGATCGACGGCGTAGTCAAGATAATCGATGACCGCATCGAGGGAAAAGAAACCACGATCGAAGATGTTATGGAGATCATTCAGGGTCCCGATTTTCCTACCGGCGGACTTATCCTCGGACACCGCGGTGTCGAGGAAGCATACCGCACGGGACGAGGCAAGATAAGAGTAAGAGCCGTTACGGAGATCGAACAGCTTCCAAACGGAAAGAGCCAGATTATCGTTACAGAGCTTCCTTACATGGTCAACAAGGCAAACCTGCAGATCAAGATCGCAGAACTTGTTAAGCTCAAGAAGATAGACGGCATCACCGATATCAGAGACGAGAGTAACAGAGAAGGCGTAAGGGTTGTCATCGAACTCAGAAAAGATGCGAACGCAAACGTCATCCTCAATCAGCTCTACAAGCACACACAGCTTCAGGACACCTTCGGTGTCATTATGCTTGCGCTTGTCAACAACGAGCCCAAGGTTTTGAATCTTCTCGAAGTACTCGGTCTTTACCTTAAGCATCAGGAAGACGTCGTAACAAGACGTACCAAATACGACCTCGGAAAAGCAGAGGAAAGAGATCATATTCTGCAGGGACTCCTCAAGGCTCTTGATTTCATCGATGAAGTCATCAGCATAATCAGGGGAAGCGCAACACCCGCGGAAGCCAAGGAAAAACTCATGGCAAGGTTCGGACTCGATGATATCCAGGCACAGGCTATCGTCGATATGAGACTCAGAGCACTCACCGGACTCGAAAGAGACAGACTCCTTGCTGAGCATAACGACCTCACCGCCAGGATTGCTGAACTCAAAGCGATACTTGCCGATGAAAAGCTTCTCCTCGGTGTCATCAGAAAAGAGATCACCGAAACGAGAGATAAATACGGAGATGAGAGACATACTCATTTCAGCAACGATATCTTTGATATTCCCGATGAGGATATGATTCCTCACGAGAATACCGTTATCGCGATGACCAGACTCGGTTACATCAAGAGAATGAGCGTTGACAACTTCAAGGCTCAGAACCGCGGCGGTAAGGGAATCAAGGGAATGGCTACGATAGAGGACGATTACGTTGAAGATCTCCTCATGACGACGACCCACCATTCACTCAACTTCTTCACTACGGCCGGAAGAGTCTACAGGATGAAGGCTTATGACATCCCCGAGTGCTCACGTACATCGAGAGGTGTTGCGATAGTAAATCTCCTTCAGCTCGAGCCCGGAGAAAAGGTCAGCGCGATCATTCCCATCTGGGGATTTGAAGAGAACAAGAACCTCTTCATCGCGACCAAGAACGGAACGGTCAAGAAGATGAAGATGGACGAGCTCATGAATGTCAGAAAGAGCGGTCTCAGAGCGATCACTCTTGTCGAAGGAAACGAGCTCATAGATGTTAAGATCACCGATGCAAATTCCGAGATACTCTTAGCAACAAAGCAGGGAATGTGCATCAGGTTCAGGGAAGAAGAAGTACGAACCACCGGAAGAGGAAGTATCGGTGTTATCGGAATGAATCTCGCAGGCGGCGATGAAGTTGTTGCTATGCAGCTTGCAAGCCAGGGTAAGTACATGACATTCATTTCCGAAAAGGGAATGGGTAAGCGTACCGATATCGATGAGTTTAACGGACAGCACAGAGCCGGCAAGGGAGTCAAGTGCTACAAGATCACCGAGAAGACCGGAGACCTGCTTGCGGCCAAGGCCGTAAATGGTGACGAGGAACTCATCATGATCACCGACGGCGGACAGATGATCCGTATCAGGATCGATGACATAAGCGTACTGAGCAGGATCACTTCCGGAGTCAAGCTTATGAATCTTTCCGGCGGAGAGAAGATTGCAAATGTTGCGAAGGTCAGAGACAGACTTTCCAACGGTGAAAAAGAATTTGCTTCACTTGAAGAAGGTGAAAAGGCTATGGACGAAGAAAGTGAAAACATGGCCGGAGCTTTCGAAGATGAAGATGCAGACGATAAGGAAGTAACACTTCCCGTCGAAGACAGTGAAGAGGACGGTTGATAAAAAATGGATTACTCTATATTGCGGGATCTGGCAATCATAATCATTTTTGCCAAATTCTTCGGACTGGTAGCAAGGAGAGTCAAAGCTCCCCAGGTCGTAGGAGAAATCGTTGCAGGACTTCTGATAGGTCCCAGTGTCCTTCATATTGTGGACCAGAGTGATTTTATATCATCGATGGCAGAGATAGGAGTCATACTCCTGATGTTCTCGGCAGGTCTTGAGACAAATCTTAAGGATCTCCTCAAAACAGGCTTTAAAGCATTGCTCATAGCGTGTTCCGGAGTATTTGTCCCGCTTGTCGGCGGAACCCTTCTGTACATGGGATTTTACGGCTTTTCCAAACTCGGAACACCGGAGTTTTATACCGCACTTTTTGTCGGAGTCATTCTTACCGCTACGAGCGTGAGCATTACGGTTTCAACTCTTCGTGAGATGGGCAAGCTCAAGGGTGAGATCGGTCAGACCATAATGAGTGCAGCGATAATCGATGACGTTATCGGAATCATAGTTCTTACGTTCGTCATCGGATTCAAGAATCCGGATTCCAATCCCGGAAAAGTGGTACTCAGTACGGCTTTATTCTTTGCCGCAGCCGTTGTCATCGGAATCGTGATCTACAAGATCTTCAAGCTTGCGGATATGAAATATCCCCATACCAGAAGAATTCCGATCATGGGACTTGCACTGTGCTTCTGTCTGGCATATCTTGCCGAAACTTATTTCGGAATTGCCGATATCACGGGTGCATACGTTGCCGGAGTCATTCTCTGCTCCATCAAGGATTCAAGCTATATTGCGGAGAAGATGGATACGAATTCCTACATGCTCTTCGGTCCCGTATTCTTTGCATCGATCGGACTTAAGACAAACCTTACCGCTATTGACGGTAACCTCATCCTGTTCTGCATCTGTTTCGTACTTGTGGGACTTATCTGCAAGATAATAGGATGCGGACTTGTAGGAAAGCTGTGCAAATTCTCATGGGCGGACAGTCTTAAGATCGGTGTAGGAATGATGACAAGAGGTGAGGTCGCACTCATCGTATCCCAGAAGGGATTAAGCGTCGGAATGATCGGTTCGGAATATTTCGCGGCAGTCATCCTTCTCATCGTGGTATCGAGCATATCCACCCCCATCATACTGAAGGCTCTTTACGGTGCAGACGACAGGAAAAAGATTTCCGCCTGATGAATAATAAGGAAAAAGAAAAACATATCATCAAAACAAACGCTCCCTCATCCGTTACCCCGGAAATGCGGGAGCGTTTTCATAATGCACTTCTTTCGGTGACAAGTGACCGCGAGCGTCCCACGATCGGAACCCTGTCCGAGAAGACGCTTCATGCCGTGATAAAGAATTACATTGAGCCTGATGAGGACAAACAGGAGATACCCATCGGTTCCTTTGTTGCGGATATCTGCACAGGTGACCGGATCTTCGAGATCCAGACCGCAGCCCTTAAAAGGCTCCGCGATAAACTGCTTGAATTTCTTCCGAGCTATAAGGTTACCGTCATACATCCCATCATCAGGAAAAAGAAGATCTTCTGGATAGATCCGGATACGGGAGAGATGACCGTCCCGAAAAGGGCATCGGCACACACGGGATGTGTCGAAGATGCGATCAGGGAAGTATATGGTATCAGGGATTTTCTTGAAAACAAAAACCTGAGCATCCGTATCGTGATCATCGATGCCGATGAATTCAGGATAAAGGACGGATACGGACGGGAAAATAAAAAACACGGAACCTGGCTGGACAAGGTTCCGACGGATATAATAGACGATATACTTTTTGAATGTCCCGAGGATTACCTGCAACTTCTTCCGGGGGACATACCCGAAGAGTTTACCGTAAACGATGCGATAAAATGCGGGATGAAAAAAGGCCACGCGAGTCTTATAGTCGCGTTCTTAAATAAGATCGGTGTGATCGAGCACATCGGAAAAAAGGGAAGGGCATATCTTTACAGGTTAAAGTATTGAAATAGGGTGAACGAGGGGACGGTTCCTCGTTCACCCCTGTTTCTTAAATCTCATCAGGATCCGAAGGCTGGAGCGAGAAGATGAATTCGCTTCCCTCTCCCGGTGTTGATATTACATTGATGTTCTCACTGTGTGCGGTGAGGATCTCTTTTACTATCGAAAGACCTAAGCCGGTTCCTTTCTTATCCTTACCTCTCGAAGAATCCGATTTATAGAATCTGTTGAAGATAAGGCTTATGTCTTCGGGAGGAATTCCCACGCCCGTATCCTTGACGGATACGTAGATCTTGTTTTTCTTTTCCGCGGTTTCAATCTTGATTACCGAATCGTGATGTGAGAACTTAACTGCGTTGTCCGTGAGATTGTAAACTATCTGTTCGATCCTGCCCTTGTCCGCGTGTACGAAGAGTTCGTCACCCATGAGCACAAGCTCTATCGCAATGGATTTCTTTCTGCAGGTTCCTTCGAAGGTCTCCGCAACCTTTCTTACGACTTCGTTGATGTCGAAATCTGAAAGATCGAGATGCATTCCCTTGGTGTTCAGATTGTTGAGTGTAAGAAGACCGTTGGTGAGTTTGGTAAGTCTGTCCGTTTCATTGAGCACTATCCCCAGATATTTCTGATGCATCTCGGGAGGAATGGTGCCGTCGATCATGGCTTCGAGATAACCCTTGATAGATGTAAGGGGAGAACGGAAATCGTGGGATACGTTCGCAATGAACTTCTTCTGATCATCCTCTGCATCAGCTATCTTGCCGGACATATAGTTGAGGGCGGCTGCGAGATATCCCATCTCGTCGCGGCTTTCCACATTTACTTCATAGTGGTAATTACCCTCAGCATATTTTTCCGCACCCTTTGTGATCTTCCGGAGCGGAACATACACGATCCTTGTAAAGAATATGAGGATGATGAGGGAAAGAAGGAACATGATGACCAGAGTGATGTATGAGATTCCGAGGAGGGAATTGACCTGCGCTTCGATCTCATCAAGCGAATAATGGATGGTCACATATCCTTTTGTAAGATAATCGGATGTGATGGGACAGATAACGGAGAGAACTTCTTCGTCAAACGATCCGAAGAAATCCCCGGTCAGATAATAAGAACCTCCGCCTATGGAAGGATCGAAATCCGCGATCATCCCGGGCTCGGGACCGGGCTCTGCCTGTGCGGTGTCAAGCAGGACAACACCGCCCGGTGAGATGATCCTTATCTCTGTGTTCATATAAACGCTGAGAGCATCGAGCTGAAGAGTGACCGTTTCAAGTGAAGTTGTCGATGAATACAGGCCCTTCGCATAGGTATCGGCTATCAGGGATGCTTCGGAATACAGACTCTGCGCTTTCTGGGAAATGAGATAGTCCCTCGTGATCTTCGGGACAAAAAGAGTAACGGTCAGAAAAGAGAACAGACCGAATATGACATATCCCAATATGAACTTCAGGTAGAGAGTGCGCTTCATAAGGTCTCGAATTTATAACCCTTACCCCAGATTGTGGAGATCCGCCAGCTTTCGTTGTCGCCGATCTTTTCACGGATCCTCTTGATATGCACGTCAACGGTTCTGGTATCGCCCGAATACTCATAGCCCCAGATCCTGTCGAGAAGCTGTTCTCTTGTAAATACCCTGTTGGGTGATGAAGCAAGGAAATATAAAAGCTCGAGCTCCTTGGGAGGCATATCAATGGTGCGTCCCTTGTAGGTTACGGAATAATTGGTCAGGTTGATGAGAAGATCGGGGTACGAAACCGCATCGATCCCGTCGCCGGTAACTTCGGGAACAGGAGCGGTCTTGGAAACGGTCCTCCGAAGGACCGCCTTAACTCTTGCAACCATCTCCTTGGAATCGAAGGGTTTTTCGATATAATCATCCGCGCCGAGCTGAAGCCCGAGAACCTTATCGAAGGTCTCTCCTTTTGCCGAAAGCATGATTATGGGAAGATCGCTGTTCGCGCGGACCTGTCTGCATACCTCGTAACCGTCGATGCCCGGAAGCATGATGTCGAGGAGCATGAGATCCGGCCGAAACTCAGGGATCTTCTCGAGTGCGGATTCACCGTCATTGACGATAAGTGTGTCATAGCATTCTTTGACAAGATACAGCGAAATGAGCTCCGCTATATTGTTGTCATCGTCTACTATAAGTATCCTTTGCTTGTCTACCATAGTATTCTCCCTCTTATTTAAACTTAACGATCGTGACTCCGGCGTCACCCTCACCGTATTCGCCGAGTCTGAATTCATCAATATTCTTCTGTTTTCTGAGATAGGAATGTACAGCCTTTCTCAGGGCTCCGGTACCTTTTCCGTGTACTATCCTTACCGGAGAGATATGTGCGACATATGCGTCATCGAGGTATTTTGAGACGGCGGCAAGAGCCTCGTCCGTTGTCATGCCGAGAAGATTGATCTCGGCGGAAACATTCATGGACTTGTCCATCTTGATGGAACCCGTGAATGTACCCGAAGTCTTTTCCTCGGGGACGGCACTGTAGTCGATCTTAAGGTCTGCGGTCTTAACCTGCATACGCATGGAACCGCACATTACGAAAAGCTCACCCTTTGCATCGGGCTCGGTCTGTACCACGCCCTTCATGCCGAGAGATGTGATGAGCACATGAACACCCTTTGTAAGCTTGGAAGGATCGGCCGAAGGCTGTTTTTTGGAAGAGGCTTTTTTGGATGCTTCTTCCTTTTCCGCCAGGGAATTGATCTTCTCCCTGAGTGCGGTGCGCTCCTTTTCAAGATCCGCCATACCGGAGGTTATGCCGGCTTTCTGCATGTCGCGGATCGTCTTGTCGGCAATCTCCTTGGCTTCTTCCAGGATCTTCGCCGCTTCATCGTTGGCACGCTTTATGATGCCCGCCTTCTGCTCGTCGATCCTGACATTCTTATTGTGGAGCTGATCCTGGAGAGTACGTATCTTTTCCTTATACTCTGCAATCTCTTTCCGTTCATTTTCAGATTCGATACGGGACTGCTGGAGGTTCTGGATGATATCCTCGAATGACTCCGTATCGGAATCGAGGTGCTTTTTCGCTTCTTCTATTATATCACCCGGAAGTCCCAGCTTGGAGGAAATCGCAAATGCGTTACTCTTTCCGGGAACACCGATAAGCAGCCTGTAGGTGGGGCTCAGTGTTTCGACATTGAACTCGCAGCAGGCATTTTCCACTCCCTCGGTCCTAAGGGCGAAGATCTTGATCTCCGAATAGTGGGTGGTCGCCATGGTCCTGATGCCGAGCTTATGCATATGCTCGAGAATGGATACGGCAAGAGCCGCACCTTCCGAAGGGTCCGTTCCCGCACCGAGCTCGTCAAACAGACAGAGTGAATGTCTGTCGGCCTTTTTAAGGATCTCGACTATGTTCACCATATGGGACGAGAAGGTGGAAAGGGACTGTTCAATGCTCTGCTCGTCGCCGATATCCGCGAATATATCGTTGAAAATGCACAGTTCGGAATGTGACCTGGCCGGGATATGGAGTCCGGACTGACCCATGAGGCAGAGAAGTCCGACAGTTTTGAGAGATACTGTCTTACCGCCGGTGTTGGGTCCCGTGATCACAAGCTGGTCGAAATCCCTTCCGAGGCTGATATCGGTGGGAACTACCTTTTTTCTGTCTATGAGCGGATGCCTTGCCTGTTTAAGCACAAGATAGTGTTTTCTGTTATAAGCGGGGCGGGTGGCATCCATCTTCAGTGCCAGTTTTCCCCTGGCGAAAATGAAATCGAGCTCGGTTTCCGTCTCCTGATTTACCCTTATCTCTTCGGTATGGAGTCCGCATTTAGCGGAAAGGTCCGCCAGGATCTTCTCGATCTCCTCCTGTTCCTGTCTCATCAGCGTCCTGATGTCGTTGTTGAGGTTTACCACGGAAACGGGCTCGATGAAATAAGTGGAGCCGGTCGAGGACTGGTCATGGATCATTCCGGGAACCTGACTCTTGTATTCGGACTTAACGGGAATACAGTATCTGCCGTCACGCATGGTGATGACAGCTTCCTGAAGGTAGGTACGGCAGGATCCGTTAATCATCTGGGTCAGAGTCGAATGGATCTTGTCCGCGGAAAGACCGATCTGCCTGCGGATCTTTTTGAGCTCCGGGGAAGCATCATCGGCTATCTCTTCTTCGGATAGAATGCATCTTCTTATCTCTTCGGAAAGGGAAGGAAGGGGTGAGAGCATGGAAAAGAGATCCGAAAGCGAATCCGTAAATGATTCGTCAGATTCCCTTTCGCTTGATGCGCCTTTTTCAAGATCCACCGAATGCTTTATGCCCGTATTAGCGGGATTAAGGGCCGAGGAGATGCCTCCGCCCGACGATTCTCCGTATTTAACCAGCCTTGCGGCATTTTCCAGCTGTGATGCAACCTGAAGAAGGTCCGTAGCCGAAAGGCTTGCCCCTGTCTCCAGAGTCTTGACGATGTATCGCAGATCGTGGTTTCCGCCAAAGGAAGTACTTCCGTTTTTGATGACTCTTGAGAGTGCATCTGCGGTCTGGGACTGACGGGTTTCGATCTCTTTCAGATCACGTATCGGAAGCAATGCTTTTGTACGCTCTTTTCCGGGTTTTGAATCAGCTTCATCGGTCAAAAGAGAGATGATCCGATCATATTCAAGTGTGCGTAAAACCTTAGTATTCATGGCTTTTTTAAGTATATCACAGCAGACCCCTTATTTCTTTACTTTTTTTATGGGTACGGATATACTGAAATAACCATGGAGAATAAGAAAAATAAGGACGAAATAAAACAAAATTCCGAAAAAGACGGAGCGTTTAACCGGAGTATCATTTCCGAGCAGATCAAAAAAAGACCCATCAACAAATACCGTCTGCTCAGAAGGACCCTGATGACGGCTCTGCTTGCCATCGTATTCGGAATCATCGCATCCGTGACCATCTGGATCCTCGAACCTGTCTTAAGCAAGTGGATCTCAAGGAGCGACCAGGGTCAGGGAAGGGATGCCGTTCACTTCATAGATACGGGAGATGATGTTACCCCCCAGGAGGTCCTGCAGGATTATATGGAGCAGGAGGCCTTTTTCGGCAAAGAAGAAGATGACTCCGCTGCGGTCGCATCGCTTCCGCTCACAAACGAGCAGATCCAGGTTCTCTTTTCCCAGCTGACACTTGACGTTACCGATTACAGACAGATGTATCAGTCGATGGCCGCCTATGTCAGGGAAATGAACAAGTCCATAGTCACCATCACCGCGATCACCTCGGATACAGACTGGATCGGAACCCCGGAACAGCACAGCAAGCAGGCATCGGGGCTGATAGTTGCCGAAGACCGCGTTGACCTGTACATAATCGCAGATAAAGCTCCACTTGAGGGAGCACAGTCCCTGGCCATCCAGTTCAGTACAGGATACGTTGCCGAAGGAAAGATCAAGGCGACGGACGAAGCGACCGGACTTGTTATGATCTCGGTAAGGATAAGCGATCTAAGCACCGATCTTGCATCCAATATCCCTCTGGCCACTCTGGGAAGTACCTATGCGGCAGTCGGCACACCCGTATGCGCACTCGGAAGTCCCATGGGAAGCGTCGGCTCGATCGGATACGGAATGATAAGCGCATCCAGGAGTACTCTGGAATATCCCGACACCGCGGATACCATGATCCAGACCAATATCGCAGGTGCGGAAAATGCCGGAGGATTTCTTTTCAACTATAACGGACAGGTTATAGGCATCATCGCACCCGACCAGAAAAAGAGCGATATAGACGGACTGATCTGGGCATACGGAATAAGCGAGCTCAAGAACAGGATCGGTAATATGGCAAGCGGAAAGCCGGGAATATACCTCGGTGTGATCGGAACCTACGTAACCAACGAAGCAAATTCCCAGCTCGGCGTTCCTTACGGGGCATATGTTCTGAGGACCGAGATGGATTCACCCGCAATGCTCGCGGGAATCAGAACGGGCGATGTCATCGTAAGGCTCGGAGATACACCCATCACAAGTTACACCGATTACGTCAATGTCCTCCAGACCTATCAGGCCGGCGACAAAGTGACCGCTGCCGTCATGAGAAGATCCCAGCAGCAGTATGTCGAGCTTGAATATGTCATGACAGCACGTTCTTCGGGTATAATATTCGAAGATAATTGAAAGGAAATATATGAAGCATATAGCCGAGATCAATGAAAGTGATCATATAAGAGAGATATATCTGTGCAAGGGAGTATCCTCCGCCGTTACCAAGAACGGAAAGGAATATCTCAACGTACAGCTTATGGACAGGACCGGAACGATCGACGGTAAGATCTGGGAACCCGGCGATGCCGGCATAGATGATTTCAGCAAGCATGATTATGTTGAAGTAAATGCCGATGTCAATGTCTGGAACAATGCCAAGCAGCTCAACATCAAGCGCGTACGCGTTGCAAGGGAGGGAGAGTACGATCCCGCAGAGTACCTTCCCGTCAGCCCCAGGGACAATGAGGAGATGTATAAGGAACTTCTGGGATTGATCGACAGTGTAAAGGATCCCCATTACAACGCACTTCTCAAAAAGCTTTTTGTTGAAGACGAAGAACTGTCGAAGAAATTCCGCACCTGTTCCGCAGCCAAGACCGTGCATCACGGATTTGTCGGAGGACTTATGCAGCACACACTGGGTGTTGCGGGAGTGTGTGATTATATCAGCGGAAAATATGAAGTTTTAAACAGAGATCTTCTGATCACCGCGGCGCTCTGCCATGATATTGCCAAGACAAAGGAGTTCACCGCATTCCCCGAGAACGATTATTCGGATGACGGACAGCTCCTCGGACATATAGTCATGGGATCCGAGATGGTAGGGGCAGCCGCTTCACAGATCGAGGGATTCCCCCATACGCATCTGTCCCAGCTTCAGCACTGCATACTCGCACATCACGGAAAATACGAATTCGGATCCCCCAAGCTTCCTGCACTTGTCGAGGCAATGGCACTTAACCTTGCTGATGAGATGGATTCCAAGATAGAGATATTCACGGAGCTGTTTGAAAACTCCGCCGACAAGAAAGGCCAGTGGCTCGGAACCAAGAAGTTCTTAAATGACGCAAATGTCAGATCGACGATAATGTAAACACGGGAAATTGATCGGAGGATGTTGCAGGCTGCGATATCCTCCGAATTTATAAGAATATGAGTGAAAGAATATTTAAGAAAAATGATGAGATCACTTTGACTGTTACGGATATATCGGATGACGGCTCCGGTATCGGAAAAAGTGACGGATTCATTTTTTTTGTTAAAAACGCATTGCCCGGTGATGAGATCAAGGCGAAGGTAATGAAGGTCACAAAGAGCTACGGCTTTGCAAGGATAGAGGAGGTGATAAAGCCTTCCTCGGGAAGATGCAAAGCAGAGTGCGGCGTTGCCGGAAAATGCGGAGGATGCTCCCTTCAGAATTACAGATACGAAGAACAGCTCCGCTATAAATACAATAAAGTAAAGAACGATTTTTTAAGACTCGGCGGATATTCCGAAGAAGAGATCGAAGAAAAACTGTGCGATATAGTCGGGATGGACGAACCGTACAGATACCGTAACAAGGCCCAGTATCCCGTGCGTATGGGAAAGGACGGAAAGCCCCATGCCGGATTCTTCGCGGGGCACACCCACTCCGTCATCGAAACGGATGACTGCCTTATCGAGCCCGAGGTAAATTCCGCTCTTCTCAGAGCCGTCATAAACTGGATGAACAAAAATCACATCAAGGCATACGACGAAGAGACAGGAAAGGGACTTGTCAGACATGTGCTCATAAGACATGGTTTTACTTCAAAGGAGTGCCAGGTGAATCTCGTCATCAACGGAAGCAAAATTCCGGATGAAGCGGGACTTGTCAAACTGCTGACCGATGTGATGAAGGATGATCTTAAGTCGGTAACGGTATGTCCGAATACAAGAAGGGACAATGTCATCCTCGGCGATTTGTACAGAACTGTTTACGGCGAAGGTTATATAACCGACACGCTTGTCGGAATCACATTCAAGATCTCTCCTCTTTCCTTTTACCAGGTCAATCCCTTACAGACCGAAAAGCTCTACGGTCTTGCAAGGGACTACGCAGGACTTACCGGTGAAGAGGAAGTCCTCGATCTGTACTGCGGAATCGGAACGATCTCGCTGATGCTTTCTAAAAAGGCCGGACACGTCACGGGAGTGGAGATCGTAGACAGGGCCATTAAGGATGCGAAGGAGAACGCGAAGATCAATGCGATCCGTAATGCCGAGTTCATAACCGGCGCTGCGGAGGATGTCATACAGACAATGCTTCCGGGAAAAGGAGAACGAAGGACTCCCGATGTCGTGGTGGTAGATCCTCCCAGGAAAGGATGCGCAAGAAGCTGTATCGATGCGATCCTTACCCTTGCTCCGTCACGTGTTGTATATGTAAGCTGTGATCCCGCAACTCTTTCAAGAGATCTGAAAATTTTCCGCGAAGGGGGATACGAACTCGTAAAGGCAACACCCGTTGATATGTTCCCCCATTCGAGCCATGTTGAAGTCTGTTGTTTGCTTGAGAGGTTAAGATCAGCGAAGGAGCATATCGAGATTACGATTGATGCGGAGGATTACTATAGGATCAAGGATTCTGAGAAGAAACAGGATGAGTAAGTAATCGGATTGAAACAATCCACTAATAGTCCGGAGAAAGAGGTTTTTTATGAAAATGGAAATGGACAAGGATTTCAGAGGAAATGCATATATCGTTCACAATGACGAGGTGATTTTGAGTTACAGCGGCGGTTTTTCCGATATGGCGAATGAGATACCGAATACGCTTAACACAAGATTTGCAACTGCATCCATGGGTAAAACATTTGTGGCCGTGGGGATCCTTCAGCTGATCGAAGCCGGGAAACTGAGAT
>JAEEQL010000003.1 GCA_016285265.1 Lachnospiraceae bacterium
GCATGGACGGCTCCTCCGTTCACAAGGTTGCCGTCCTTCTGCACTCCTGCTGTGCTCCGTGTTCGAGCGCTTGCATCGAAAGGCTCTGCGACAGATGCGATGTCACGGTTTATTACTACAACCCCAACATCGGTGAGGAAGCGGAATACCTCAAGAGAAAGGAAGAGCAGATCAGGCTTATCGGCGCATACAATTCCGAAAAAAAGGGAAAGTATGAGATAAAGATCCTCGATGCGGACTATGATCCCGAAAGCTTTAATGCCATGGCTGTGGGGCTGGAGGACTGTCCGGAAAGAGGACCCAGATGTCATAAATGCTATGAACTGCGCATGCGAAGAACGGCGGAAGCAGCGCTTAAGACGGGAGGGTTTGACTTTTTCGCGACGACGCTCACACTGTCGCCTCTCAAGGACAGCGAGGCGATAAATCGTATCGGGCTTATGATAGAGGAAGAGACCGGAATGAGATACCTTCCTTCGGATTTCAAGAAAAGAAACGGATACCTTCGTTCCATCGAATTGTCGAAGGAGTACGGTCTCTACAGGCAGAACTTCTGCGGATGCATCTATTCAAAACCGAAAGCTTCTGAGTGACCGGAAGCCCCCGAAACAAGGGACAGCTTATACTGTTTGGCTGCCCGACATGAAAATTGCGGGAACGGTCCGTTTTTTGTATAATAAATATTTGGTACGTTTCACCTGCGTTTTATGAAAGGAAAGCGAAAGATGAATTGTCCGAATTGCGGTGGTGCATTAAAGGTAATAGATAATAAGAAAGTCTGTGAGTACTGCGGATACGAAGAGATCATACCGCAGAACGGTAACGGGGATGATTTCTATAATCTCATGGTCCTCAACGAGAGCAGCACCCCGGATGATATCACCGTACAGCTTGCCGAGAGCAATCTCGGTTTTATCTTAAGAAGCGGAGAGGCTATAGCAAAGGATGTTCCTCCCGGGTATCATACGATGGTGGTTACCAGCGGCCAGATGACCGAGTACCGTTCGGTCTGCGTCCCCGGTGACGGAAAAGCGGTCAAGGTATATGTTGCAAAGGGTTTGTACGGGCTTTCGATAAGAGTATCCGAACCCGGCGCTCCCGACAGAACCACCGGGCCTGTTGTAGGAACCATAACGGGAACGAGAACGGGTGCGAATATGATCAATCAGGAGATGGCGCTTTCGATAATGGCGCTTGTCTTCAGTATTATCATTCCTCTTATCGGACTGATACTGGCTTTGGTCGATCTCGGCAATACCAAAAAGCAGGGCAAGAAGGCCCATCCGACCACGATCGTCGCGTTGGCCCTAGCCGGTGCAAGATTTGCGTTAATGTTCATTTTGCTGATAATTGGAATCGTGGCGCAGGGATTATAACGGAATGACGGTTTTGCCGCATTCCCGATAAGGAGTTTTTTAATGAAAAGTATTCTTGATCTTTTAAGTGAAGAAGTGGGAAGTGCCTTTGAAAAGGCGGGATATAAGAAGGAGACCGGCAAGGTTTCCGTATCCAACCGTCCCGACCTGTGCGAATACCAGTGCAACGGCGCGATGGCTCTTGCAAAGGAATTCAAATGCGCACCCAAGGCTATCGCCGATGCGGTTGTCGAAATACTTAAAGGCAGCGGTGCATTCGAATCCGTGGAAGCGGTAATGCCCGGCTTTATCAACATGAACATCAGTGCATCTTTCCTTTCGGATTATGTTAAGAAGATGGCTGACGGGGAAAAGTACGGGATCGATCTTCCGGAACCCAAGACCATAGTTGTTGACTACGGCGGACCCAATGTCGCAAAGGCTCTTCATGTGGGACACCTTCGTCCCGCGATAATCGGAGAGAGCATCAAGCGCATTCTAAGATACATGGGTCACAACGTGATCGGTGACGTTCATATGGGAGATTGGGGAAAGCCCATGGGACTGGTCATGGTCGAGATTCAGGAAAGACAGCCTGACCTTCCCTATTTTGACGAATCATATACCGGAGAATATCCCAAGGAGCCTCCTTTCACGGTAAGGGACCTTGAAGAGATCTATCCCGCAGCATCCGCAAAGAGCAAGGAGGATCCCGATTACAACGCAAGAGCTCTCGAAGCGACTCTCAAGCTTCAGAGCGGCGTAAGGGGCTACCGTGCACTCTGGGACCACATCATCGATGTATCCGTTAACGACATGAAGCGCATTTACGAAAAGCTTCACGTTGATTTTGACCTCTGGAACGGTGAGAGCACCGTACAGTATCTGATCCCCGATATGGTAAAGGAGATGAAGGAGAGCGGCGTTGCATATGAAAGTGAAGGCGCTCTTGTCATCGATGTAAAGGAAGACACCGACACCAAGGAGATTCCTCCCTGTATCGTACTTAAGTCCGACGGAGCAAGCCTCTACAACACCACCGACCTTGCAACCATCAAGGAGCGTGTTGCCAAATATGATCCCGCACAGATCATCTACATTACAGATAAGCGTCAGGATCTTTATTTCGAGCAGGTGTTCAGGGCTGCGCGCAAGGCAGGCCTTGTATCCGATAAAGTGACTCTTTCACACATCGGATTCGGCACCATGAACGGCAAGGACGGCAAGCCCTTCAAGACCCGTGACGGCGGCGTTATGCGCCTCGAAAGTCTCATCACCGAGATCCAGGATGAGATGTATACGAAGATAAAGGAAAACAAGGACATAGACGACGCGGAAGCAAGACAGACCGCTGACCTCGTAGGTCTTTCCGCACTCCTTTACGGAGATCTGTCCAACCAGGCCGTCAAGGATTATGTATTCGATATGGAGAGGTTCATTTCCTTCGAGGGAAATACCGGTCCCTACATCCTTTACACCATCGTACGTATCAAGTCCATTATCGCAAAGTATGCGGCTCAGGGAGGAGATGTATCCGCCCTTAAGATCGGCACTCCCGTCAACGCATCGGAAAAGGACCTCATGAAGGCTCTCTCTTCCTTTGCACAGACGATGGACAGCGCAGCTGCGGAGCTGGCACCTCACAGGATCTGCGCATACATCTACGACCTTGCGAACGCACTCAATTCCTTCTACCACGAGACCAAGATCCTTTCTGAGGAGGACGAGGCCAAAAAGGGAGAGTATATCGCACTCATCGATTTCACCAGAAAGGTGCTTGAAACCTGCATTGACCTGCTTGGTTTTTCAGCACCCGATCGGATGTAACACCCGAAAAGTGGCGTATTCACGCCACTTTTTTTATGAAAAATATTTTTTCCCAAAAAGTCGATTTTTTTGTTGACAATAGAGCCTCAGATATGTAAAATAGCCTTTGTCGGTCGGCGAAAGCCGATGGCAAAATGGAATCTTAGCTCAGCTGGGAGAGCATCTGCCTTACAAGCAGAGGGTCATAGGTTCGAGCCCTATAGGTTCCATTTTTTTTAGGCGAGGTAGCTCAGTTGGCTAGAGCACGCGGTTCATACCCGCGGTGTCGAGAGTTCGAATCTCCCCCTCGCTACGCTGATGTGGCTCAGTCGGTAGAGCGTCGCCTTGGTAAGGCGGAGGTCACCAGTTCGATTCTGGTCATCAGCTCTGATCCCGAAACTTAGTTTTGCTAAGTTTCGGGTTTTTCTTTTTAAGCAGTTTGGCATGAGAAGGGGAGCGTGGATATGCAGCGTATTGACTCAATAGACATTTTAAAGGGCATAGGTATTCTTTTGGTCGTACTTGGCCACACCAGGTTTGCCGGAACCTCATATATCTATCTTTTTCATATGGCGGTTTTCTTTATGGCATCGGGATATTTCTATAAGGAAAGATACTCCGATTCCCTCAAAGACCTCGGGAAGGCTGTTATAAAGCGTATCAGGGGACTTTGGGTTCCGGTCGTGATATGGAATACCGTTTTTACCCTCTTAAATAATGTTTTTATCAGGTGCAATATTTATACATCAGAAAAAAACGTTGAAGACTATCTGGATGAATCGCTTGTCAGCATACATTCCGTTATGTCGGTTAAAGATATGCTGAAGAATATTGTCAAAGGCATATTTTTTGCCGGTCATACCGAGCTTGGAGGAGCTTTCTGGTTCCTTCGTGTTCTTTTCTATATATCCGTATCCTATCTCTGCATCGATTTTATCCTGAAAAGGTTTATCCGTAACGGCAGGACGGTCCTTATATGTCAGGGGATCGTGTCTGCAGTGTTCCTGGGCGTCGGATATTATATGAGCCTCAAAAACATAGATACATTTGCTCTTGATAAGCTGTTTTCCTGCTATTGCCTTTATTATCTCGGCCTGCTTATGAGCATTGTCATTCCTAAGAAGTGGGAAAAGACCTCTGTTTGCCTTGTTACATCTGTAGTAAGCTTTTTTGCCCTGTGGGGACTCGGCATGATCGGTACGATCTCCCTGGGAAACAATGACTATGTGAATCCGCTTTTCATGCTGACCGCTTCGGTTCTGGGATGGATGATGGTATATTCCGTTTCCGTATTGACGGTCAGGATCCTTTTCCTGAACAGATTCTTTACCCTTCTCGGCAGGAATACGATCATCATAGTTATCTTTCACTTCCTGTTCTTTAAGCCCGTAAATGTGCTTGTCATGTATGTAAAGGGATGGCCGGTGCAGACTGTCGCGGGATTCCCCGTTTCCGTAAATACCGGTATGTGGTGGATCCTGTATACTTTGGTCAGTATCGGGCTGTGTCTGCTGACCGCGCTTGTATGGAAGCGGTTAAAAACTCCCAAAGTTGCTTAAATTGCTAAAAAATCATATAATATCAATATCTATGGGTTTGCAGTGTACACGGGTTTTTATCTATGAAGGGGACCTTACTTATGGCAAGGAAAGTTGATTATCCGATACTGGTAAGACTTGAGGACATATGTCCCACGCTCGACAGGAAAAAATTCGAGATATTCAGACAGTTTTTCGATGAAACGGGAATTAAACCGCTTCTGTGTGTCATACCCGAAAACCGCGATCCCAAGCTCGTTAAGGATAACGTCAACAGGGATTTCTGGAACTTTGTCCGTGAGCTCAAGGCGGAAGGCTACGGCATTGCCATGCACGGCACTTACCATCTTGCTACCGGCAAGAGCATCGGTCTGATCTCCGGAGACGTTTCCACCGAATATGCCGGAATGAGCTATGATTCCCAGCTCAAAAAGCTCAGGGAAGGAAAGCATATACTGGCCCAGCAGGATCTTGATACCGAGATCTTCGCCGCACCCAATCATTCATACGATTTCAATACGATAAGAGCATGCAAGAAACTCGGGATCAATTATTTTTCCGACGGAATGAGCAGAAAGCCTTATATGATCGAGGGAGTAAAGTTCATCCCCGTTTCTCCTTTCTGGAAGCACCACAGAAAAGGTGTTCTCACAATGTGCATCTCTACCAATAATGAGAATCTTGACGGCAGGGAGACTATATTCGAATTTCTCAGGGAGAACCTTTACCATGTGATCACTCCCGAGGAAGCGTGCCGTCTCAAGCCTACGTTTTATCATATAGCCCGTATTTCAGAGAGGATGAACATCAAGAAATACAACGCCATCAGGAACAGGGCAAGAAGAAGAAATACAGATCAGTAAGCTTTTGATCGAAAGGACGTACAATGGAATTACCCGCAATACTCGGCGGAAAGCCCGTCAGGGAAGATAAGATCTTCTACGGAAGACAGTGGATATCCGGGAAGGATATAGAGGCTGTCAGGAAAGTTCTTGAAGGACCGTTTATCACATGCGGTCCCAAGGTTAAGGAGGCTGAAGAAAGACTTGCCTCCTATACCGGTGCAAAGCATGCGGTTGTCGTAAACAGCGGAACCAGCGCTCTTCATTGTGCCTGCATTGCCGCAGGGATCAAGGAAGGCGATGAAGTCATCACAACACCCATCACATTCGCAGCATCCGCTAACTGCGTTCTTTACTGCGGGGCAAAACCCGTTTTTGCAGACATCAACCCCGAAACATACAATATCGATCCCGCAAGTATCAGGGCACATATCACCGACAAGACCAGGGCGGTCATTGCGGTTGACTTTACCGGACAGGTGGTACAGGCCGATGAGATCCGTGCGATCTGTGACGAGTTCGGCCTTGTTTTCATTGAGGATGCGGCACATTCCATCGGATCCTCATATAACGGTAAGATGGTAGGCAATATCGCGGACATGACCTGTTTTTCTTTCCATCCGGTCAAGACCGTTACCGCAGGCGAGGGCGGTGCGATACTTACCAATAATGACGACTATTATAAGAAGCTTGTTCTTGCACATACACACGGCATAACCCATGATGAGGATGAAATGGAAGACGCTCCTCACGAGGGACCCTGGTATTACGAGCAGATATGCCTCGGCTATAACTTCAGAATGACCGATTTCCAGGCGGCCCTGCTCATAAGCCAGCTTGACCGCATAGATGAATTCGTCGCAAGACGAAAGAAGATCGTTGCGACTTATGACGAGGCGTTTAAGGATGTTCCGGGGATCATAGTCCAGAAGAATATCCCTGAGTCCGATACATCCAGACATCTTTATATCATCAGACTCGATCTCGACAAGCTGACATGTACCAGGCGAGAATTCTTCGATGCGATGAGTGCGGAAAATGTTCAGTGCCAGGTTCATTACGTTCCCGTATACTGGTTCCCCCATTACAGGCACCTCGGGTACGAAAAGGGACTCTGCCCCAATGCCGAGGAAGTATATAAGGGCATCATGAGCATTCCCCTTTATCCTGCGATGACGGATAAGGATATCGAAGATACGATCACGGCGGTAAAGAAGCTTGCCGCATATTACAGGAAATAAACCGGAGATCCATATGAAGAAAGCACTTATTACCGGTATCACCGGACAGGACGGAAGCTATCTTGCCGAGTTCCTGCTTGAAAAAGGATATGAAGTTCACGGAATGATCAGAAGATCTTCCGTTGATTACAGAGAAAGGATCGCACATCTCGAGGGAAGGGATGATTTCTTCCTTCATTTCGGAGATCTCGGCGATTCCCTCAGCCTTGTAAATCTCATAGGGACCATTCGCCCCGATGAGATCTATAACCTTGCGGCTCAGAGCCATGTACAGGTTTCGTTCGATGTTCCCGAGTTTACGGCAGATGTCGATGCAACCGGTGTCCTCAGGGTTCTCGAAGCGGTAAGGGTTACCGGACAGACCGAAACCTGCCGTATATACCAGGCATCGACTTCTGAACTTTACGGCAAAGTGGAAGAGGTACCCCAGAGCGAAAAGACACCGTTCCATCCCTATTCCCCTTATGCGGTTGCCAAGCAGTACGGTTACTGGATCGTAAAGGAATACAGGGAAGCGTACGGAATGTTTGCCTGCTCCGGAATTCTTTTCAACCATGAATCACCCAGAAGGGGAGAGACCTTTGTTACTAGGAAGATCACTCTTGCCGCAGCGCGCATAGCAGCGGGACTTCAGGATAAGCTTTATCTCGGAAATCTTTCGTCCCTTCGTGACTGGGGATTTGCGGGTGACTATGTAAAGTGCATGTATCTCATGCTCCAGAACGATAAGCCCGAGGATTACGTCATAGCCACAGGCGTCCAGCATTCCGTAAGGGAGTTCTGCGCGCTTGCATTTCACCACGCGGGTATCGAACTTGAATTTACGGGTGAGGGCATCGACGAAAAGGGTATCGACAAGGCTACGGGCAAGGTCCTCGTAGAGGTCAGCCCCGATTTCTTCAGACCCACGGATGTTGTAAATCTTCTCGGAGATCCTTCCAAAGCAGCGGAGGAACTCAAGTGGAATCCGTCCGAAACAAGCTTTGAAGAGCTTGTAAAGATGATGACCGAAGCCGATATGAAGAAGGCTTCTTTGGAGGCTGCAAACAGATAATGAATATTGTTTTGCTTTCAGGCGGCTCGGGCAGAAGGCTCTGGCCGCTTTCAAATGAAGTAAGAAGTAAACAGTTCATAAGGATATTCACCTCTCCCTCAGGAGAGCCGGAGTCCATGGTCCAGCGTGTATACCGCCAGATCAGATCCGTTTCTCCCGATTCGGTCGTGACCGTGGCTGCATCTAGACAGCAGCTTTCCGCACTTACCAACCAGCTCGGTGACAAGGTGGATGTTTCTCCCGAGCCCTGCAGAAGGGATACATTCCCTGCGATAATCCTTTCGCTTGCTTTTCTTACCGATAAGAAGGGACTTTCTCCGGATGAGCCCGTGATCGTCTGTCCCGTCGATCCCTATGTCGGCGAAGACTATTACCGTGCACTGGGAAGCCTTGAAGAGGCCGTGCTCACGGATGAAAAGGGAATCTTCCTCTTAGGTACCGAGCCTTCTTTTCCTACAGCTAAATACGGATACATCATTCCGGAGAGCGTTGAAAAAATAAGTTCAGTTCTTCGTTTCAAGGAAAAGCCTTCCGAGGAAGAGGCAGAACAGCTTATAAAGGAAGGAGCACTCTGGAATGCAGGAGTCTTTGCTTTCAGGGCGGGATATGTCCTCGATATCGCAAGGAAGCTGATCGGTTATGACGGATACGACGATCTTCTTTCAAGATACGAGTCACTCGAGCCCATAAGCTTTGACTATGCGGTCCTCGAAAAGGAAGAAAACATCCGTGTCATAAGATTTGCCGGAGAGTGGAAGGATGTCGGAACATGGAATACCATGTCCGAGACGATGGATAAAAGCTCTGTCGGAAATGTTATTTTCGGCGGAGACTGCGTAAATACCACCGCGGTAAACGATCTGGATATTCCGCTTGTCTGCATGGGACTTAAGGATGTGATCGTCGCCGCAGGTCCCGACGGAATACTCGTTTCTGACAAGCATCAGTCCAGCTACATCAAGCCGATCGTGGACAAGGTGACGGGCGATATAAAGTATTCCGAAAAGAGCTGGGGTTCCTTCAAGGTGATAGATTCCGGCGACAGCAGCATTACCATTAAGGTCACACTGCTACCCGGCCACCATATGTATTATCATTCGCACGAAAGACGTGATGAAGTCTGGACCGTGATAACCGGTGAAGGAACCGTTGTCATAGACGATGTGAAAAGAAGTGTGAAAGCCGGAGATGTGATAGAGCTTCCCGCCGGATGCAAACATACCGTGATAGCGGATACGAGACTTGAACTTATAGAGGTTCAGACCGGAAAAGAAATAAGCGTTAGCGACAAGATAAAATACGACTACAAGTTCTGACGGGATATTTTTTCTGCAGAGAATGAAAGACAAAGATCCGAAATATAACCTGATGCTCGTCTTTGCTCTGATCATTGTCCTGGCTTTCGATATCTTCTTTGTATCGCACAAAGAAGGCTATCAAAATAATGAGATACTGAGCTATGAGCTTGCAAATTCAGAGTTCATACAGACCCATACCATAGGAAGTCCCTTTAAAGAGGGGCCTGTGTGGATGAGTTCTTTGGAGATCACCGATCGTGTTTCCTTCCTCGGTGGTGATTCTGTCGTCGGCCTTTCCGCGTACTTTAATTCCGCTGCGGAAGGTTTCCCTCCTGTTTATTTCATGATGCTGAATGTTTCTTCCGCCATATGGGCGATCTTTTCCTATGGCACGGTAAGCCCGTGGCCCGGGTGCATTCTGAACATGATATTCATGATGGGATCGATGCTTGTCATCAGCTCATTTTTCAAAAACGTTACCGGAAAAAAGTTCCTCGGTCCGGTGGCTGCGCTTTTCTACGGTCTTTCACCCGCGGGGATAGATACCGTGCTGCTTACCGGTCCTGACGGGGCTGTCGCTTTTTTCTGCCTCGCATCCTCGTATCTTATCCTTAAAAAGATCGCGGATGAAAGGTCCTTCGCCAAAAGAAACAAAAGGATCATATTTATGACGGTGCTGGGTTTTCTTACCGGATACAGGTCATGCATCTTTTTCTTTTTCCTGATGCTTTCGTCGGTGATCTTCCTTGTATCATCCAAAAAGAAAAAAGAGGCACTTTACCTGGTAAGGACCGCTGTGATCTCCGCGTGTCTGGGCGCCCTGCTTTATCCGTCCGTTTTCAGACAGATATACAAAGCACTTACCGGAACCGCACTTTCAGAGATCATTAATTCCGCACGCGGAGTGCCGGAAAGGATGCTTTCGCTTATCCGGATGACCGCGGAACGTACGGGATGGTCCGGAGGCGGTGCGGTAAGCATGTTTGCATTTATGCTCCTTGCTGCCCTTATCGCGGTACTCACAAGGAAGATGAGGTTTTATGCGCCGGTGCTTTTCGCCTCGGTCTGCGGATATATGTTCACCGCCACGGCGCTGTTTCCTATGTCTGATGACGGTGCACTTATGCCGGTATTTCCTTTTGTGATGATCATCTGGATCATGGGGCTCGGGTTCATCATTTCCTATATAGCGGAAAGATTCCTTAAGGATCTGAGGTTTAAGAAGATCATCTATACGGGAGTCCTGTTTGTATGGACGGTATCCTGCATAATCCTTGTGCTTGTGATAACTCCCTCTTATCTGTATGAGGGCTATTCCGAACAGGTGCGCATCTCAAGGAATTATTCTTCGTACGATGCGGTAGTGATATACGGGGACGGGGGCTTTTACAGGAATAT
The DNA here is from genome assembly GCA_016285265.1 of Lachnospiraceae bacterium. Classification (GTDB taxonomy): domain Bacteria; phylum Bacillota; class Clostridia; order Lachnospirales; family Lachnospiraceae; genus AC2028. Next base: position 10,533 of record JAEEQL010000003.1, read on the forward strand.
CCCCGAGCTGATCAATTACGGTAACTGTCTGTTTATAAATGAAGAGGAAGCGGGGCTTTACGACGAGCGGCTGGCATCTCTTAATGCCGTGATCGTGATAGAGGGCAAAGGCGTGGACAAGGATGCCGTTATCCGCAGTCTGGGCAATATGTACGGGTTCTCGTCACTGACCTTCCTGATGGAGGACGGAGTATTCGGGGACAGGGTGTGTCTCCTTTCAAAATAGACGTTTTTGGTATATAATATATGTTTAGGATTTAACCTGATGAGGTGAACATGGAAACAATATATTCATCGCTTAAAGTTAATAATGAATATGAGCTCTGCAGTGTTTATTCCGAGGAGGCCAAGAACATTCTTGAGCATGCTCTCCTTAAAACAAGGATCTCTTATTACATCAATTATCCGAGGAAAAAACTCTTCGACAGGCATAAGTTTAATTGTGTTTTTTGCGTAAATGAAAGTAATCTGTCCGAGGCCGAGGATCTTATCATGGAACTTTTCGGCGAGGACGACCCGGATATCAAGATGATATCCATGAAGAATCCGGTTGATTATCTGTAAGCCGGATGAATGGAGTAAGAAATGGACTATAGCAGAAAAGGCGTCATGGCCAAAAGGCGCCAGTTAAATTCATACAGCGGGAAGATAGTCAGGAAGATAGTTCTTCTCGGATTCAAGCTCTTCCTTACCGGCGTGATAGGAGTGGGTATCTGTCTTTTTGCCGGAGGCATCGGACTGTTCAATTCGATCATTGCCGGAACACCCGTAGTACGTATGTCGGAGATCGTATCGATCGGTCAGGCGACGATCGTTTACGATGCAATGGGAAATGAGTTCGACCATTATGTCGGCCGTGATGCAAACCGTATTGTAGTTGGATGGGACGGAATTCCCAAACAGCTCGGTCTTGCGTTCGTTGCCGTAGAGGATGAGAGATTCTATGAACATAACGGCATTGACTATAAGGGTATGGTCAGAGCCATGTATCAGTTCGTGAAATCACGCGGCAAGGAAACACAGGGTGCATCCACCATAACCCAGCAGCTTCTCAAGAACACCGTCTTCGTCGACTGGACCGAAGAAGGCGACAACATGATCAAGAAGATCAAGCGTAAGATACAGGAGCAGTATCTTGCGATAGAGGTCACCAAATCAACCGAGAAGGATGAGGTTCTTCTCAGATATCTCAACGCTATCAATATGGGACAGAATACCCTCGGTGTCGAATCTGCAGCACAGAGATATTTCGGAAAATCCGCGATTGACCTTAACCTGAGTGAGTGTGCGGTCATGGCCGCAATCACCCAGAATCCTTACCGGTACAATCCCATCAGTTTTCCCGAGAACAATGTAAAGCGTCGTAAGACCTGTCTCGACAAGATGCTTGAGCTCGGATTCATCACCCAGGAGGAATACGACGAAGCCATCGCGGATACGGCGGATGTTTATGACAGGATACAGTATCATGATACAAGTATTGCGGAAGCGTATACCCAGGAGGGTAATTACTTCTCAGATTCACTGTATGATGACGTGTTCTACGATCTGGTCCATGTAGCGGGATACGACAGAAACCAGGCGGAGTATCTGCTCACCAGCGGAGGACTTCGTATCTACTCCACCATGGATCCTTATATCCAGGCGATCGTGGACGAAGAGTTCGCCAATCCGGACAATTTCAAGTTCAACGACAGATGGCTCCTTGATTATTCTCTTACCATATACGACGAGGACGGAGTAGAGCACAATTTCTCGAAAGAGAATCTCATCAGCTGGTTCAAGGAAAAGTACGGATACAGCAAGTATACGCTGCTTTATTCATCGCAGGAAAAGGCGCAGGAAGCCATAGATGAGTACAGGGCAGGCTGTTTTGAGTCACTGGAGCTTGTCGAGACGGAAGACAATTATCTCGAATCAATCTCCTATACCCTCGAGCCCCAGATGTCCATGGTCATTGAAAACCAGTCGACCGGTGAGGTTGTTGCGATAGCCGGCGGCAGGGGAGAAAAGGTCGGAAGAAGAACACTTAACCGTGCAACCGCATCAAGCCGTTCTCCCGGTTCGGTATTCAAGGTGCTTGCCAGTGTGGGACCCGGACTCGATACCGGACTTGTCACTCTGGCTACGACGTATTATGACGGACCTTTCAATTACACCGGCGGAAAGCCCGTACAGAATACTTCCAAGACTACAAGCTTAAAGAACCTTTCGCTCAGGTACTGTATCGCATATTCGATGAACATCGTTGCGGTCAAGAACCTGACTTACATAGGACCTGAGGTCGGATTCTCATACCTTCAGGATCTCGGTTTCACAACTCTTACAGCGGGAAAAGAGATCAACGGACAGGTCTATTCCGATATCAACCAGTCGCTTGCGCTCGGAGGACTTACATACGGTGTTACCAATGAGGAAGTAACCGCTGCATATGCTTGTATCGCAAACGGCGGAAGCTATATCAAGCCACACCTGTATTCCTATGTCACCGGACCCGACGGAGAGATCATCCTGGATAACAGGAATCCGCGCGCTAAGCAGGTTTTCAAGGAAACTACGTCATGGCTTCTGATAAGTGCCATGAGAGACTGTGTAAATTACGGTACCGGTACCAGAGTACGTTTCCCCGGAATGGATATTGCGGGTAAGACGGGTACGACATCCGCAGGATGGGACCACTGGTTTGTGGGAATGACTCCCTACTATACCGCAGGTGTCTGGACCGGATATGACGACAATACCGAACAGACCTGGGACGAGATGCATACCTCCGAACAGCTCTGGCATGCGATAATGAGCCGGGTTCACGAAGGGCTTGCATATAAAGAGTTTGTAATGCCCGAAGGACTCGTTTCCGTTGAGGTATGCTCCGAGTCGGGACTTCTTCCCATCCCCGGACTATGTGACGGATGTGTGGTCACCGAGTGGTTTGCGGAAGGAACAGAACCCCAGTATGAATGTGACCTTCACTATGCCGGACGTATCTGTGCATATGATAATAAGATCGCATGTCCCAATTGTCCTTTCGCTTATGAAGGAGTGACGCTTCTTCCCAAGGTTGACGGCTTCCATCCGGATCTTCTGATCGGAGATCCGTCTCTTATGGAGGGCAATCAGGTCATTATAGAACACGATGACGGAACGGTCGAATATATCGTTCCCGATAATGACCACTTCTGCCAGCATACCGATATTATGCTTGCAACGCCGGGATATGAAGCGATTATCGCGACACAGATGGCTCAGCTTGAAGCGGTAAGACAAGCCAATGAAGCAGCAGCTGCGGCAGCGGCAGCGGCGTCCGTTGCATCACAGGACGGCTGATAAAGGGCAAAATAAAACGGCGGAAGATTTCTTCCGCCGTTTGGATTATATGAAGCTTTCGTCGTCGGGATCCGCATCCGTTTCCGCTTCGGGATCGAGACCGTTTCTTCTGTCTTCGATCTCCTGAAGAAGCCTCTTCTTGCCTGATTCGGCATTCTTGATCGCGGTGCAGTGCTTTGCGAATTCGACTTCTTCGGAATCCTTATACTTTTCGTAGTAAGCCTTTCCTATCGCAATGTAGTTCTTGCGGATGACTTCCTCACAGGTTGTTACCTGGGCTTTGAGGCTTGCGATATCGGCTACTTCCTTAGCCTTGTTTTTTACTTTATATGTCGCTGTATATACGGATTCTCCGATTTTTTCAAAAACATCCATGATATTACTCCTTTGACTGTGCAAACGTTCATGCATACAATAATATATCATCAGATCGGGTGTTTGAAAAGGAATAAACTTGGGCTCAAATGATACATACAATATCATAAAGAAGGACGGAAACTCGGAGATCGTCGTGACCAAATCCAGGTTCATCGGATTTCTGGCTGCCGCATCGACCGCATCGGAAGCGGAAGAGATCGTAACGCGTATCCGTAAGAAATACAATGATGCGAGACATAACTGCTATGCCTACATCATCATGGACGGCGACAATATCATCAAAAAAGCCTCCGATGACGGTGAACCTTCGGGAACCGCGGGAAGGCCCATGCTTGCCGTTATGGAAGGAGCGGAGCTTGTAAATGCCGTGTGCGTCGTGACCAGATATTTCGGAGGCGTTCTTCTCGGAACGGGCGGACTTGTCAGGGCATATACCGATGCTGCTGCCAAGGCTCTTGAGGATGCGGATGTTTCTCCGATAAGGCGCGGAAGATATGTACGGATAACACTTGATTATCCCGACGAGAGTACTCTTCGGAGATACCTTGAAAATGAGGGCTTTGATATCACGGATTCGTCCTATTCCGAGAAGGTATCCCTGACTGTTCTCGGTCCCGAGGAAAAGGCTGAGCCGCTGTCAAGCAGAGCTGTCGACATGACCGGCGGAAAAGCGTCGTGCGAGATGCTTGAAACAGTGTACTACTGATCGGTGAAACAGGGGGACGGCTTTCGAAACAGCGTAAGCCGTCCCCCTGTTTCACCGCTTTCGTTGACAAATATATCGCTGATTTTATATACTTTTTTCATTCGCAAACGCGAAAAAAGGGGAAAGGGTACCATGAAATATTTCTTTACATCCAAAATAGAAAAAGAAAACGATGAGGTTAAGATAAACATACCTTTCAACATTTGGGAGGTCTGCAAGCACCGTGACGAGATCAGTGCGGAGCTCATCATCGACAATCAGTTCATCAATTGCAATCTCGTTCCGCTTGAAAAGGGACTTTACAAGCTTCTTATCCCTGCCGGGACCGAGCTTAATCTCGATATGAACGTGAACCACAAATTCCTGCTCCACATAACCGATACGCTGATCAGAATGGATCAGAATTCGCCCTACAGCGTGGACAATCCGATAAGGAAGATAGATTCACTTGAGCTTATCATCCAGCCGGGTGACGGACTCTGCGGACAGGCATGTATCGCAATGCTCGCAGGTGTGACCATTGCGGATGTCATCACTGTCATGGACTGCCGTGAGTGGCAGGGAACCATGGGAAGACTTATCTCCGCACTCAATTACTATGGAATAGATCACAGCAATGTCATTGTTTATCCCGCGGTGGGAGAGAAGGTGGTTCTTCCAAAGTGTGCGATCCTTATGGAGAAGATGGGACGCTTCAGCCATTATCTTCTTTACTTTGACGGAAAATTCTATGACCCCAACCTCGGGATCATGGAAGAATACGATATGACCAAGCTCGTGGGATATCTCGAGATCAAACTGTAATTCGAACTCCGATTCCACTTAAACGTGGGGTCGGAGTGTTTTTTTGCGGTGTAGAAAATGCGTAAGATATTCGGTATTTCTTTTTCCAAAAAATTATTCGCCCTGTGTGCGCTGCTTGCACTTGTTATCGCACTCATCCCGCTATACAGGCTGACTCTTTATGCAGTTCCCAGATATGACGACTTCAGTTACGGCCTGAATATGTGGAAGGCACAAAGATACGGCTACGGCCTTCGTACCATCCTGACCGTGGGATACGAGACGGCACTCGGCTTTCACTATGCATGGCAGGGAACATATTCTTCCATATTTATGATGGCCCAGATGCCCGGTGCGCTGGGGTATGGGTATTATTTCGTCGGGCCCGTTCTTCTGATCACATCACTTGTTGTATCAGTCTTTTTCATGACCGTGGTCCTGACAAAGCATTATCTGAAGGCAGAAACTCCTGACAGTATCGTCCTTGCGGTTATCGTTACGCTTACTCTCACGGAATGCATTTATACCGCACAGCAGGGCTTTTACTGGTATAACAGCGGAGTGCATTATGTGTTCATGCACAGCCTTATGTTTATCATGGTCGGTGCCATGGTTCTTCTTTCCCGTGCAAAGAGGGTGTGGACCGGATTTGCGGGATGTCTTGTTGTAGCATTTCTTTCCTTTGCGTGTGCGGGAGCGAACTTCGTAACCTGCATCCAGGGAATGCTTCTTCTTGTCGGATTCATACTGTTGCTTGCCCTGAATAAGTCCGGGAAGATCCTTTGGTATGTCCCGGGACTTATAATATATGTCTTCGGTCTGAGACTGAGTCTTACAGCACCGGGCAATGCCCACCGACAGGCGTTTTATCAGGGGTACGGTGCCATAAAGTCCGTTCTGTACTCTTTTAAAGCGGGAGCGGAGAACCTGTGGAAGTTCAGCGGTCCATTTGTCATTCTTCTTATGATCCTTGCCGTCCCCGTGATACTTATGATCGTTAAAAAAACGGAATCCGGATTCCGTCATCCCTGGCTATTTACCCTGCTTTCCTACGGCTTTTACTGCACGGGATTTACGTCAAGTTTCTATTCCATGGGCAATGCAGGGCTTTCCAGAACCTGGATCGCGGTCAGCTTTACTTTCCAGATCCTCCTTTTTGCCAATGAGATATACTGGCTCGGATATCTGACACATTCAAAGGCTGCGGACAGACTGCGCGGAAAGCTTACCCTGAAAGTAAAGCATTACGTTTTGTATTATCTGGCCGTTTTTGTGATGATGCTTGCGGCTTTTCACTTTACCGTCGACAAGATCGGTGCGGTATCTTCATTCGGAGCATACTACTATGTCCATACCGGAGAGGCGTTTGCATTTCATCAGGAATTCCTTGAAAGGGTAAGGATAATCGAAGAGTCGGACCACGGAACTGTTGAAGTGCCCGAATATGCCTATAAACCCTGGTTTCTTATCAATAAGGATATATCCGAAGATCCCGGTGGGGAGGAAAACCGTATAATGGCCGAATACTTCGGCGTCAGGGAATTAAAAAGGGTCAGCCGTGAGGCTTATTACGGAGAGTAAGATTTTTCTAAATTTTTTTGGATTTTTGTCTTTTTTGCTTGCATTTCCACAGGCATAAGACTAATATATGTAATGTCGATTAGCACTCAAATCAAAAGAGTGCTAACAAAGAAAAGCAAAGAACGCGATCCATGCGTAAAAAGGAGGCAATAATATGAAATTAGTACCTTTGGGCGACAGAGTAGTCCTTAAGGCTGTTGCAGCCGAAGAGACCACCAAGTCGGGAATCATTCTTGCAGGCGCTGCAGGCAAAGAGAAGCCCTCACAGGCTGATGTTGTAGCTGTAGGCCCCGGCATCACTTCCGACGGTAAGGAAGTCAAGATGGAAGTTAAGAAGGGTGACAGGGTCATCTATCAGAAGTATGCGGGAACCGAAGTCAAGCTTGATAACGACGAAGAATACATTGTTGTAAAGCAGAGCGATATCCTCGCAATCGTTAAATAAGGGAGGCGCATTTTAAATGGCTAAAGAGATCAAATACGGCGCTGAGGCTCGCCAGGCACTCGAGAAGGGTGTTAACAGCCTTGCAGATACCGTCCGTGTAACACTCGGACCTAAGGGAAGAAATGTAGTGCTCGACAAGAGCTACGGTGCACCCCTCATCACCAATGACGGTGTTACCATCGCTAAGGAGATCGAGCTTGAGGACGGCTTTGAAAACATGGGCGCACAGCTCGTTAAGGAAGTCGCTACCAAGACCAATGATGTTGCCGGAGACGGAACCACCACCGCTACCGTACTTGCACAGGCAATGGTCAACGAAGGAATGAAGAACCTCGCAGCAGGCGCTAACCCCATCATCCTCAGAAAAGGAATGAAGAAGGCTACCGAAGTTGCTGTTGCGGCTATCAAGGAAATGAGCCAGAAGCTCAACGGCAAGGAGCACATCGCCCGTGTCGCTGCTATCTCCGCAGGAGATGACGAAGTAGGACAGATGGTTGCGGATGCTATGGAGAAGGTTTCCGGTGACGGCGTCATTACCATCGAGGAGTCCAAGACCATGGCTACCGAGCTCGATACCGTTGACGGTATGCAGTTCGACCGCGGATATATCTCCGCATACATGGCTACCGATATGGATAAGATGGAGGCTGTTCTCGATAATCCCCTTATCCTTATCACCGACAAGAAGATCTCGAACATCCAGGAGATCCTTCCCCTTCTTGAGCAGATAGTTCAGTCCGGAAGCAAGCTCCTCATCATCGCAGAGGATGTCGAGGGCGAAGCTCTTACCACCCTTATCGTCAACAAGCTCCGCGGAACCTTTAATGTTGTTGCAGTCAAGGCTCCCGGCTACGGCGACAGAAGAAAGGCTATGCTTGAGGATATCGCTATCCTCACCGGCGGTACCGTTATTTCTTCCGAAGTAGGTCTTGAGCTCAAGGATGCCACCGTTGATATGCTCGGACGTGCAAAGAGCGTTAAGGTCCGCAAGGATGACACCGTTATCGTTGACGGCGAAGGCAAGAAGAAGGACATCCAGGCCCGTATCGGCCAGATCAAGAAGCAGATCGAAGAGACCACTTCCGATTTCGACAGAGAGAAGCTTCAGGAGAGACTTGCAAAGCTTGCAGGCGGCGTAGCAGTCATCAGAGTAGGTGCGGCTACCGAGACCGAGATGAAGGAAGCAAAGCTCCGTATGGAAGATGCACTCGCAGCTACCAGAGCAGCTGTTGAAGAAGGTATCATCGCAGGCGGCGGCTCAGCATACATCCACGCATCCAAGAAGGTTGCAGAACTTGCCGAGACCCTCGACGGAGATGAGAAGACCGGTGCAAGAGTTGTCCTCAAGGCACTCGAAGCTCCTCTTTATCACATCGCTGCAAACGCAGGACTTGACGGAAGCGTTATCGTTAACAAGGTACGTGAGTCCAAGAAGGGTATCGGCTTCGATGCTCTCAAGGAAGAGTATGTAGATATGGTCAAGGCAGGAATCCTCGATCCCGCAAAGGTTACACGTTCTGCACTTCAGAACGCAACCTCAGTTGCATCAACACTTCTCACCACCGAGAGCGTTGTAGCAACCATCAAGGAGCCTCAGCCTCCTATGCCCGCAGGCGGAATGGGCGGAATGGGAATGTGATCGCAAACTGAGCCGTGCAAATGAATAAAATTATCGGTCGTGAGCGTGCTTGCACGCAGAGCGGCCGATATTTTTATTCATTTATAGGGCGAAGCCCGACATGAGGAAATCGAACGAAGAGAGATTTCCGAATGAGCACGGCTGCGATGCTGTGGCAGTAAACGTGTCCGGTAGAAATTATAAACCTGTAGTTTATTGACTCCTCACTTTTAAGCCATTATACTTAACGAAATTCGGCTTTGAAGTGAGGAGTTTTTATGTCCGGAAACGCTAAGAAAAAAGACAAAGACAAGCTGTCCTTAAGTGTGACTGTAAAGAACGCGGCATACGCGCTGAAGCTTGCCGCCGGGATATCACCCGCCATTGTTATACACTCATTTTTCCTGTGGCTTATCGGTCACGGAGAATGGGTTTTCTTCGACGGCGTTTTTATGCGCGTCATCGTTAACGGTCTCGATCAGAACATCGGATTCGACCGGATCTTCAGATTCATTCTGATAAGCGGAATCGTATTCTGCATATTAAGGATATATACCGGATATATCGATAATGTAGTGTATCCCCTCGAAACAAACAGGCTTTTCGGCGGGATATACAAAAAGCTTTATTCCAAGGCCAGGAATGTCGAGCTCAGATGCTACGAGGATTCCGACTTCTACAACAGGTACACGATGGCGATGGACGGTGCCGAGGCGAAGATCACCGCTGTCATCAGAGGCGTGTTCGGAGCACTTGTCGGTTCGGCCGCGGCCGCTGTTGTTTTCTATCTGATGTTCGAGATAGACCACTATGCGATCCTGTTCATAATCTCTCCTCTTATAGGTAATTTCATATTCGGAAATCTCAAGAATAAATATGAATATAAGAGATATCAGGGGTGGGTGCCGAACGACAAGGTCTTAAATTATGTCAGCAGGATGATGTATCTTCCCGACGGTGCCAAGGAGATCAGGCTTTCGCAGGTTTTCGAGCTTATGAGAAAACAGTATGCGGAGGCTACGGAGAAGAATGTAAAGGTTTCGATAAAGTACGCATTCGCCAATTGCACACTGAGCTTCCTTCGCATCACATTCACCTTCACCGTGATATTCGAAGGCGTGATGTTCTATGCAATTTACCGTAACAGGGTATCGGGATCCATCAGTCTTGCACAGCTTACTATCATGACCAGCCTTATGGTCGCCATGACCTGGATACTTATAAGAGTGTTCGAAAATATCATGGAGATCCTCAAGAACGGAATGTTCATCAATAATCTCAGGAGCTTCCTCGATTACGAAGAGAAGATCCCCGAAGACTTTGACGGCGAGATCCCTTCCAAGGATTTTGAGAGCCTGGAATTCCGTAATGTTTCTTTTTCCTACGGTGAGAAGAAAACAATAGATAATCTTTCCTTTGCGATAAAGAAGGGAGAGACCGCAGCGCTTGTCGGACATAACGGTGCGGGCAAGACCACGATAATCAAGCTCCTCCTCAGGCTCTACGATCCCGATGAGGGCGAGATCCTCTATAACGGTAGGAATATAAAAGAGTACAACCTGAAGGCATACCGCGAGATCTTTGCCACCACCTTCCAGGATTTCCAGATGTTCGGAATGAGCGTCAGGGAGAATGTCCTGATGGGAAGGCATTATGACGATGAGGAAGGCAAGGTTGTGAAGGCGCTGAAAATGGCGGGAGTGTATGACAGGATCTGCGAACTTCCCGAGGGACTGGATACCGTCATGACCAAGGAGTTTGACGAAAACGGTGCGGTGCTTTCCGGCGGTGAGACCCAGAAGGTTGCCGTTGCTAGAACCTTTGTCAGGGAGACTCCGATGAAGATCTTCGACGAGCCTTCCAGCGCGCTCGATCCCATAGCAGAGTACGATCTGTTTAAGAGCATCCTTAAGGAAGCCAGAGATCATACGATGCTTTTCATTTCCCACAGGCTTTCGTCCGTCAAGGATTGTGACAGGGTGTTCATGCTGGAAAAGGGAACCCTTATAGAGGAGGGAACCCACTCACAGCTGATCGCATCGAACGGAAAGTATGCACAGATGTACAAGAAGCAGGCAATGAATTACCTGGCACTTGAAAACGAAGAGGAGGTGATACTGTGAGCGGAAAGTCCCACGAAAAAGAAAAAACAAAGCAGTCCGTAAAGCAGGTCTTTTCCAATAACTTCTACTTCCTCGGACTCATGTTTAAGTCATCGCCCGCGTTCGTTATTCACCAGTCCCTTGATTCCATAAGGGGACAGATATCCATTTTCTGCGAGCATACGCTCCTCATCGGATATGTCATCGAAGCGGCGGAATTCGGATATCCTTTCAGGAAAGTGGGAGCCATCATACTTCTTGTCGCTGCGCTCATCACGCTGGGCATGGTCTACACAGTCTGGGCGGGTGATTATATCACACCCAGGGAAAGCCCCAAGATCCGCAAGAAGATCAAGATGATGCTCTACGAAAAGGCAAAGTCCGTCGACCTGGCATGCTACGACGATCCCGAATTTTACAATGAGCAGGTACTTGCAATCTCCGAGGTTGACAACCAGATCGACAGGGTCATCAATTTCGTAAAGAGCGTTCTGTCCGGAATAACCGTATTCATTACAAGAGGCGTTTTCTTTTTGATAAAGGATCCGCTTTCCATACTCTTTGTGACCGTTTCCTTTGTGGCTTCCTTTATATTCGAGCAGCTTTACAACAAGCAGAATTATAAGGTCAAGATCGAGAGCCTGCCTCATTCGAGAAAGCGTGATTATATAAAGAGGATCTATTACCTCAGCGATTACGCCAAGGAGATCCGTCTCAATCCCGGAATCTCCGATGTGCTGGAGAAGAGATTCGATGAGGCCAATGACGAGGTTTACAGGGTCGAAAAGAAATACGCTTTCAGGAAGTGGTTCTTCGGCTTTATGAAGCGCTATGTCTCCAATGCGATGATCAGCGATGTCATCTTCATATCTTATCTTGTGTATCAGGCTGCGGTCGTCGGAAGACTTTCATTTTCAAGCGTTGCCATTCTGTTCGCATCCTTCGGCGGACTTAAGGAAGGCATGAGGATCTTCTCGGAAACCTATCCCTTTGCATGTGAGACGAGTCTTTACATAGGTAAGATCAGAAAGTTCATGAGCTATGAGCCTTCGATCGTATCGGAGGAAGGACTTGTTCCCGACAAGTCTCCCAAGGAGATCGAGCTTGATAATGTATCATTCGCATACGGCAGCAGCGAAGATATGCTGCTTAAGGATATCGATCTCCATATAAAGCCGGGTGAGAAGATCGCTCTTGTCGGATACAACGGTGCGGGCAAGACTACCCTGGTAAAGCTCCTCATGAGACTCTACGATGTAAAGTCCGGAGCGATCCGTGCTGACGGCAGAGACATACGCAGGTATGATGTTGCCGGATACAGGGACACCATCGGCACGGTCTTCCAGGATTTCAAGATCTTCGGCGGCACTGTGAAGGAGAATGTCATACTTGATGTTCCAGATAATGCCGATGAAGACAAGGTAAGAAGAGCCCTTACGGACAGCGGACTCATAGGAAGGGTCGACAGATTCGAAAAGGGACTCGAAACACCTCTTACCAACGAATTCGAAAAAGACGGCGTAAACCTGTCGGGCGGAGAAGCACAGAAGCTTGCCGTTGCGAGAGTGTTCTATAAGGATGCCGGACTTATGATATTGGATGAACCTTCAAGTGCACTCGATCCTATCGCAGAGTATCAGCTCAATCATGCGATGCTCACGGCAACTGGTGATAAGACGGTGGTATTTATTTCACACAGGTTATCGACCACAAGAACCGCCGACAGGATCATCATGCTCGAAAACGGAAGGATAGCAGAGCAGGGAACCCACGACGAACTCCTTGCACTCGGTGGAAAGTACGCACAGATGTGGAAGGTACAGGCGGGAGCCTATATCGCTGTCTAGGCAGTGAAATAAGGTGAAACAAAGGGGACGGCTTACGCTGTTTACGAACTACGGTAAACAGCGTAAGCCGTCCCCTTTGTTTCTCTTTTTTTCTTCGTTGAATTTAAATTCAATAAAAGCATTGACAATCCTCCGAAACGGTATTATATTGAATTTACATTCAGTGAATGAGAATTCAACAAAACAATTTCGGAGGGTTAATAAATTGGCAGACAATAAAGAGAAGGTTATCATCATCGGCGGAGGAATCGCAGGACTGTCCGCGGGAATATATGCACTGAAGGAAGGCTTTGATGCGGAAATTTATGAGAAGAACCCCATCGTCGGAGGAGAATGCATGGGATGGAACAGAAAAGGTTACCACATCGATAACTGCATCCACTGGCTCACGGGCACAGATCCTGAGACGGGACTCTGGCAGGTATGGAAGACCGTAGGAGCGATCGATGAAAATACCGAATATGCAAATACGAGCAAGTTCTATTCAAGCAGATCAGGCGGCAGGGAGGTCACTTTCTGGAACGATCTCGATAAGACACAGGCTGAACTCATTCAGGAATCTCCCGAGGACGAAGAAGAGATCAAAAAGTTTATTGAGTATGTAAGGTACGCTGAGGAGTGCGTCATCCCCTCGATCAAGCCTATGGACATGATGGGCATCAGGGATTATATCGAAATGGGAAAGGGCATGGCCAATATGCCCAAGGTCATGAAGGAATATGGTAAGATCAATTGTAAGCAGCTCGGCGAGAGATTTAAGTCTCCCGTGATCCGTAAGCTTATGACCGATTACCTTCCCGAGGAGTACACTGCATATTCGCTTGTCGTTTCATATGCGACGATGACGAGCGGAAACGGTAACATTCCAATGAAGGGCTCTCTTGCGATGTCTCTGCGCATTGCCGAAAGATTTAAGGAGATGGGCGGTGTGATCCATACATCCGCGGGAGTTAAGGAGATCATCGTAAAGGGAAAGAAGACCGAGGGCATAAAGCTTGAAGACGGTTCCGTTATCAAAGCCGATCATGTCATCAGCGCGGTCGATACGGATTTCCTTTTCGGAAGACTCATTGACAGAAAGTATATGCCTAAAGCGCTGGCGGAGGCTTATGAAAGAAGGTATGCTTATCCCGTTACCACAGGATTCCAGGCAGCATATGCGATCCCCGCTGATTTTTCCGGGGAGGATACCGTATTCTTTGATGTCGATCCCATCACTGTCGGAACAAGGATCTTCCGCAGGATTTCCGTCAAGAATTATTCCTACGATCCGAGCTTTGCTCCCGAGGGGAGAGCTGTTCTCCAGGCAAACCTTGTCCAGACCGATGAGGATTATGAATTCTGGAGCAGCCTGAGCAGCGAAGAATATGCCAGTAAGAAGGCTGAGCTTACCGAAGAGATCACAAAGAGGATATTAAAGGAGTTCCCCGAGCTTGAGGGAAATATCGAATTTCTTGATTCATGGTCTCCTTTGACTTATAACAGATATTGTAATGCTTATCACGGATCGTACATGGGATTTGTCACGACAGTCGGAAATAAGCAGATGAGATTCAAGGGCGTAGTTAAAGGAATCGATAACCTCTATGTTGCGGGCCAGTGGGTGATGAGTCCGGGCGGACTTCCCATTGCGGTAATCTCCGGTAAGTTTGCGGTTCAGAGGATCCTTAAAAAGCAGGGAAGATCCATCGAGATCTGAGGAATTATCATGACGAGAAAAGAACAGAAAGAAGAAAGAAGACAGGCGATACTCATGACTGCGCTTACTCTCTTTGTGGAGAGGGGCTATTACGATACCAAGATCGCGGATATCGCCGCTGCCGTTCCGATGAGTACGGGCCTTTTGTTCCATTATTTCGCATCAAAGGAAGAACTTCTCCTGGAGCTTGTGAAGATGGGAACGCAGGGACCCGGTTCCGTTAAATACGATGATAATATCCCGCCGGACAGGTATCTGACAATGTTTTTAAACAGCATTTTTTCCTTTGCGAAAGAGCAGCCCTGGGTCTTTAATATGTTTGTCTTCATGGGACAGGTCAGAAGAGTCGGAATGCCCGAGGAGGCAAGGAAGCTTGCGCTTTCCGCAGATGCGGTCACACCGACGGTAAAGCTGATAAAAAAGGGTCAGAAGACCGGAGTGTTCCGTAAAGGAAATGCTGACACCATGGCCAGATGCTTCTGGGCTTCTGTTCAGGGTATCATGGAAGAGATGTCCGCCGATAAGGAAATGAAGACACCCGATCCGGAGTGGATCGTATCAATGCTCAGAGCGTAAGGATTATTTATGATCAAAGGAAGCAATCCCATATTCAGGCTTGATATGCCCGACCCCGATGTGATCCGCGTAGGAGATACCTTCTACATGATAAGCACGTCGATGCATTTCTTTCCGGGAGCGGAGATATTAAGATCGTACGATCTGGTAAACTGGGAACATGCCTGCTTTGTCTGTGACCGTCTGGATTCTACGCCCGCACAATGCCTTGAAGGTGAAAAGCATATATACGGGAAAGGCATGTGGGCCGGGTCGCTCAGATTTCATGAAGGCATATTCTATGTCGTCTTTGTCTGCAATGATACGCATAAAACATATCTGTACAGGTCTTCATCCATAGAAGGCCCCTGGACCAAAAGCAATATCGAAGGCTTCTATCATGACTGCTCACTTCTTTTTGATGAGGGAAGGGCATATCTTGTCTACGGCAATACCGAAATATATCTGACGGAATTAACTGAGGAATTGAGCGGGCCCAAAGAGGGAGGGCTTCATCGCCGTATAGTTTCCGACAAAGGAAATCCCAATCTCGGATATGAGGGTTCGCATCTGTACAAGATAAACGGAAGGTATTATCTCTTCCTCATACATTCCAAAAGGACCGAATGGAAGAGAACGGAAGGATGCTTTGCAGCCGATTCCCTTGAAGGGGAATTCACCGGAGGAGAGATCTTTGAAGATGATCTCGGTTTCGGGAATTCCGGCATAGCACAGGGCGGCATCGTTGAAGGCCCTGAAGGAAGCTGGAATGCGATACTGTTCCAGGACAGGGGAGCCATAGGAAGAATACCCGTGCTTGTTCCTGTCACCTGGAAGGATGATGAAAAAGGAAGACCCGTTCCGGTTTTCGGAAGCTGCGGAAAGGCCCCGTCGGAATTTGAACTTGAAAGCTTCAGGCCGGATCATGAATATGCTCCGCTTATCGGAAGCGATGATTTCGGATACGATCCCGGGAAGATGTATGAAGCGGATCCCGTTCATTACGGCTGCTTTGGGTTTAAGAGCTTCTGGCAGTTTAACCATGAGCCGGACCTGAAATTGATATGCACCGATCCGGAAAACGGAAGACTGATCGTCAAAACCGACAGGACTGTCGGAAATGTATTCCATGCGGTAAACATCCTCACACAGAAAATGTCATTCCCCGAATGCGAAGCAGAGGTCACCATAGACGGATCGTTACTTAACGACGGTGATTTTGCGGGACTTGCCGCATTTCAGGGAGACTATGCACTTGTCGGCATCCGAAGGGAAAACGGGAAACTTTTCGCATCGATGTGCACATATACCAACCCATCGGAAGATGTATGGAAGCTCGGAGAAGAGGCTGCGGTCTGTGAAGAAAAGACGGAAATAAAAGAGCCCGTACTTAAGGTGTCCGTCCGTGCACATTTCGGTTCATCTCCATCCGATCCTGACTATGCTCAGTGTTATGTATATATAAACGGTGAGAAGAAAAAAACCGGAAGTGACCATAAGCTCAGGTTCAGGCTTGATCACTTCACGGGATGCCGTTTCGGATTATTTATGATGTCTGAAAAGACAGATGGCGGAAGCGCCGCCTTTTCGGATTTTATCTATAAATAAACCCTGCGGTTTATAAGTAAACGCAGGGTTATCTGTACAGCTTTCTGTAATCTCTGGGTGAATATCCCGTTACTTCACGGAAGACCTTATTGAATGTCGTCGTCGACTGGAAGCCCGACATGAAGGCACAGTCGGTGATGGACAGATTTTTGTCCATGAGCAGCGATGATGCACTCTTTACACGGATGCTTGCAAGGTATGCCGGGAACGAAGTGTGCATATACTGTTTGAAAAGTTTGGAAAAATAGAAGGTGCTGATACCTATGTGATCGGCAACTATCGTCTGCGAAATATCATTGGCGGAGTTCTCCGCGATATAGTTGCATGCCGCATGTATGTACTGCCAGCCGGATTTTGAAGGATCGTCGGGATCGGCTGAATATCCGGCCTCCGTAACTATTATCTCACCCAGCTTCAAAAGGATCTCATAGATCTTTCCCTTGCACTTTGTTTCCGAAAAAGTGTCGCCCGAGGAATGGATCTTTTCGATCTCCGATATCTTTTCCGAAATATACTTTGCAAGCTTGGGGTCTTCTGCGGCCGATATCAGATGATGATCGTAGAGGAATCCCGAGATGGAGAGAAGATCCATGTTGTTCTCAAGTATATGGGACGAGAACTGGATGAATACCGCACCCTTTGACGGGATCTTGACGGTCTCATGGATCTGGCCAGGCCATACGAGAAGTATGTCCCCGGTGTTTAGCTTATAGGATGTATCACCGACCTTGTATCTGCATCCGTCCTTTAACGCTACCGTGAATTCAGCCGCATTATGCCAGTGCGGCGGGAATATCTCCGGAGTCTGGTCGCGTGTGACCTGAACGGATGAGGGAGTGTCGAATATTATGGTTTCCTTTGAATTTCTTTCCATATAACAATAATAACAAAAAACGGGCAAAACTCAACAATATTGTAATAATAATTGTTATTTTCACGGCATAGTATAGGGGCAAGGAAAGGAATATGATAACCCGTATGAAAAGTCGTGAAACGGATTTTACAACCGGAAAGCCTTCGAAGCTGATACTGTCGTTCTACTGGCCGCTTCTTATGACCAGTATGCTTCAGCAGTTCTATAATTTTGCCGATACCTGGATAGTCGGAAAGGGCCTCGGCGATAATGCCCTTGCGGCTGTCGGCAACATGGGTTCTCTTTTCTTTCTCATAGTCGGATTCTCATTCGGAATAGCCAACGGCTTCGGCGTACTTGTGGCACAGAGCTACGGTGCGGGTGATCCCGAGAAATTAAAAAGAAGGATAGCGGCGGTCATCGAACTCGGAGCGGTCATATCGGTCCTTCTTTCCCTGCTCTCCGTTATATTTCTTCCCTTTGCATTAAGGCTTCTCAGGACCGATGAGGTCATAATGGGCGACAGCCTTAAGTACGGATACATAATCTTCGGCGGACTTGCGACGGGTATCTGCTACAACATTTCGGGTGCGGTGCTCAGGGCTCTCGGAGACAGTAAGACTCCCCTGAAAGCCATCGTCATTTCGTCGGTTCTGAATATATCGCTCAACTGTGCTTTCATCTTCGGAATGAAGATGGGAGTGGAGGGCGTTGCGATAGCCACGATCATATCCCAGATCATATCCGCCGCGTTCTGCCTGAACAGACTCAGACAGATGCCGGTGATAAAGCTTGAAAAGCGTCATTTTACCAATGAGAGAAAGGTTTATACCGAGCTTCTCGCAAACGGCCTTCCGATGGCATTCATGAATTCCATAACCGCAGTCGGATGCATGGTGGTTCAGTACTTCGTAAACGGATACGGTGTCGTATATACCGCAGCCTATGCAGCATGCAGCAAGTATCTGAATCTCTTCATGAACCCTGCCTCAACCGCGGGCAATGCAATGAGTGCATATACATCACAGAATTACGGTGCCGGTAAATACGGAAGGATCAAAGAAGGACTCAGGGTCAGTTTGTCGATCTCAGCGGCCGCCTACATAATCCTCGGATCGCTGATGGTTTTCTTTCCCCGCGTTCTTGCGGGGATCCTGCTGAGCGGCAGTGAACAGATCAGACTAGCCTGTCTGTTCATGCCCAGATGCGGGATCATGCTCATATTTGTCGATTCTCTGTTCGTTGTAAGAAACTGCGTGCAGGGAATGGGCAAACCGATGCTTCCCATGGCTTCCGGTATTCTGGAGATGGTCTTAAGGGTTTTTGTGATATCATTCTTTATGGGCAGGATAGGATTTGCGGCAACGGCTTATGCGGAGATCAGTGCCTGGGTCGGAGCACTTGCTGTAAATGCCTATGCCCTTGTGAAATATCTGATGCCCCTCCTTGAACAGGAAGGATCGGAAAGAAATAAAAATCTCAGCCTGTCCGGCGGAAGATGGAGGCACCGTTATCATGGGACACTTTAATAATTTCAAAGTGACGGTTTACTGCGTTGCGGAGATCCTTAACAGGATGGATCTTCAGACTCTGGAGAAGCAGTATGACTTCATAGAAAAATATGTCGGTATCGACAAGGTCTATCTGGAGCCTTTCAGAGGACCGGTTCTTGTCGACAAGAACAAGATCCGTACCGTCACCGATTTCTTCAGGAGTCGCGGCGTTGAGGTGTCCGGCGGACTTACAACCGTATGTCCTCCGCTTACCGAAGAAGACAAGAAAAAGCAGAGACTTTTCGGAACGCTCTGCTATACCAATAAGGGAATGAGGGATCATATCAGGAAGATCTCCGAATATACCGCAGAGCTTTTTGACGAAGTCATTCTGGATGATTTCTATTTCACAAACTGCACCTGCGAAGAGTGCATAGGGGCTAAAGGCGACAGAAGCTGGACCGATTTCAGACGTGACCTTATGAAGGATGTTTCCGAGAATCTGATCGTAGGTCCCGCCAGAAAAGTAAATCCGAATGTGAAGATGATAATCAAGTTCCCCAACTGGAGGGAATCCTATCATGCCACCGGATACAGGCCCGATGTTGAAAAGGATATCTTTGACAGAGTCTATACCGGAACCGAGACAAGGGCCAGCGCATATCAGGACCAGCATCTTCCGACTTACCTCAGCTACAGCCTCGTAAGATGGATGGATGAAGCGTCGGACGGACGGAATCAGGGAACCTGGTTCGATACGTACCAGTGCTGGCCGGTTGATGATTACCTCGAGCAGGGATATCTGTCCGCATTTGCTAAGCCCGAAGAGATCACTCTCTTCCAGTGGACGGATCTGTTCGAAAATAAGCTCGTGACACCGCTCGGGCTTCAGTTTGAGAGGATCGACCGTATGCTCGATAAGACGGGTAAGCCCGTCGGCATACCCGCATATATCCCTCATGCGTCCGAAGGAGAGAATCACATTGAGGATTTCCTGGGCATGCAGGGCATAGCACTTAATCCCACTCCCAAATTCCCGGAGAAGGGAAGCGTACTCCTTACCGAAAGCTCACTCTGCGATCCCGATGTATTCGATAAGCTTAAGACCTTCCTTGTAAAAGGAGGAAAAGCATTTGTAACGACCGGCTTCATGGCCAATTCTCCGGAGAAGCAGTGGAAGGAGATAAGCAGCGCATACCACACCGGAAGAAAGCTTTCCGTAACGAGATACTACAAGACGGATGACAGGGCGGGATATCTTGAAGGAGTAAGGCCCATACTCTTTGCGGATGTGCAGCATTCAAACAATCTGTCCTGGTCCCTTCTTAACGGCGGAGCCGGAGAGTATCACTCGACGCTTTTCCTGAGGGATACATACGGAGAGGGAAGAATGTATCTGATCAACACGCCCGAGAACCCTTCGGATCTTTCGAAGATTCCTGCGTGGGCGATGGATACCGTCAAGGCAGAGTTTAACTACGGCGGTGTATATGTAAGTGCCCCCAATGTTTCGGTATTCCATTATGACAATGATGTCATGATCCTCTATGCACATGTCACGGGTCATGCACACCCGGTACGAGTAACGATACATATCCAGGGTGACGATGCACAGCTTACCGAGCTCTGCGTTCCCGGTCCCGAAAGTGAAAGAAATATAGAACTTTCAAAGAAGACCTTCAGACAGGATATGAGACCGGTCACCGAACTTACCGCGGAGGTTGTTCTCAATCCCGGAGAGTTTTACGAATACAGGATCACAAGGAAATAAAGACAGGGCTGCCGCCTGAAAAGCGGCGGCCTTTTTATTGCGGCTGAGCCCGGTCCCGCCCCGGTCTTTTAAGCGGATGCCGGATCTTTCCGCTGCCCGATATATAAGAAAAAAGATGCAAGCGCGTTGATCTTTGTGTAAAATATCCGGGTAGGTAATTTTTCATTTTTCTGCGAGGTTAACGATATGTCATACGGACAGTTTTTGGCGCAGGTTTATCGTGAGAACAAAAGATACATAAGATTCTGCCTTACGCTTTGCATCGTGCTTTCAATGATCTTTTTCGGAAGACTCATGACAGTCAGTGCAATTGATTCATTGGATATAGACGGTACGGTTGTTGTAAGCGGAGCGGGCGGATCTTTCGGTCAGGCTCTCGCACCGGTGGCATCCACGGGATTCTTAAGCGGAATAGACACATCATGGGTAATGATCATCATGTGCGCATCCGCTCTCGGAGCCGCACACGGCGTCGGTGACGGGGTTCCCGTGCTCAGCAAGCTGTCCGGTTTTTCATACGGAATATTCGAAAATCAGTATATTAGCATAGCACTTCTTATCTGGTTTGGTGTTCCCATCATCCTTAAATCCTTCAGCAAGACCAATGCCATCGGCACATCCATAGAGACCGCGCAAAAGAAAGTCAACGGCATCCTTATGCTGATAATCCTTGTTTCGCAGTTGATCATGAGTGCCGAACCCGTGAGCAAGGTTCATGCGGCGGGAGCCATAATAAATACAGCTAAGTTCGGATTAAGTGCGATCGGATGTTTTGTGATCCTCGTGGTCGCAATGATAATCTATCTGCTTGTACATTATACCTTTTCACTCATGGATATAATAATGGTGCCCATATGCACGGTGGTGCCTTTTGTATCAATGCTCTTCGTTCTTGCAAAACTTGCGCTGGTCTGGATAATGATCCTCTTTGCGGTATATATTCCCTGGTTCTTCTTTTTCATTGCGGGAGTCATCGTGCTGATATCCGCATTCCTTTTCAGGACTGCTTACATGGCTGTCAGATATTTCGAGAACATCTATGTAAAGACCATCTTTAAGAGAGTGTTCGGCGGATACGATGCAAACATCCCCATTCTTACCGTGAAGAAGGTTCCCGCGAAGGTTAAGGAATTCCTTGCAAACAGGAATGTGCAGATGGTCATACCGGTTTATGTTCTCAAGCCCATCCCGCAAATAAAGGGCATGCGCAAATGGGACCGTTTCTGGATGATATCCGAACAGGGTGCGACCTATCTTGTAAGACCCGTCTTCGGTAAAAAGGAATTGCTTCAGATCCCGCTCTGCAGCACTCCCGCCCAGAAGATGTTCATCAATCCTTTCCTGATGTATTACGAGATCTTCAATATCTACGGATCGGAGGAGGCTATCGTCAAGACCTTCAAGAAGGTTCCGAAGATGTGCCATATAGTCTTCAGCAAGCAGTATTTCCACCGCTATCAGGAGATCGGAAACCTCACGGGATTCGTGGATTACAGGCAATACAAGGAGTATTTGAGCTCGCTCACAAGGCAGCCTTATCCCCCTGCTTACTGACCGGAAGGTTTTAAAAAGGCGAAAAACAGGGCTTTTTCCCTTGACAATGCCATATAAGTGGTATACATTATGTAAAGTAAGTAATTGATGTAAGAGTGGCCAAGCGCCACTCTTACTTGTTTGTTAGGGGGAGCGAATGAGCAGATCCGACGCAGTTGCCGCTAAGGCAGAGGAACTCCTTACACCGGTCACCGAAAGCTTCGGTGTTTCGGTCTATGATGTCGAATATGTTCTGGAGAACGGTGAAAGATATCTCCGTGCGTATATCGACAAAGAAGGCGGAGTTACCATAGACGATTGTGAGAACGTAAGCCGTGCCTTTGAGAAAGTACTTGATGATTCAGAACTGATAGACGATCAGTACATCCTGGAGGTTTCAAGCCCGGGACTCGGCAGGGCATTAACCAAGGACAGACATCTCGAAAAGTCGCTTGGTGAAGAGGTTGAGATCTCCTTTTACAAGCCGCAGGTGATCGGCACCAAGGATGAAAAAGAGATCAAAGCAAAATCCGTTACCGGCATCCTGAAAGCATTTGATAAGGATAAGATAACCATAGCGGATACCGAAACAGAAAGTTCGTCCGAATGGCAGCGAAGTGATATTTCACAGATCAGGCTGACACTGGATTTTTAAAAAAGAAAGGAAAAGGGAAAAAACAAAATGAACAGCGAACTTATTGAGAGTCTTAATCTGCTTGCAAAGGAAAAAGGCATCGACAAAGAGGCAATCTTCGAAGCTATCGAGAATGCACTCGTTGCAGGCTGCAGAAATCTGTACGGCAGAAATGAGAACATCAAGAACATCCGTGCCGAGATCAACCGTGATACCGGTGATTATCGCATCTATGCGGAGAAGACGGTTGTGGAGACAGCCGATGATGTCATGGACCCTCTTGAGGATATTTCTCCCGAAGACGCAAGAGCCATCGCACCCGATGCTCAGGTCGGAGACGTTGTACAGGTTGAGATAAAGTCCGCAGACCTTACCCGTATTGCGGCAATGAGTGCCAAGAACGTGATCTTACAGAAGATCCGTGAAGAGGAGAGACATGCGGTATTCGATCAGTTCTCCGGAAGAAGAAAGAACGTCGTTACCGGTACCGTCAATCACTATGTCGGAGGCAATGTAAGCCTCAACCTCGGCAAGGCAGACGGAATCCTTGCAGAGTCCGAGATGATCCCCGGTGAGAGATACAGAAACGGAGACAGACTTAAAGTTTATGTTCTCGATGTCAAGTCCACTCCCAAGGGACCCCGCATCAGCGTAAGCCGTACCCATCCGGAGCTTGTAAGATGCCTTTTCGAAAACGAAGTTACCGAGATCGCTGACGGCATCGTAGAGATCAGAAGCATCGCACGTGAGCCCGGCAGCCGTTCCAAGATCGCCGTATGGAGCAACAATCCCGACGTCGATCCCGTAGGCGCATGCGTAGGTATGAACGGAGACAGAGTAGGTGCCGTCGTATCCGAGCTCAATGACGAGAAGATCGATATCGTATGCTGGGATGACAACCCCGGAAACCTTGTTCAGAATGCACTTTCACCCGCATCAGTTCTTGCGGTATTCGCAGATCCTTATGAGAAGACCGCCAAGGTCGTTGTTCCCGATGACCAGCTTTCACTCGCGATCGGTAAGGAAGGACAGAATGCAAGACTTGCAGCACGTCTTACCGGATACAAGATCGATATCAAGTCCGAATCCCAGGCTAAGGATGCCGTCGGATTCCGTTATGAGGACTATGAGTATTCCGATGAGGAAGGTGAGGAGTACGAAGAGGGATACGAGGAAAGCTACGAGGAAGTACCCGCTGAGGAAGCTCCCGCAGAGGACGGACAGGAATAATGAATTCGAAATGTTCCAGGACATGTGTGGGATGCGGTGAGACCTTTGACAAAAGATCGCTGATCCGCATCGTACGTAACAGCGAAGGCCTGATCATGGTCGACGAAACAGGCAGGATGAACGGACGCGGGGCTTACATATGCCCTTCGGTCTCATGCCTTGAGACGGCCTTTAAAAAGCACGGTCTTGAGAGAGCATTTAAAACACCAGTTCCGAAAGAAGCTTTAGACAGTATTTCGGAGTATATAAAAGCACGCGCCACCTGAAGGTGGGAAGGAGCAATTACGACAGACAGGATTTTATCGCTTCTGGGACTTGCGCAGAAAGCGGGAAAGATCGCGGGCGGAGAGACACAGGTTCTCGAAAGCATACGGGCGGGGAGCGCCATGTGTGTGATAATCGCGGGCGATGCATCCGAAGGTTCCAGGAAGATGTACTCGGACAAATGTAAATATTACGGAGTACCGTACATGTATTACTCCGACAGGCAGGCACTGGGCCATGCGGTCGGAAAAGATCTGCGTAGTGCTCTGGCTGTAGAAGATGAAGGATTGTGCCAAGCAATAAGAAAAACGGCACCTGAGCTTTTTGAGGAGGAATCGTAATTAATGGCAAAGATCAGATTGAACCAACTTGCAAAGGAATTTGGAGTAGAGAGCAAAGAGGTGGTTGACGCCGCTAAGGACATGGGTATGGATGTCAAGACCCATGCAAGCACCGTATCCGACGAAGAAGCGGATAAGCTCAGAGCCAAGTTCGGTGCAAAAAAGCCTTCCGCTCCTGCGGAAGATAAGAAGCCTGCTCCTGCAGAAAGCAAAGAAGAAAAGAAGCCGGCAGAGAGCAAGGAGAACAAACCCGCAGCAAAGACCGAAGAACAGCCTAAATCCAAGGCAGCTCCGGATGCACCCGCTGCGCCCAAAAAGAAGATAATCATCGTTAACAACAAGCCCGGTAAGCCTCAGGCGCAGGGATCATCCTCACAGCCCGCAAAGGCATATACCGGTCAGAGCGTCAAGCCCGCAGGCACTGCTTCTCCTTACGGAAAGCCTGCTTCCGGCGGACGTCCCGGAACTCCCATGACCGGAAGACCCGAGCCCAGAAGGATCATCAAGCCCCTCACCGCTCCTTCGGATACTCCTTCCGTAAACATGGTTCAGGATCCCAAGAATATTCCCGGTGCAAGAAAGCCCAAGACGGAGCAGCCGGAGACGGCTCCCGTAAAGCCCGAAGCACCCGCTGCGGAGGTTAAGCCCACAGCACAGGAATCCAAGCCTGCAAACACCGCGCCCGCCGCACCCGCACAGGGTCAGGCAGCCAAGCCCCAGGGTCAGAGGGATAATGCAAAGGGATCTCATTCCATCAGCATCAACGACAGACCCGGACAGCGTTCAAAGGGCGGATACCGTGGAGGAAACGGATATGGTCAGACTACGCAAAGCACGGAAAGAACCGACAGGCAAGGTGGCTATTACAGGCAGGCTCAGGGAGGGCGCCCGAACAATTTCCCGGGTGCGCAGAACTCTCCGAAGGGTGGTTTTGGTGGCGGAGCTCCTGGCAGGGGCTTTGCTGGTGGCGCTGGAGGTCAGAGACCAAATGGAAGGCCGGGTGCCGGATTCGGAAACGGAAAAGGTGCTGGCGGAGGCAAGATCTTTACCTCAGACGGTCCTACGAGCAATAAAGGGGGCCGTGACGCAAGGCGCAGGAACGAAGAAAGAAACGGAAAGCACAAGGACATAAATTATAACGAAGAGGAGCTTTCACGCAGCAAGAAGGCCGGACGCTTCATTAAGCCCGAGAAGAAGGTGGAAGAGGTAGTCGAAGAACAGATCAAGGTGATCACCCTTCCCGACTCCATCACCATCGGCGATCTTGCGGCCAAGATGAAGATGAAGGCTTCCGATATCATCAAGAAGCTCTTCATGTCAGGTAAGGTTTGTACCGTTAATCAGGAGCTTTCATATGAGGATGCCGAAAACATCGCAATGGAGTACGAGATCCTCTGTGAGCATGAAGTTAAGGTCAACGTCATCGAGGAACTCCTCAAGGAGGACGAAGAAGATACCAGCAAGATGAAGGAGAGACCTCCCGTAGTCTGTGTTATGGGACACGTCGATCACGGTAAGACTTCACTCCTCGATGCGATCAGAAAGACACACGTAACCTCGAGAGAGGCAGGAGGAATCACCCAGGCGATCGGTGCATATACCGTTGATGTTAAGGGTAAGACCATTACCTTCCTCGATACTCCCGGTCACGAAGCATTCACCGCAATGCGTATGCGTGGTGCGAATTCCACCGATATCGCAATACTTGTCGTTGCGGCTGATGACGGTGTAATGCCCCAGACCGTAGAGGCTATAAACCACGCGAAGGCAGCAGGCGTAGAGATCATCGTTGCGGTCAACAAGATCGATAAGCCCTCTGCAAATATTGACAGAGTTAAGCAGGAGCTCTCAGAGTATGAGCTCATTTCCGAGGACTGGGGCGGATCGACCGTATTTGCTCCCGTATCGGCTAAGACCGGAGAAGGACTCGATAACCTTCTCGACATGATCCTTCTTACCGCGGATGTTCTTGAGCTTAAGGCGGATCCCGACAGAAAGGCAAGAGGTCTTGTCATTGAGGCTCAGCTCGATAAGGGAAGAGGTCCCGTTGCAACCATCCTTGTACAGAAGGGTACCCTTCACATCGGAGATTTCGTATCCGCAGGTGCCGCTCACGGTAAAGTGCGTGCGATGATCAACGATAAGGGTGAGAACGTCAAGACCTGCGGACCTTCAACTCCCGTAGAGATACTGGGCTTAAGCTCCGTACCCGAGGCAGGCGAGGTATTCCTTGCACATGAATCCGACAAGGAAGCCAAGTCCTATGCCGATACCTATACCGCAGAGAACAAGAAGCAGAAGCTTGCAGAGACTCAGGGAAGAATGAGCCTTGAGGATCTCTTCTCCAAGATCAAGGAGGAGAATCTCAAAGAGCTTGATATCATCATCAAGGCTGACGTACAGGGTTCGGTTGAGGCTCTCAAGGAATCCGTGCTCAAGCTTTCCAATGAGGAAGTTGTCGTTAAGGTCATCCACGGCGGCGTCGGTGCGATCAACGAATCGGATGTCAACCTTGCGGGTGCATCCAATGCGATCATCATCGGTTTCAACGTCAAGCCCGATACCCAGGCAGAGAGCAAGGCGGAAGCGGAGAACGTCGATGTCAGATGCTATGACGTCATATATAAGGCAATCGAAGATATCGAGCGCGCAATGAAGGGAATGCTTGATCCTGTATTCGAAGAGAAGATCATCGGACATGCGGAGATCAGACAGATCTTCAAGGCATCCGCTATCGGAAACATCGCAGGTTCCTACGTGCTCGACGGACATATGCAGAGAGGCTGCAAGGTACGTATCAAGAGAGGCGAGGAGCAGATCTACGAAGGCGAGCTTTCATCGCTCAAGAGATTCAAGGACGATGTCAAGGAAGTCAAGGAAGGATTCGAATGCGGACTTGTATTTGATAAGTTCGATTCCATCCAGGAGCTTGATCAGGTTGAAGCATATATTATGGTTGAGGTTCCCAGAACGTGAGAAAAAACAGTATCAAAAATATAAGACTTAACTCAGAGGTTCAAAAGGAACTCTCTCAGATCATCCGTGATGTCAAGGATCCCAGGGTCAGCCCCTGGACAAGCATCATAGAAGTTTATGTTGCTCCCGATCTTAAGACGTGCAAGGTCTGGATATCGGTTCTCGGTTCCGAAGAGGACAGGGACAACACGATTAAGGGCCTTCAGTCCGCAGCGGGATATATCAGACATGAGCTTGCCGTAAGGATGAATCTGAGAAATACTCCCGAGCTTACGTTCATCTCCGATACGACCACCGAATACGGCGTTGATATGATCCATAAGATCGACGAGGTCATCGCTGATGACGAAGCAAGGCATGTGGACTCGGAAGAGGACGCAGATTATTAAGAGGTAGTTTTAATGCTCGATATTATTAAGGAATGCGGGGATGCAAAAAGGATCGGCATCAGCGGTCATATAAGACCGGACGGTGATGCCATATCTTCCTGTCTTGCACTCAGAAAATATCTTCTGAATGCGTTTCCGGACAAGGAGATAGTTGTAAATCTCGAAAATCCCATTCCTACAATTTTCAA
This sequence comes from Lachnospiraceae bacterium, assembly GCA_016285265.1. Classification (GTDB taxonomy): domain Bacteria; phylum Bacillota; class Clostridia; order Lachnospirales; family Lachnospiraceae; genus AC2028. The sequence goes on from JAEEQL010000003.1 coordinate 38,851, forward strand.
TGACGAAGCGGGATATGATGAGATAAAGAGGGAATTTCCCGATGACGTTACATATGACGTTTATTTTTCTCTCGATTGTAACCGCGAAAGACTCGGCGAAACCGTAAAGTATTTTGACGGTGCCGCAAAGCGCATCAACATCGATCACCACGAAAGCAACAAAAACGGTGCCGGAGACCTCAATGTGGTCGATCCCGATATCAGCTCCACCTGTGAGCTTCTCTATACGCTTTTTGACAAGAAGTACATCGATGCCGATGTCGCAAGATGTATCTATACCGGAATGGTGACCGATACCGGTGTTTTCCAGTATTCAAGCACTACGCCCGAGACAATGAGGCGCGCAGCGGAACTTATGGAGTACGGCTTTGACCATACTTCCCTTATCCAGAGAGTTTTCTACGAGAGAACCTATCTCCAGTCCCAGATACTCGGAAGGTGTCTGATGGAGAGCGTAAGGTTCATGGGCGGAAGATGCGTTGTCAGCTGGCTCGATCTTAAGACCCAGCAGTTCTACGGAGTCGTCAGCAAGGATTTTGAAGGCATCGTTTCACAGCTCCGCAACATCAGGGATGTTGATGTCTCTATTTTCATGTATGAGATCGCGGGACAGGAATTCAAGGTTTCGATGAGATCATCGGAGAAGGTCAATGTGGCCAAGATTGCCGAGCGCTTCGGAGGCGGAGGTCACGCCAGGGCCGCGGGATGCAATATGACCGGCAATGTATATGATTGTGTGAACAATCTCTCCAAATATATTGAAAGACAGCTTGATAATCTTCCGGAGGAAGAAGAGGCGCATGTCTGATCCCGTAAATAACGGAATACTTAATATTTCAAAGGAGGCGGGATACACCTCCTTTGATGTTGTAGCGGTTGTAAGAGGGATCTATCACCAGAAGAAGGTCGGTCATACCGGAACGCTCGATCCGATGGCAACGGGAGTTCTTCCCGTGGCACTCGGCAAAGGCACCAAGGTATGCGGGATGATAACCGACTGGGACAAGGAATACATAGCGGAGCTCCTTCTCGGACGGGTAACGGATACGCTTGACGTAACCGGAACCACGGAAGGCGGAGATCCCGGAAAAGCCATGGAGCTTTCCCGTGACCTGATCGAAAAAGCGGTCATGGGATATCTCGGAGACATAGACCAGATCCCTCCAATGTATTCGGCTCTTAAATCGAACGGACAGAGACTATACGATATAGCAAGAAGCGGAAAGACCGTGGAAAGAAACCCCAGAAGGGTCAGCATCAAAAGGATCGAGATACTTTCCGTAGAGCTTCCGGTGGTCAGGTTCAAGGTTCTCTGCTCGAAAGGAACATACATAAGATCTCTCTGCGACGATATCGGAAGAGACCTCGGATGCGGCGGATGCATGCAGTCGCTTGTAAGAAGCTGTGTGGGACCCTTTGATCTTGAGTCCGCACATTCACTCGACGAGCTGAGAAAGCTTGCGGACGAAGGCAGAAGGGATGAGCTTATATCGCTGATACGTCCCGTCGATACGGTATTCGGAGAGTATCCGGAGATAACCGTGACCGGGGAGGCGGACAGGCTTCTTCTGAACGGAAACAAGCTCACGAAGGATGATATGGTTTCCTTTGCGGGAGCGGATGAAAAGCGGATGTTCAGGGTATACCATCCGGACGGGGAATTTGCGGCCGTCTACGAATACGATCCCGAAACCGGAATATTTGCACCCTATAAGATGTTTTGATGCTATATGGAAATAATATCCGATACAAAAGATTTTTATATCAGTTCGCCTACGGCAGTTGCCATAGGTAAATTCGACGGTGTGCACATCGGTCACCAGAAGCTTCTTCTGGAGATAACCGGAGCGCGCGAGGAGAAGAGCGGCGAAGATCTTAAATCCTGCGTGTTTACCTTCGATCCCGCACCCGGTGTCTTTTTCGGAAAAGAAAAAAGTCTTCTTACCACGAGAAAAGAAAAGAGGATCCTTTTCGAAAGAAAGGGAATAGATATACTGATCGAATTTCCTTTTGATAAGGATACTGCGGATACGGAGCCCGTACCGTTCCTCGAGGAACTTATCTCCGGCAGGATCGGCGCGAGGGTCATCGCTGCGGGACGGGATGTTTCATTCGGAAAAAAGGGAGCGGGCAATGCGGACGTTCTCAAAAAGTACGGTGAAGAAAATGACATCGCTGTCAGAGTTATAGACAAGATAACCATAGAGCTTGATAAGGAATACGAAGTCAGCTCCACGCTCGTAAGGCAGATGATATCCGAAGCAAGGATGGAGGAGGCCGAAAAGCTTCTCGGAATCCCCTATTTCATATTCGGACAGATCGTCCACGGAAATCATATGGGCAAGACTCTCGGCTTTCCCACGATCAATATTCTTCCGGGTGAAGACAAGCTCCTTCCCCCGAACGGAGTATACACTTCGGATGTGTATATAGACGGAAGGAAATACCACGGCCTTACCAATATAGGCTGCAAGCCCACGATATCCGACCATGAGGTGAAGGGAGTCGAGACATATCTGTATGATTTCGACGGAGATGTCTATGAACGCGATGCCGAGGTATACCTTAAATCCTTCTGCAGGCCCGAGACCAGGTTCGATTCGCTTGATGCCCTGAAGGAGAGACTTGCCGCAGATATAGAAGCTTACAGACCCTGATCCGTACATACGGGATGACAGATAATGTTTGGGGCAAAGCCCCGTTTATAAATGCCTGAAAAGGCAGGGAGGATTTTTATGAAAAAACTTATTACACTGATCACTTGTGCCGCAATGATAATGTGTCTTGCCGGATGCGGAAAAACCGCAAGCGGGACCGCTCAGGCAGGTGTACTCGTCATGGCTACCAATGCCGAGTTCCCTCCTTATGAGTATCATGAGGGAAGCGCGATCGTAGGTATCGATGCCGAGATCGCAGCGGCTATCGCAGAGAAGATGGGATGCGAGCTTCAGATCGAGGATATCGCATTCGATGCCATCATTCCCGAGGTTACCTCAGGAAAGGCTGACATAGGCATGGCCGGAATGACCGTTACCGAAGAGAGAATGGAGAATGTTGATTTCTCAACCACTTATGCCATCGCTCGTCAGGTCGTTATCGTAGCTGAAGGTTCAGGCATCACTTCACTTGCGGATCTCGAGGGCAAGACCATCGGAGTTCAGCAGGGAACCACCGGCGACATTTATGCATCCGAAGAGTTCGGCGACGATCACATCGAGCGCTACGCAAAGGGAATGGAGGCTGTACAGGCTCTTTCACAGGGCAAGATCGATGCGGTCATCATCGACAACGAGCCCGCCAAGGTTTTCATCACCGAGAATGAAGGTCTCATCATCCTTGACGAAGCATATGCCGATGAGGAATATGCGATTGCGATAAAGAAGGGCAACACCGTTTTGCTCGATCAGATCAACAAGGCACTCGAGGAACTCAAGGCAGACGGAACTCTTGATGCTATCGTAGCTAAGTACATTTCAGCCGAGTAATATGTGGGAAGATTTTAAATCACAATTCATACTGAACTTTGTTGACGACGGCCGTTGGCATTATCTTGCAAACGGCCTGCTCGTCACTTTGAAACTGACATTTTTTTCGGTGCTCCTGGGACTTGTCCTTGGTTTTTGCATCGCAATGATCAGAAATATCCACGACAACACGGGAAAACTCAAGATCCCCAATTTCCTGTGCAATCTCTATCTGACGGTCATCCGCGGTACTCCCGTTGTAGTCCAGCTTATGATCATTTATTTCGTCATATTCGGAAGCGTAAGGATAGACAAGGTGCTTACCGCCATACTTGCATTCGGTATCAATTCCGGTGCATACCAGGCGGAGATATTCAGATCCGGTATCCAGTCCATTCCCAAGGGACAGATGGAAGCCGGAAGGTCTCTCGGCTTTTCATATCTTGAGACCATGACGCGCATCATCATGCCCCAGGCAGTCAAGAATGTTGTTCCCACGCTCCTGAATGAGGTCATCACCCTTCTTAAGGAAACCTCCATTGCGGGATACATCGCACTCGAGGATCTGACCAAGGGCGGAGATATCATAAGGAGCCGGACCTATTCGGCATTCATGCCCCTGATAGCGGTTGCGCTCATCTATCTTGTCATGGTGCGTCTGCTTGAATTTGCCGCGAAGAAAGTGGAAAGGAGGCTTAAGAAGAATGAAAAATGATTATTCGCAGAGCCCCCTCATAAGCGTAAGAGATCTTCAGAAATCCTTCGGCGACCACAAGGTACTTAACGGTATCACGGTGGATATCGCAAAGGGAGATGTGGTATGCGTCATCGGTCCTTCCGGCTCGGGAAAATCGACCTTCCTCAGATGCTTAAACAGGCTCGATGAGCCCACGGGCGGAGAGATAATATTCGACGGAGTCAATATCTGCGATCCCTCTACGGATATAGACCTTCACCGTCAGAAGATGGGAATGGTGTTCCAGCAGTTCAACCTCTTCCCTCATATGAACATCCTCAAGAACCTGACCATAGCTCCCATGGCTCTTCAGAAAAAGAGTAAGGAAGAAGCGGAAGGCTATGCGATGGAGCTTCTTGAAAGAGTCGGACTCGGAAACAGGGCCATGGATTATCCCCTCCAGCTTTCCGGAGGACAGCAGCAGCGTATCGCTATCGTAAGGGCGCTCTGCATGAAGCCCGAGGTCATGCTCTTTGACGAACCCACATCCGCACTCGATCCCGAGATGGTAGGAGAGGTTCTCGAGGTTATGAAGGAGCTTGCATCGGAGCATATGACGATGGTGGTCGTGACCCACGAGATGGGCTTTGCCAGGGAGGTCGCAAGCCGTGTCATGTTCCTTGACGGAGGCGATTTCCTCGAGGAGAACGCACCTGCGGAATTCTTCTCGAATCCCCAAAATGACAGGCTCAGGGATTTCCTGAGCAAGGTGCTTTAATAAGGTTTTTTCGGGCACATGCCCGAAGCTCCGAATACTTAAAATTTCCCTTGTTTTTTAAGGAAAATAATGGTATTATGTGTTTTGCGTGCGATTTTGCCGTAGCGCAGCCGCGAGGAATACTCCACCCCGGCTTTGTTATGGGCGAAGCACGAAGAAATCAATATTTTTACAGGAGGATTAAGTAATGATCAGTAAGGAAAAGAAAACAGCCATCATGAACGAGTATGCCCGCACACCCGGGGATACCGGTTCACCCGAGGTACAGGTTGCGGTTCTCACCGCACGTATCAATGAGCTCACCGAGCATCTCAAGGCTAATCCCAAGGATAACCACTCACGCCGCGGAATGCTCAAGATGATCGGTCAGAGACGCGGACTTCTCGATTATCTTGCAAGCAAGGATATTAACAGATACCGTGCACTCATCGAAAAGCTCGGACTTCGTAAATAATTCAGTATCTGACGGGAGGCGGTGCTTTGGCATACGCCTCTCTTACTGCATTTAAGGGATGTATGGATATCCCTGCAGTTAAGGATGGAAGCAAGGAACAGACGGCTGTCCCGAGACCACTGAAAAGCAAATGAATACAGTGATGTTCATTGATTTTTCAGTAGTTTCGGTGCCCTCTGTTCCATAAGATTTTTTTATAAGGAGGCATCTATGTACAAGAAGTATGAAATGGACCTTGCCGGCAGAAAACTCGTTGTTGACATCGACAGAGTAGGTAAGCAGGCAAACGGCTGTGCGCTCATGCATTACGGTGATACCACCGTTCTTGCTACCGCAACGGCTTCAAGTGCTCCCAGGGACGGAATCGATTTCTTCCCTCTTTCTGTTGAGTACGAAGAGAAATACTACGCAGTAGGAAAACTTCCCGGAGGTTTCAATAAGCGTGAGGGAAAGGCAAGCGAGAATGCGGTTCTTACCAGCCGTGTCATCGACCGCCCCATGAGACCTCTTTTCCCCAAGGATTATCGTAACGATGTAACTCTTGACTGCATGGTCATGAGCGTTGATCCCGAGTGCAGACCCGAGCTTGTCGCAATGCTCGGTGCAGCGATCTCAACCTGCATCTCCGATATTCCTTTCGACGGCCCCTGCGCAATGACCCAGGTTGGCATGAAGGACGGAGAGTTCGTGATCAATCCTTCCCAGGAAGTATGGGACAAGGGTGACCTCAAGCTCACCGTTGCATCCACCAAGCAGAAGGTCATCATGATCGAGGCAGGTGCAAATGAGATCCCCGAAGCTAAGATGCTCGAGGCTATCTACATGGCACACGACATCAACCAGACAATCATCGCTTTCATCGACAAGATCGTCGCAGAGGTAGGAAAGAAGAAGCATGAGTACACCTCTTGTGCGATCCCTGCCGAGATGTTCGAGAAGATGAAGGAGATCGTTCCTCCCGCTGAGATGGAGACCGCTGTCTTCACCGATGACAAGCAGACCAGAGAGGGCAACATCGCAGAGATCACCGAGCGTCTCAAGGAAGCTTTCGCAGACAACGAGGATTACCTTGCAGTTCTCGGCGAGGCAGTATATCAGTACGAAAAGAAGACCGTAAGAAAGATGATCCTCAAGGATCACAAGAGACCCGACGGACGTGAGATCACCCAGATCAGACCTCTTTCCGCTGAGGTTGATATCATCCCCAGAGTTCACGGTTCGGCTATGTTCACCAGAGGTCAGACCCAGATCTGTGACGTTACCACTCTCGCTCCTCTTTCCGAGGCTCAGAGAGTTGAAGGACTTGATCCTTACGTTACAGAGAAGAGATATATCCACCAGTACAATTTCCCCTCATATTCGGTTGGCGAGACCAAGGTCAGCCGCGGTCCCGGACGTCGTGAGATCGGACACGGTGCTCTTGCAGAGCGTGCACTTCTCCCCGTTCTTCCCAGCCCCGAGGAGTTCCCTTATGCCATCAGATGCGTATCCGAGACCTTCGAGTCCAACGGATCCACCTCAATGGCTTCAACCTGCGCATCCTGCATGTCCCTCATGGCAGCAGGTGTTCCCATCAAGAAGATGGTAGCAGGTATCTCATGCGGACTTGTTACCGGTGAGACCGATGACGATTTCGTACTCCTTACCGACATCCAGGGTCTCGAGGACTTCTTCGGAGACATGGACTTCAAGGTAACCGGTACCACCGAAGGAATCACCGCTATCCAGATGGACATCAAGATCCACGGACTTACCAGACCTATCGTAGAAGGCGCTATCGCAAGATGCCGTGATGCAAGACTCTTCATCATGGATACCTGCATGAAGCCCGCTATCGCAGCACCCCGTGCAGAGGTCGGCAAGTATGCTCCCAAGATCGTTTCCATCAATATCGATCCCGAGAAGATCGGTGATGTTGTCGGACAGCGCGGCAAGACCATCAACGAGATCATTGCACGCACCGGTGTTAAGATCGACATCGATGAGAGCGGAAGAGTTGATATCTGCGGAACCGACAAAGAGGGAATGGACAAGGCCATCGATATGGTCAAGATCATCACCACCGAGTTCGAAGAGGGACAGGTTTTCAAGGGAAAGGTTGTTTCCATCAAGGAGTTCGGAGCATTCGTTGAGTTCGCTCCCGGCAAGGAGGGAATGGTCCACATTTCCAAGATCGCCAAGGAGAGAGTTGAGCATGTCGAGGATTATCTTACCCTCGGAGATATCGTTACCGTTAAGTGCCTCGGAAAGGACAAGATGGGACGTATCAGCTTCTCTATGAAGGATGTAGCTCAGAACTGATAAACGGTTTGGCACACGGACGGGCCCGCTTTTAAACGGGCCCGTTTTTTATCAGATGACCGCGTGCGGCACTGCTTCGTAAAGGATCGGAATTATGTTTGGTTACACTACAGTCAATAAACCGGAGATGAAGTTCAAAGAGTATGATCTGTACCATTCATACTACTGCGGGCTCTGCGCCGTTCTTAAGAAAAAGTATGGACTCACGGGTGAGTTCACGCTTTCTTACGACGGTGCTTTTTTATGTACTCTTTTATGCGATCTCTACGATATGAAGGATGAGATATCCGACAGGAAATGCATCGTCCACCCCGGAGTAAAGCATGTCATAAGGACCAATCCCGCAACCGATTACGCCGCAGATATGAATGTGCTCATGGCAATGTTCAAATGCCGCGACGACTGGAACGATGACCGTAAGCTTTCCGCAAAAATGCTCGCCGGGATCCTTGACGGCAAGACAAAGAAGATCAGGGACAGGTACGAAAGCAAGATAAATGTTATAACCGAAGCAATCACAGCGATAGATGAGCTTGAAAGAAAGGGGCAGTACGATCCCGAAGAGATGGCTTATCAGTTCGGCAGATGCATGGCGGAGGTTTATGCATACAGAGAGGATGAATGGGAGAAGTATTTAAGGCCCTTCGGAGATCATCTCGGACGTGCGGTCTACCTTATGGATGCATATGAGGATATCTACCGCGATGTAAAAAAGGGAAGATACAATCCGTTTATAAATATTTACGAAAAGAATGATTTCGAGAACATCGCCCGCGAGATGGTGACAGTGCATCTTCAGGAGGCTTGCATTGCATTTGAAAAGATGCCTCTTATCGAAAATGTGGACATACTGAGGAATATCCTTTATTCGGGAATATGGATCAGGTTCAACATCGCTGCCGGAAAGCGCGGTCCGGTGTCTGCGGAAGAGGGCGGAAAAGAAGGAGCGGATAAATGACGGATCCTTACAAGATTCTCGGTGTTGCTCCCACAGCCTCCGAGGATGAGATCAAAAAAGCATACAGAAAGCTCTCAAGGCTTTATCATCCCGATTCCAACATGAACAAATCTGAACTTGAGAAGAAGGCGGCCGAAGAGAAGTTCAAGGCTGTTCAGGCCGCATACGAGGCTATTATCGACGGCAAGGTTGATCCGAGGGTTTACAGGAGTTCATCATCGTCCTCCTCATCATCTTCATCCGGATCGTCATACGGAAGAACTTATCAGGGATACGGTGCCGGAGGTACATCCTACAGCGGTTACAGAAGGAACAGTTCCGCCGGCTACGGTGAGACGGATGCACAGCTTGATGCCGTTTCGAATTTCATAGCAAACGGACTTCTCGGAGAAGCAAGAACTCTTCTCGACAGCATCGATCCTTCACTGAGGAATGCCAGATGGTATTACTACAGTGCCATCACCTACGAAAGGATGGGAAACAGAACTCAGGCTCTGTATCATTCAAGAGCCGCCGCGTCAATGGAGCCCTCCAATTCGGAATATTCGGTACTGTATGATTATCTTACCGGAGGTCCCTTTACGAGAAGTACAAGGGACAGTGCGGCAAATTACACGGGATGGTATAATGACAGGAGAAACACATACGGCTACGGCAATACCAATGTCACCGGATGCTGTAATACCTGCATAAACCTGTTCCTTTGCGCAAGCTGTCTCGGATGCTGATGAAAAAAGGAGGATACCATGGAAAACGAACTCATAAAACTCCGCAAGTCCCTGCGGGCAACACAGACCCTCTGTATCCTCATACTTGTAATGTTCCTTGCTCTGATCGTTATTCTTTTGCAGGGACTCAGGATGTTCCTTGACTACAAAAAGGATATCGACACAGCCTTTGCGGTGGTAAAGGAATTAAAAAAAGCCGATCTTCCCCAGCTCGCCGAGGATATCCACAATACATCCGAAGCGATAAATGCGGTTGACTGGAATGCGCTTTCGACACAGTTAAATGAGCTTGATCTTCAGGAGATCAGGACCACGATCGAATCCCTCGACCTCGATCAGATCAACGATACTTTGGGACAGCTGGATCTCGATGAGATCACGGAGCAACTGAGTGAACTTGATATCGAGAAGATCAATGATACGATGGACCAGATCCAGTCGGCACTCGAAAAACTCGACAAATTCGGATTCTTCTAAAACGCAGCCCGGCCCGGATAAAAAAACAAGGACGCATTCCCGCCCAATACGGTGATGCGTCCTTTTTGCCTGATCATATTTTTTTATGAAACGGAGGCTTACACTGTTTCCCCCGTTTTATCATCTTTCCTTACCTGAGGTTGCTTTCGTCACAGAGCACCGTCTTTCCTTCCGCAAGGGATTTTTTCACATCTATGAGTCTCTGGTTTGCGCTTCCGCGGAATTTGAGATTAAGATTTTTCTCCTTCAGTATGAATTCCCCGTCAACGATGACATCCAAAAGGGGCAGGAGATTCTTTACTATCTCGTCATCCTTGGCCCACTCGAGGATCTCGGTATCGAAAGTATATCCGCTGTAGAGCCATATGGTCTTTTCCGGGAATCTTTCACGGAGCTTTTTGGCAAGAGAGAATACGAAGGGCCTGTTTTCGGGTTCCATCGGTTCACCGCCGAGGAAGGTAAAGCCGGAGATATAATCGGGTGCCATGGCGTCCAGAAGGGACTGCTCGACTTCGGCGGTATATACCTGACCGAACGTAAAATCCCATGTTTTGGCGTTAAAGCAGCCTTCGCAATGATGACGGCATCCGCTGACGAAAAGGGAAACCCTTACTCCGGGGCCGTCCGCAACATCACATTTTTTTATCTCGCCGTAATACATATGTATTCTCCATAAACTGATCAACCGAACAATAATACTATAATTTTTAAAATCTGATTTTTCAATGATTTTATTGGGCAAAAAGACGTGCCCGATATGCTATAATATATAGGTTTATTGAATTTTTAACATCTTTTTGCGGATCAGGGCAGGAATGAAATTTTTGGAAGGCAAAAAAAGCATAATTGCATCGGTTGTACTTGTCACCGCCGCATCGGCTGCGGTGCTGCTTCCGTTATTCGTGATCGCTTTTTTCGGTTATCCGTCTGCGGATGATTTTTCTTTTGTCGCACCGGTTTACCGCGCGCATTTAAACGGTGAAGGATTATTCGGACTGCTGAAGGCATCGTTTGACAACGCGGTCTGGTACTACAGGAACTGGCAGGGCAGGTATACCGATAATCTGGTCTATTCTCTCGGCTGGGGAACTGCTTTTCCGAAGCTGTATTTTCTGGGCGCATGGATCATGCTGATCTCATTTTTTGCCGTCAGTATTTTTACGGTCACCTGCTTTTTGAAGGATTTCTTTAAGCTTTCAAAAGCAAGGGCATATGTGTGTGCTTCCATATTTACGTTGATGCAGATACTGTATCTGCCTTACCCTTCGCAGGGGTTTTACTGGTATACCGGTGCAAGCTCCTATACCCTGACGTATACTTTTCTCTTCCTGCTCGGATATCTGGTATGGAGAATTGGCAGGGACGGAGGAAAGCCGCGTTATGTTGCGGCTGCGGCGTTCTGCATATTATTCGTGGCCGGAAGCAATTATTCCACGGCGCTTCTGGGTATTGAGATCATGGTGCTTGTTCTTGCATTAAAGCTTTTCATGCATGGAAAGTGGAAGATACATCTTGCCCTTACTGCCGAATATCTGATTCTTTTCGGCGTAAATGCCCTGGCACCGTCAAATGGTACGAGACTCGGTGCGGTTGAGATAATGAGCCCGCCCGATGCCGTTATTGCATCGTTTAAGCAGTCACCCGTATTTATCAGGGAGTGGATGCATATACCTGTATTCCTTATGCTGCTTGCCATATTGTGGCTGGTACTGCCGTATCTGGGAAACGGCGGAAAATACAGGCTTCCCCTGCTTTATACCATGGTAACGTTCTGCCTGTTCACTTCCATCATCACGCCGCCTTTTTATGCCGGCAGTACATGGGGACCGGGACGTCTGATCAATACGATGTATTTTGCATATTATTTTATGCTCTGCAGCAATATGATCTATTGGGCGGGATGGATCAAAGCGAAGATTCTTGACAAAAAGTCAGCATCTGTGCAGAGCGAAAAGGGTGTTTTTTCCGACGGATATATGCTTGTCGTGCTTGCGGTATTTGGCGTATGCATGATGGGATGTCTGAAGTATTACAGTCTCATGTCCACATCTTCGACCGGCGCACTGATGTCACTGGTTAAAGGCGAAGCTGCGGTTTTTAAGGCGGAAAATGAGGCCAGATGGGCACTCTACGAAGATCCGGACCTGACTGCCGTCATCGTTCCGGATTATTCGGTAAAACCGAATATTCTGTATCAGGATGATATCTCCGATGACCGCACTGACTGGAGAAATACATCCGTTGCATCGTTTTTCGGTAAAGAATGGGTAGAACTCGAGCATTAGACCGGTCCTGCCATAAAAATATAAGTGAGTTTATGCTCACGGATAACGGAGAGCAAAAATGGGTAATAACGCAAGCGGACTTTGTCCCGAAATGGCAAAGCATTCGGAAGACCTGGTAAGGCACCTGAGCAGAAATGATGCGTGCTGGTGCGGAAGCGGCAAAAAGTATAAGACCTGCCATGCTGCATTTGACGATAAGATCAAAAAACTCTCGCTTTCGGGCAAGATCACCCCGGATCACAGTATCATCAAGACTCCGGAGCAGATAGAGAAGATCAGGGAATCCTGCAAGATCAATATTGCGATCCTTGACCGCATCGAAAAAGAGATTCATGAGGGAATGCCCACATCCGAGATCGACAGGATCGTTTACGATATGAGCATGGAAGCCGGTGCGATCCCCGCACCCCTTAACTACGAAGGATATCCCTACAGTGTCTGCACATCGGTCAACGAGCAGGTCTGCCACGGATTTCCCTCCGACAAGGTCATCTTAACAAACGGAGATATCGTAAACGTAGACTGTTCCACAATCCTTAACGGTTTCTTTTCCGATTCCTCGAGAATGTTCTGCATAGGCGAGGTTTCCGAGAAAAAGAAAAGACTCGTTCAGATCACGAAGGAAGCCTGCTATGAGGGGTTAAAATATGCCAAGCCCTGGGGCTATCTCGGTGATGTCGGACAGGCCGTGCACGATTACGTTTATGACAACGGCTACTCGATAGTCAGGGAGATCGGCGGACACGGTGTCGGCCTTGAATTCCACGAAGATCCCTGGGTGGGATACCACTCGAGAAAGGGCACGGAGATGCTCCTTGTGCCCGGAATGATCTTCACCATCGAGCCCATGGTCAATATGGGAAAGGAAGACATCGTAACGGACAAGATAAATGGCTGGGAGGTTTCCACCAAGGATGGAATGCCCTCCGCACAGTGGGAGATAATGGTACTTATAACCGAGGACGGAAACGAAGTTCTCTGCTGGTAAAAGGAAAACATGAGCAGATCGAGGATCATTCATCTGATCTTTGCGCTTTCGGCGCTTGCCATTGCGGTAGCGCTCATCGCAAGGGTAAAGGGATGGATAAGGGTCGTGACACTGGGCGATATATCGGGCTCCGACGAGCAGGTCGCCAATGTGGAATCACATGACCATATCATGCCCCTTACGGATGAAGAATACAATCTCATACGCCAGAATGAGGAGACGATCCTGATACTGGGAAATGCCCCCTTCGCCGACATGCGTGAGGAAGAAGAGGGCCTGGCTTCAATGCTTGAAAAAGTTTCCGGAGCAACCGTAATAAACTGCGCAGTGAGCGGCTCCTATGTCGGTATGACGGAGCCTTCGTTTGATTATACGAATAATCCGATGAATATTTTTTCACCGTATTATCTTGCGTGCGTCGCCTGTACAGGGCAGGATTATTCGCACGATCTTGCCGAATCGGAAAGAGTGCTCGGTCCTTCTTTTCCCGAAGAGGGCGAAAGTGTTCTGGGGACTCTGAAGGAGCTGGATATCGCATCTGTCGATGTGATCGTATTTTTCTATGACGGGGACGATTACTTAAGGTCTGCGCCCACGGGGCTTGACGACTCCAAGTATTCGGATCCGTTTTCGACCTATATCGGGGTATTTTCATCCACTGTGGAGCTTTTTAAGACATATGCGCCGAGGGCCAGGATAATCGTAATGTCTGCCCCGTATATGTATATGGTGTCGGCGGACGGAACACTTGAAGCCTGCGAAGATCACCCCAATTCCCAGGGTGCGGATCTTTCGGATTATGTGCTCGGACTGTACCGCATGTGCGTTGAAAGCTATGATATAAGCTTTGTCGACAATTATTACACCGGCATCAGTTACGGAAGCGGGGATGCGTTCCTTTCGAACGGAAGGTACCTCAATGAGGACGGAAGAAAACTGATGATAAACAGGCTGATGTATGCGCTGACTTACTACGATGCTGAAAACCTCGGAAATGTCGATTATGAGGGTCCGAAATAGTGCCGTTTTACTTGATGAAATAGCCGTTTGATAGTAAAATATTTACGATTGTGCCTTTCTGTGCAATTGAGCGCTTTTGACTATTCGGGGGAGTATTCGTATGGAGTCAGATATCAGGCTGACGGAATACATAGACAAGAGCATACTGCAGACGATCCAGGATGCATTTTCGGATATGACCGGGCTTGCGGCTCTGACTACCAATCCCGACGGAACGGCGGTCACCGAAGGCTCCGGATTTTGCCGTTTCTGCACGGAACTTAACAGAAAGTGCCCATTGGGAAAGCAGCTCTGCGAATACTCCGACAAGAGCGGCGCAATGATGACTCACAGGACCGGCAGGCCCACCTGGTATTACTGCCATGCCGGACTTATAGATTTCTCGGCTCCCATCGTGGTTAACGGTGAGATGGTCGGATGCTTTGTAGGCGGACAGGCACTTACCGCCCCTCCTGACGAGGCAAAGTGCAAGGCGCACGCCATACAGCTGGGACTCGATCCCGATGAATACTTTGACGCGATCCGTGAGGTGAACATCGTCTCCGAGGAAAAGGTCAAAAAGGCGATGGATTTCCTTTACACGATATCCGGAGTTCTCTCGGATATGGCATACGGAAAATACACATCGGACAAGGCAAGCACCGAACTCGAGCGTGTATCGCGCATGAAATCGGACTTTCTGGCGAATATGAGCCACGAGATCCGAACCCCGATGAACGCCGTCATAGGAATGGCGGAAATGGCGCTCAGGGAGGACCTCCCCGACAGTGCGAGGGAGTACATAAGCCAGATCAAATCCTCCGGCAAAGTGCTGCTTACGATAATCAATGACATTCTCGATTTTTCCAAGATCGAATCGGGAATGCTGGACATAAAGCTTGCGGAATACGAGCCTGTCAGTCTTTTTGACGATGTTGCTGCGATAATCGCATCCAAGGTTCTTGACAGGGATATCGAACTGATCCTTAACCTCAACACGAGCATCCCCAAGAGACTTTACGGTGACGGAACCAGGATAAGACAGATCCTTCTGAATCTTGCCAACAATGCCGTTAAGTTCACCGAAGAAGGCCAGGTCAGGTTCGTGGTTGATTATTCGGTCCTCGATGCCGACGAGATCCTTCTCAGTGTTTCGGTCGAAGATACCGGAATAGGCATCAAGGAGGAGAACCTCGAGAAGGTTTTCGAATCCTTCTCACAGGTGGATTCCAAGAGAAACCGCAAGGGCGAAGGAACCGGACTCGGACTCGCCATTTCCAAGGAGCTGCTGGGTCTTATGGACGGACAGCTCAATGTGGAATCCGAGTATAAGAGAGGATCCGTCTTTTCCTTCAAGCTTCCGCAGAGGGTCATCGATCCCGCTCCCAGCATGAGAGTAAAGGATCCCGCGAAGTACCTCGTGATCGGAATCTTTGACAATGAATATCTGCTCGGGGGCTTTACCTGGGATGCATCAAAGCTCGGCGTTTCGGCGAATACGCTCGCGCCCGATGCTGACATAAGCTTAGCCTGCGAAACACTGGAAAAGAGGACGCCCGGAAGAAAGACATATATCTTCATCGACTACCCGCTGCTTGATGCGGAAAAGAAGGAATTCTTCAGGACCCATCCCGACAAGACCGCGGTCGTTGTTACGGATTATTACACCAGGGTAGAAACGGATATACCGAATCTTGTTATTACGAAAAAGCCCATGTCAGCAATGAACATGGCTTCGATACTGAACCGCGGAACGTCTAAAACGGTCAGCGAGGATGATAAACCTGACGAGATTCCCTTTACCGCTCCGGATGCGCGGATCCTGATAGTCGAGGACAATGCGGTCAACCTTACCGTTGCCGTCGGACTTTTAGAGCCGCTCGGCATGAAGATATCATCCGCAATGAGCGGAAAAGAAGCCATACGCAAGATTGAAGAAGAGCATTTCGATCTTATACTGATGGATCATATGATGCCGGAGATGGACGGTGTCGAGACCACAAGGATCATAAGAAGGATGTATCCGGATTATGACGAAGTTCCGATAATCGCACTTACGGCAAATGCGGTAAGAGGCGTGAGGGAGATGTTCATTTCCGAGGGAATGAACGATTTCGTGCCCAAGCCCATAGAGCTTCCGGTACTTACCTCCAAGATCAAACAGTGGCTTCCTCCGGAAAAGATACTCAGCATATCATCCACGGTTCCCACGGAAACCGTCAGACTCGGACAGGTCAGGCCTGCGGTCAAGGCTTCTCCCGAGCTCGATAAGGAAGAGGCATTAAAGCTCCTCGGAAGTGAAAAGCTCTTCAGACAGGTCATTACGGAATACCTGAGACTCATTCCCGAGAAGTCCGAGAGGATAGACAGACTCTACCGCGAAGAAAACTGGTCCGATTATGCCGTGGAGGTACACGGACTCAAGAATGCTTCCAGGCAGATAGGAGCGGATGAGCTGACGCAGATCTGTGAAGAGACGGAGAATGCGGTGAGCATGAGAAGGCTTTCATCCGTTCACGATAAGCACGAAAAGCTCACCGCCATGTACAAAGGTTATCTTGATCTTCTTCCGGGATATCTAGCCTGATAAGACCGGAATTATAAAAATACAACAAACGAAACAAGAATAAATTTTCAGGAGGTTTTTTAAATGTATTCGCTTGATGAAGTAAGAACAGTAGATCCCGAAGTTGCTCAGGCCATAGTTGATGAGCAGAACAGACAGAATTCCCATCTTGAGCTCATCGCATCTGAGAACTGGGTAAGCAAGGCAGTCATGGCCGCAATGGGCAGCCCTCTCACCAACAAGTATGCCGAAGGATATCCCGGAAAGCGTTACTACGGCGGATGCGAGTGCGTTGACGTTGTTGAGGAGCTTGCAAGAAACCGTGCCATGGAGCTTTACGGATGCACCTACGCAAACGTTCAGCCTCACTCCGGAGCACAGGCAAACCTTGCTGTACAGTTCGCACTTCTTCAGCCCGGTGATACCGTAATGGGAATGAACCTCGATCACGGCGGACATCTTACCCACGGTTCACCCGCGAATATTTCCGGAACCTATTTCAATATCGTTCCTTACGGCGTAAATGATGACGGATTTATCGATTACGATAAGCTTGAGGAGATTGCAAAGGAGTGCAAGCCCAAGATGATCATCGCAGGCGCTTCCGCTTACGCACGTACCATCGACTTCAAGCGTTTCAGGGAGATTGCTGATGAGGTCGGCGCATTCCTCATGGTAGATATGGCTCATATCGCAGGACTTGTTGCCGCAGGACTTCATCCCAGCCCCATCCCTTATGCTCATGTTGTTACAACCACAACCCACAAGACCCTTCGCGGACCCAGAGGAGGAATGATCCTTTCCAGCGCAGAGTTTGCCAAGGAGCACAAGCTTAACAAGGCTGTATTCCCCGGAATCCAGGGCGGACCTCTTATGCACGTCATCGCAGCCAAGGCTGTATGCTTCAAGGAGGCTCTCGATCCTTCATTCAAGGTTTACCAGCAGGGCATCATTGACAACGCTCAGGCTCTTGCAAAGGGACTCATCTCAAGAGGACTCAAGATCGTTTCCGGCGGAACCGATAACCACCTCATGCTCCTTGACCTTACTCCTTTCAACCTTACCGGTAAGGAGATCGAGGCTCTCATGGACGAGGCTCATCTTACCGCCAACAAGAACACCATCCCTAACGATCCTCAGAAGCCCAATGTAACCAGCGGTATCAGACTCGGAACTCCCGCAGTTACATCAAGAGGACTTAAGACCGAGGATATGGACCGGATTGCCGAGGCTATCAGCATCATCGTTAAGGAGAGGGAAGCAGGCGTAGAAAAGGCTAAGGCCATCGTTATGGCACTTACCGAGAAGTATCCTTTGAACAAGTAATAAAGACAGACTGGAGTTAAAGAAATGATTCATGTTGCTGTATTCGGATACGGAACCGTAGGAAAAGGCGTTGTCGAAGTCATCGACCGCAACAACGATATCGTATCCGCCGCATCCGGAGATAAGGTTTCGGTAAAATACATCCTTGATCTCCTCGATTTTCCGGGCGACCCCAATGAAGCCAAGATCGTTCATGACGTAAATGTCATAATAAGCGATCCCGAGATTTCGATCATCTGTGAGACCATGGGAGGAACGGGTGCCGCTTATAAGTTCACCAAGGCTGCTCTCGAACAGGGAAAGAGCGTATGCACATCCAATAAGGAGCTCGTCGCAAAGCACGGTGCCGAGCTTATGAAGCTTGCGAAAGCAAACGGATGCGCATATCTTTTCGAGGCAAGCGTCGGAGGCGGAATCCCCATACTTCGTACTCTTACCACGGCTCTTACCGCAGAGAGGATCACACAGATCGCAGGTATCCTTAACGGAACCACCAACTTCATCCTCACCAAGATGGAAGAGGAAGGTGCAGGTTTTGATGAGACTCTTAAGAAGGCCCAGGAGCTCGGATATGCGGAGGCAGACCCCACTGCGGATATCGAGGGTCACGATACGGCAAGAAAGATCTCCATTCTGGCAGATATAATGTCAGGTCATTTCACGGATTCCGATAATGTTCCCACCACGGGAATAACCGGTATCGATAAGAGTGATATCGCACTTGCATCCAAAGCAGGCTTTAAGATCAGACTTCTCGGCATCGCGGACAGAGCGGATGATGACAGTGTTTCCACCGTTGTCGCTCCTTTCATGCTTTCCAAGAGTCATCCCCTTGCGGGCGTTAACGATGTTTTCAATGCGATCTTCGTTACAGGCAATATGCTCGGTGAGACGATGTATTACGGCAAAGGCGCAGGCAGCCTTGCAACTGCAAGCGCAGTTGTTGCCGATGTGATCGATGCCGCAAGAAAGGGCTCTTCAACCATGTATCCCGGCTGGGATGATGTGCCCGTCAAGGCAAGACAGAATGCATGTGATAAGTGCAGATATCTCGTAAGATCTGATGCCGGCAATGCGGATAAGGCTAAGGCTCTATTTGAAGGTGCGGAAGAGATCGGAGTATGCGAAGGCAAGTTCGGACTGATCACTCAGCCCATGGACAGCTCCGCAATCGATGAAAAGTCCGCTTCCGATAACGGCATTATTGAAAACCTGATCAAGATTTACGAATAATCAAAAAAGAGGAATATGAAGAAATGGCAAAGGTAGTAAAATTCGGCGGAAGTTCACTCGCATCGGCCGAGCAGTTCAAGAAAGTAGGAGATATCATCAAGGCAGATCCCGAGAGAAGGTATGTTGTTCCTTCGGCTCCCGGCAAGAGATCTCCCAGAGACACCAAGGTCACCGACATGCTCTACAATCTTTACGACAGTGTGTCCGATGACAGAAATTTCTCCGAAGTGCTCAAGAATATCCGTGCAAGATATGATGAGATCATCAAGGGACTCGGAATAAAGCTCGATCTGTCCGATGAGTTCAAGCTGATCGAAAAGAATCTCAAAGGCGGTGCCGACAAGGATTATGCCGCATCAAGAGGAGAGTATCTCAACGGACGCATCATGGCCGAATATCTCGGATATGAATTCCTCGATCCTGCGGATTATATTATCTTTGACAAGAAGACCGATAACTACGAAGCCGAGAAGACATATAAGAAGCTCGGCACCAGACTCTCAAAGGTTGAAAGAGCCGTCATTCCCGGATTCTACGGAGCATATGCCGACGGCACCGTTAAGACCTTCTCAAGAGGCGGATCCGATATAACGGGTTCCATTGTTGCACGTGCCATCCATGCGGATGTGTATGAGAACTGGACTGATGTATCCGGATTCATGATCGCAGATCCCAGGATCATCAAGAATCCCGCCAAGATCGAGACCATTACCTACAGGGAACTCAGAGAGCTCGCATACATGGGAGCCGGAGTTCTTCACGAGGATGCGATCTTCCCCGTAAGACAGGAAGGCATCCCCATCAACATCAGAAATACCAACGATCCCGGAGATGACGGAACATGGATCGTAGGTACCACATCCAAGAAATCAAAGTATGTCATCACCGGTATCGCAGGCAAGAAGGGATTCTGTGCCGTCAATGTCGATAAGGATATGATGAACTCCGAGATCGGATTCGGAAGAAG
>JAEEQL010000055.1 GCA_016285265.1 Lachnospiraceae bacterium
TGCCCCAAACATTCAGGACCGAAGCGATATCCGGATTATGGCCCGCAGGTCTTGCAAGCTGGAAATTGGTGCCTCCGCCGGCTGCGGGGAATGATGAGATATATCCGCTGTCAATGTTTATTCCGGATCTGTTCTGATAGAAATAGTTCAGGGAGTCATAGAGCATTGAGGAATATTTCTTGGCAACACCGATACCGAATGCCCTGGAACAGCCACCGTCTTCGGAATGGATCATGTATGTTCCGGGTTCATCAAAATCCGAGAAATCCAGAATATGGACATTGTCTCCGGAATCCTCATCATAACCGAACACCGTGGATCTGCCGGTATATACGGCTTCAAAAGAAGATGCTTCGGTTATGTAAAAGTCCATGGAACTCTTTGAATCGCTGACGAGAACCGCCGTCTTTTGCATTCCCGGGATGTATCCGATCTGGTTTACGAGGATATCCGGCCTGCCGGACGGGAGTTCTTCTTTGTAATCGTGGTCATTTGACGTTTCGTCAATAAGCGACATATTGTCGAATTCTATCACTGTTCCGGCAGGGAAGCATACCCCGTTCGTATACTGTCCGTCTCCGCCGAGATGGAATGCCCACTCTGCGACATCGATCGACTGCGAAGCCGTAAAGGTAAGATCGACGATCATCCGGTTGTTCGCACTGATATTTATCGGATCCCATGTTGCATCGAGGTCATAGCCGTTGGACATGTTATGCCAGACCTCCACGTCCCCCGCGAGGTTACCGATCTTGGTATAGAATTTTCCCGAATTGGAAGCTTTGATCTCGTAATGGACATGATAAGTATGTCCCGAGACGATGGTCAGGCCTCTGTGACGGAACTGACAGTCCCACCTGTCTTCTCCGCCGTTCGAAGCTCCGCCGGGATTGACTATCGTGATACGGTAAACACCGTCTTCTATCTCGAATTCCATTTTAGCGGTAGCGGACTCGCATATATGCCACGGAAGTCCCTTGCCGGAATCGAAATCATTCTCCCCGAGCATCTCCCCCGCACTTACGTGCATGGGAAAAGAAAACACGGCTGTCATCACCTGTAAGAACACAAGCGTGACAGCCATCATTACCGACATGATATTTTTATTTTTCATAACAGTTCCTGTGCTGCAAAACGGCATGCTTCAACCATCGGCTTGTATGCGGGGCCGTTCTTGCCGTAATTGATCCTCCAGCTCATCCTGCGGAGGCTGATATTATCGACAGTGGAAAAATAGATCATAAGATCCTGAAGACGCTTCCTGTTCTCCTCGGAAATATCGGGGCAGGATATAAGAAGATTGGCACCTGCCTTGACTATCCTGTTGAGAGGACAGTTCTCCGTATAATCCTCGTAGATACAGACCATCCTCTGCTTGTAGAGAGTCCTGTCACGTAAGGATGTGGAAACATCCATCCTTCCCCTGATGGCGCTCTCTACAGCAGTTCCCTGCACATAATCTTTGACCAGCCCGCGCTTGACCTGAAGGGTAAGTCCGTCAGCCAGTGTTTTTGCGCAATCATCAAGTGTCATGCTATCGAATTCCTCAAATTCTCAGTCCACTTAGCAACCATTTCGGGTGAATCGAACCAGTACTCCTGAAGAAGAGGTACCATCTCATACTCAACGATATTGCTCAGGATCTCGTCATCCGCACTCTTAAGATTGGAGAAATAAGAGTGTCCTATGCAGAAGCCTGCTCCGAGAGCGGGATCGTCGGTGATTGCCTGATTGAGCTGCTTAACACAGTTAATGAGGGACTCGAACTTGGGTGCACCGAAGGATCTCATATACTGAATGAATCCGTCGGACTCGAATCCGGGCTTCATGTCGAAGAATACGAATCTTCTTCTCAGAGCGTAGTCGATCATCGCGATACTTCTGTCGGCGGTATTCATAAGACCGACGATGTAGATATTCCTGGGAACATTGAACTTCTCTCCCGAATACAGGAGCTGGAGTTCGTTGCCTCTCTTATCGGGCTCTATCAGCATGAAGAGCTCACCGAAGATACGGGATACGTTACCACGGTTGATCTCGTCGATGATGAAGAAGTACTTGTTATCGGGATCTTCCTGTGCCTTGCGGCAGAACTTATAGAATGCGCCACGCTTGATGTCGAAGCCCATTCCTTTCTCGGAAGGTCTGAAGCCCTCGATGAAGTCTTCGTAGTTGTAGCTCTGGTGGAACTGGATCATCTCGACTCTGTCGGGATCCTTCTCTCCGAGCATCGAATAAGCAAGTCTCTTTGCGGTGAAGGTTTTACCTACACCGGGAGCACCTTCGATTATGATGTTCATCTTGTTCTTCACAAGTCTGACAAGCCTGTCATAACCTTCGGGCTGCATATAAACATCCTTAAGGAAATCTTCCTTGGTGTATGAAGGATAGTTGAGCATCGCTCCGTCTTCGTTGCCTTCCTTTTCGAAGCCGAAGAGAGAGTTGAGCTTGTCAACGTAATCGGTATAAGGAGTGATATCCGCAAGAACCTTTACAGCGGACTGGAGAGGGATCTCCCAGCTTCCGTTCTGTCCCCAGTTAACAAGTCTGAAGTGCTTGTAATCGTCATCGGGTGAATCATCGAAGATATAATCCGATGTTACAACGCCTCGGCCGAGGATCTCGTTGTCTCCCTTTCTGACGAAAATGACGTCTCCGGGCTTGATGCCGTTAACAAACTGCCATGCGGAATAAGATGAGAACTTGAAGGGCTTGGTCGGGTCGATCTTGGCCATCATGGCCCGTCTGACCTCTTCCTGTGAATCGTAAGCCCTGAGGTCTCCGGTAGCGCCCCATCTGATGGCCATTATGCCCTTCTTGTAGAACATATCCCATCTCTCGGAGAACTGTCCGGGAGCGAACATCCAGTAGCGGATGGTGTTGACATCGTCATCGGGAAGACCGGTTCCCTTTGAATACTTGTCTCCTACCCTTGCAAGCCTGTTCTGTCCCTCGGAAGCCTTCCATGCCTGATAAACAAGCTCGGGGATATTTCTGAAGGGAACCCTGCCCTCGTTAATGAGAGCATAAACCCTGTCGAGGATCTCAAAGTAGCTTCCCGAAGGAATATCGTCGACTATCTCGGGGAACTGTGCGGCTTCCTCTTCGGGAATGATGCCGGATTTGAGCAGGTACCAAATGATCGAATAATCTATGGGCATGAAGACCTCGGGTGCCATCCAGTACAGACCCTTGGTGATCTTGATGTTACCGTTGCCCTTTACCTTGAGACAGATATCGAAATATTCACCCAGTGCCTGTCTGTTCTGAGGCGTGGGTGACTGCGCATAATTCTCTGCTCTTTCGAAGAATGTCCAGAGACGGTCGATATCGTTCATATCTCTCTGGTCATTGAATCTGTAGAATGTGGTATCGAGATCGTTAAGAACGGGAATGGAATCAAAGAAAGAAGGAATCTCTGCTCCGACACCGATATTGACGGCAAGACCGCTCATTATCTTCATCCTGGTCTCAACAGGCATTCCCAATCTGTTGAAAAGACCGAAAACAGTGAAAGGATCGAGATCGAAAAGCTCATTGTACAGCTCAAGAATGGGCATGGCGATATTAGCCTTCGCGTATGTCTTCTTAAGCCTGTCGACAAGCTCTCTTCTGTCATTCTTGTATCTCAGAAGAGCAACACCCATCTCCTTGTAATAATTGATCCACTCAAGATTAAGCCCGTCCATAAATACCCCTCCTGAATAAATATATTAGGTTTAAACAGTATAACATTTTTCGGGGCGGTTTGCACCAAAAAAGCGAGTTTGTGGTATTATCAAAAAGCGTGATTTTAAAAGGAAAACAAAAGCCGTAATGAACAACAGACAGGAATCGACCGATTTTTACAAAAAAGTATTCACCCTGGCGCTCCCGATAGCGTTTCAGAGTTTCATAACCATCGGTGTCAACATGCTCGATACCATGATGGTCGGAAGCCTCGGAGACGATGCGCTCACGGCCACATCACTGGCCAATTCGTTCATCAGCGTATTCCAGATACTCTGTATGGGGCTCGGAATGGGAGCCTCGGTACTCGTATCCAGATACTGGGGCATGAAAAAGAAGGATGCGCAGGACTCTCAGACAAAGAACGCCGGAAGGGCTCTGAAGCAAACCGTCTGCCTCATGCTCAGGCTGAACATCACCCTTGCGGGCATTTTCGCGACCCTCACATGGCTGATCCCCGATATCATAATGAGCACTTATTCGGACAAGACCCATATAATCGCGCTCGGTGTCCGTTATTTCAACTACTCGGTAGCAACCTATTTCTTCGTAGGTCTTTCACTTGTAATAACGATAGTCTTAAGAAGCATCGGCCGTGTGCTCTACCCTCTCGTGATCTCGATAGGAGCGTTTGCCGTCAACCTGTGCATGAACTACTGCCTTATCTTCGGTAAGTTCGGTTTCCCCAAAATGGAGGTCGCAGGCGCGGCTCTCGGAACACTCTGCGCAAGGATCTTCGAATTCATATTCATCTTCGGATATCTGGTCCTTTACGACAAAAACATAGGCTTCCGTATTAAGGATCTGTTCATGAAGACCGGATCCCTCATCGGTGAATACATCAGGATCTGCATCCCCGTTCTCATAAGTGACGGCATCCTGGCATTCGGAACCAACGCCGTTGCAATGGTAATAGGCCATCTCGAGGGAACCATCGCTCCGGCAAATGCGATCACGAGCGTAACCCAGCAGCTGAGCACCGTAGTCATCCAGGGCGTAAGCCAGGCAGGAGCGATCGTAACGGGAATAACCCTCGGCGAGGGCAGCCGCGAAAAGACGATGAAGCAGGGATACCGCTTCTTCAAGCTCGGCATCATACTCGGTCTGTTTTCCGCAGCATTCATAGTCCTGTTCAGTGATGCGATAATCGGCTTTTACAAGGAAGTCACTCCCGAAACCGCACGCACCGCAAAGGAACTGATGAATGCCATCAGTCTCATAATCGTGTTCCAGGGAACAAACAGCATCATGACAAAAGGTGTCCTGCGCGGAGGCGGCGACACCAAAATGCTGATGCTCACGGACAATATATTCTTATGGGCACTTGCGATACCTCTCGGGTGCATCGCGGGATTCTATCTTAAGCTCCCCGCTTTCTGGATATACATATGTCTGAAATCGGATCAGATAGTAAAGACGTTCTGGGCATTCGGCAGACTGCGCAGCGGAAAATGGATCAAAAAGATCACAACGGGAAAGGCATCGGAATAGATCCGATGCCTTTTTTATCAGTGGAGCATTATAAATTTCCTCCAGTTTTCAAGCCCTTCGGGACCCCAGTGTGTGTAGTTGTAATCATCGGGATAAAGAAGGAACATCATACCCATGAACACCGCAGCCAGACACAGCACACAAAGGAAAGCGGATATCTTCTTTCTGTCGGCTTCGGCGATCGTTTCGAACGCATATCCCAGAACAATGAATGCCAGGATCACCATCATGTAATAGATGTCCATCCTGTACCTTTCTGAGCTTCCGTCTCCGGGAGCCCATGCTATCTGCACTACCGTGATGATGAGCGGCACGAAAAGCATCGTTCCCGAAATACCCTTCATTCCGGATTCACCTATGCGCTTCCTTATGCTCTTCAGGAAGATCCCGAATACGCTTAACAGGATCGGGAAATTCACAAAAGCACTGTTATAGTACGCGTAAGGGAATTCTCCCGTTATCGGGGTAAACTTTATGAAGTTGGTGAAAATGCCGTTGACAGTCCTGACAGTGCTGAAGGTTTCAAAGAAATTTCCGTAATTGCTCTGATCCGCACCGGTAAGCTGGAATGCCTGTCCGAATTCAAAGGGATTCTCGAATCTTGCATAGTTATAAAGCATCAGAAGGACACCCACAACTATATACGGAACAGCTATGATGCAGATATCCGCGATCATCTTTCCGGTCTTCTTTTCATCCCCCGCTGCGAGTCTCTTTTTGATAAATGCGATGCAGAGCGGTATGAGGACAATATTGCCCAGAGCCGCTGTGGGCCTGCAGCCGAAGGCAAGTGCGCCGAAAAGGGAACCGAACACGGATAATATTACCTGCTTTTTCCTTTCACCGGCATCCGTAAGGAAAACACCGTTTATAAAAAAGTACATGCTCCATACCATCATGCATACAGCGGATGATGTGGCGGTGCAGTAAAGAGCCGGCGTTCCGATGCTGAAATAAACACTTATAAATGAAAACGCTGTGGCAAGTGATATAAAGAGGACCGCATTCATTGAAGGGAATTGCTTTTTTACAAGTTTTCTGAAAAGAAGGAATAATCCCAGGATCGCAAATGCAGCGAATATCTGTGTAGCATGATAAGTGGTCAGATCACCGCCCGTAAGGATATGATACGGCAGGAAAAGCAGGATTGCGGGCACAACTCCAAAGTACATATAATACCTGCCCTTGTAATATGCATGGTCCGGGTGGACGTTAACTCCGGATATCCATCTTTCGTTTGGATCGTATACATTATCCAGTTCCTCGAGTCTCGGATCGATATCGTCATAATCTATGTAGAGATGTCCCTGTGACAGTGACCTTGCAAGAAGCTCATATTGATTTCTGTGCTGCGGATACTCTCCGTTGTACGCAGGCGCCGCACCCATTGGCAGAACGGCAGCTAAAATGAGCACAGCCATCACCGAGAACAGGGCTGTGTCGGTACGCCTGTTTTTCTTTTTATCACCGGAATAAGCGGCTATGGTGTGAAGATGCGAACCGGGACGTATCATATACAGATATGATGCGATGAGTGCCCACATGATGCATCCGGCAGCCCGGATGATTTCGTGTCCCGCGAGGAACTTTATGCAGAGCAGGGAAAATACCGCGAGCACTGCGATAAAGACTGCGGTAAAAAATCTGTCTTTTATTTTCTTTATAAATTCGGTTAAAGACTTCATTTCGGATCTGTATCCTTTTATCAGTTTATTATTCTAATAGAAAAGTATATCATAGAAACAGCAATAACTAATGACCTTATTTCAGATATGCCCATTCCGGGATCACGGGAGAAATGACATGCCGAAAAAACTGATCATAATCGGAGGCGGAAGCGCAGGCTGCTTTGCCGCGGTCACTGCTGCGGAAAGCGGTGCCTCCGTAACGCTTATGGAAAAGAATCCTTCCGTCGGAAAGAAGATCCTTGCCACCGGAAACGGCAGATGCAATTACTGCCATGACAAAGTGACATATGCGGATCTTTACAGGCCCGAAGGAGACGAGTTTTTATCGAAGGTGATGAAGAGCTTTTCTCCGGAAGACGTTCTGAACCGCTTCCGCTCACTCGGCATCACACCGGTAAGCAAAGACGGATACATCTATCCGTATTCGGAGCAGGCAAGAGCCGTGAGCGACGTGCTGAAGCGCGCACTCGCACGAAGCGGCGTAAAGCTTTATACCGATACGGAAGTTACGGACATTGTAAAAAAGGAAAACGGATTTAAAGTGATCTGCGGAGGCAGGGAGTTTGATGCAGACGCCGTCATCATCACGACCGGAGGAATGGCGGCTCCCGGTACGGGCTCCGACGGAAGGGGACTTGATATCTGTAAAAAGCTCGGACATAGCGTGACCCCTCCCGTTCCCGCTCTTACCTATCTTACGGTCAAAGACCACCCGTTCAAAAAAGCAGCCGGCACAAGACTTTCCGCCACCGTCTCGATCGAAGTTTCGGGTAAGATCCTTTCTTCCGATACGGGCCAGATCCAGATAACCAAAAACGGCATCTCGGGAATTCCCGCTTTCAACATATGCAGGTTCGCATCCAGGGGACTTCTTGGCGGTGAAAAGGTAAAGCTCCATATAAGGCTTGTTCCTGATATGGACGACGATGCCGTAAAGGAAGAGATATCGGCAAGGATCTGCGGCACGGGTTCTGCTCCTTACGATGCGCTCATCGGTCTGTTCCCCGATGCCTTCGCGGACAGTCTGCTCAAAAATGCAGGCATTGCTCCGGACTCCGTTCCCGATAACGAAAAAAAGACAGCCGCGAAGCTGTCGGAATATCTTAAGGATATAACACTTACCGTGAGCGGCACGGGAGATTTTACGCAGGCGCAGGTAACCTGCGGAGGCATAGCATTAAATGAAGTCGATCCGTCTACCATGGAATCCGAGATCGTTCCCGGACTGTTCCTTGCCGGAGAGATCCTCGACATCGACGGAAAATGCGGAGGCTACAATCTCTACTTTGCGTGGGCATCCGGATTCATTGCGGGAAAAAACGGCGGGGCGTAATGCCCCGCCGCTTATCATCACTTTAGTTTTTCACAGACTTTGCGGTATTCTTCGATGAATCCCTCGCAGTCTTTTTTGATGAATTCGGTATCCATATCCCTTGCTGCAAATTCATGCTTTTTGGCTCTCTCACTGAGCGAGGACAGGCCGATCGTTGCCATCAGTCCCTTGATCGAATGTGTATCGCGGTGATAGGAATCATAGTCCTCATCTTCAAGCGCTTTCCTGAGTGATTCGATCATCTCGTCACATCCGGATGCTATGGTGGATACGACCTCATCAAGTATGACCTCATCGTTGCCCGCATTGTTCATGGCAACTTCCACATCAAGGCCTTCTATCCCGGATAGTTTTTTCTCTATTTCATATAATTCCCCATCGCCGTCTTCGTCTCCGTTGTTAACATCCGCAGAGCCTGAAGTCTGATCCGTCACGGGAATGATCTTTTCCGGAGGAAGGAATTTCTTCACGGTCTGTTCAAGAACCGCCGAATCAACGGGCTTGGTCAGATAATCGGCAAATCCCGCATCGAGATACATCTTTCTGCTTCCCGCTACCGCATTGGCAGTCAGAACCACCACGGTCGTATCCCTGTTGAGTGACTTCGAATCGCTCCTTATCAGATCCAGAGTTCCCATTCCGTCGGGATCGGGCATCATATGATCGAGAAGAATAAGATCGTATTTCTTATTCCTGCACATCTCTATCGCCTTAAGTCCGCCGTCGCAGGTATCGGGCACTATGCCGGTACGCTTAAGGAACAATGTGACTATCCTCAGATTTGAGTTATTGTCATCAACCGCAAGGATCTTCGCATCGGGAGCCGTAAAGTCGCATTTGTCGGAATTTGCGGAGGAGCCTTCCGGATCGTCCATGAAATCCGGCTTCAGGATCTTTTTGTCAAATACGCCTACGGGAATGATAACGGAAAATGTAGAGCCTTCACCGTAAGTACTTGTCACATAGATCTTGCCGTCCATCGAATCCACGATGCTTTTAACAATGGATAAGCCAAGACCCGTTCCCTCAACGTCCCTGTTCTTGTTCATATCGGCACGGGCAAACGCATCGAAAAGAGTCTTTCTGTCTTCCTCACGTATTCCGCGTCCGGTATCCTTCACGTTGAGCCTAAGATCGAATCCGCCCGACTTATTGTATCTTCCGCCTATCTCAAGAAAAACAAAACCGGAATCGGTATATTTGATGGCATTATTGATCAGGTTGATAAGTATCTGTCTTATTCTGAATTCATCGGAGATCTGACCGTTCGGCACATCACCCTGGACAGAAACATTCAGGAAAAGCTTCTTCTCGTCAGCCCGTTCCTTAAGCATGGGATAGATATCACGAATAAGCGAAGACAGCTTGTACTGCGCATTCGTTATTTCCATCTTGCCCGCTTCGATCTTGGAAAAATCAAGAACATCATTAACGAGCATGAGCAGCATCTTGCCTGAAGACTTAGCGCTTCTTGCATATTCATCTATAACGGGATCGTTATTCTCCCTGATGATCATCTCGTTCATTCCGAGGATCGCATTTATGGGAGTCCTGATCTCATGAGACATACTTGCAAGGAAACGGGTCTTGGCCTCCGACATCTCCATGACCTTCTGTCTTTCCTCGCGGCTCCTTCTCAGATCGTGCATCTGCTGTGCGATGGTCAGCGTAAGAAGAATGGCAAGTCCCAAAAGCATCGGATCGGCATCTTCCAGCATTACAACCAGGTGGATCAGGATCAGCTCAACAATGCAGCATGTGAGGAATCCTATAAAGCCTATGGCGGTAAATAAGTATTCGACGGCATATCCCCTTACGATATCCACGAACAATACTCCCAGCACAACGACTGCCAGCACTCCAAGAATGATGTTGATGTAGATCAGTGCATTGGGGAAGGAAAGAATGTTCGCAAAATGCAGCACCGGCCACACGACGGCATCCAGGACGGAAAGGATTATTCCTGCCGCCATGATCTTCTTGTACCTTCCGTGCTGAAGACCGTTCAGATACAAAGCAAGTCCGAACGGCATAAGAAGACTCATAAAATAATTAAATACGCCGTCTATATGGTAATGCCTGTAAATAAACGGCCAAAGAAGCGAATCGCTCACCGTCCATGCGGAAATGACAAATACTCCGACGGCACCGTAAAGCATTTCTATCCTCTGCTTATACAGTATTCTCATAGCTATGCCGGCCATGACCGTGACGAAAGAAAACAGAAGAAGAATCTCCGAAAGGATCAGCGAACGGCTGAAGTTCGTGATCAAAAACGATATCAGACCGAGTCCGGAAGCTACATGAACATCCCTGTATAACACACCCTGCCTCGATGTTCCGTGCATGACGATCCTGATATCCTTGCCGGAATCCGCGCTGTCAAGCGGAACCAGGAAATAGAACCTCTTTACGATCCCGCCCGGAATGATGATATCTCTGTTTTCGTTAAAATCCTTCCTGAATTCACCGTCTATATATACTTCGACTTCCCTGCTGATGGAGCAGAACAGCCATGAATCATCAGAAATGCTCTCCGGAAGAACGGAATCCATTAAATAGGTGTCTTCGTTGACATCATTAATTTTATATGTGCTTCCTTCCACATGAGCAGTGCCGTCCGGATCGGTGACGGTCCAGCTTGCTATCGTATCGTATCCGTCAAGCACAAGCGGAACATTCTTATCGAGTCTCATATAAACATACAAGCCGATTATCGCAGCAAGAAGATACACAAATAAGAATATCTTGCCGAAACCGATGATGTGGTCGGACAAAGATACTCTGTTTTCCGAAGAAGCTGAATTATTTCCGTGATTCATTTCATTTCTCTTTCAGGTATATATTGAACGGATCAGTAAACTACTCTGTTGCGGCCTCTTTCCTTGCCCATATAGAGTTTACTGTCCGCTTCTTTAACGGTATTTCGGACATCACCGCTGAAATCATATTCCGCCAGTCCGAATGTCATGGTGACACTGATCTCATTATCCTTGACTATTATGGGATGCTCCATAATGTGGACCCTGAGATTTTCTATGATCCCGAGCGTCTCATCGCCGTTCTTTCCGCCGAAGATCATAAGGAATTCCTCGCCGCCCCATCTGATAAGGAAAGCGTCCCTGCCGATGGTATCCTGCATGGTCCCGGCAATGGATCTGAGAACTTCGTCTCCCGCATCGTGACCGTAGGTATCATTGACCTTTTTGAAGAAATCTATATCACCCATGACGATGGAAACGGAGCCGAGGAAGGACGATTCCTTGATCTCTTCGATAAACTCCATTCCCCTTCTTCTGTTAAAAAGACCCGTAAGCTGGTCCGTATTGGCTTCCCTGACCAGTCTGTCATTGTACTTCATCAGCTTGCTCTCGGCTTCATTCTCACGGTGGCTGAAGATGAAGCTTACGATGATGACGGAAAGAAATACCCCCGAATTGTTGGTGATCTGGATAAGCTTGAGTCCCAGATCATCTATCGGAAGATTCGAAGCCATATCGGTATAGCACATGAACACGAGCAGCCTGGCAAAAAAGACAACACCCGCGAGCGCGAACTTAAATCCTACGCTGCCGAAATTGGCAAAAAAGCAGAGCATGAGGATCACAACATAATAATCCTGTATGCCGCCCTTCCATCCGAGTATCGGAATAAGCCACGGAACAAGAAGGAAAGTAAAAACAATATATGCGACCATGGCCGGTTCGGTTTTCATCCAATAAGTAAGAAGGAACAGAACTACTATCGCCGCAAGAGTTCCGAGTGTGACAAATTTATATTCCGATAAAATATGGAGTCCTGCAAAAAAGACATCCAGCACAACAACGACTGCCTGAATGATGTAGAGTAAGCGGAGTGTTACGACTCCCTGACGGGTTTCATTTTCAAATGCGACATCCTTGTTGATAAGCCTGAAAAGACCCATTTATATGTCCCTGACCTCTGAAAAAATCTATTTTCCGTCATAACCTAAAATACCTAAATATAATATCATTTTCCCGCAAGATATGAAATACCCGCAACCGCATTATCATATCTTTCGGTATTCTTCAGTATTCCGAAAGCAGCCTCATTTTCATGGCCCTGAAAGTCTTCCGTGTCCTTAAGATGATCGTACATGCCGGACTCTCCGACTCGTGTTCCCTCTCCCGCAAAAAAGCCCACGGGAACCGGTTCCCGCATGCCGGAAGGATCGTGATGGTCAACGACATACTCTGCCTGCTTTTCGAAAACATCCATCTCGCCTGACTGATAATCCGCAAATGTTGCGGCATCCGTGTAATAGATAAGTCCTTCCATTTCGGAAAGCTCTTCATCCGTATAGATATCCCTCAGATCCACAAGGCAGTCATTCTGCGCATACTGCTCGAAGACAGTCATATCCGCGATCATGATATCCATCGATCTCGACGTCAGAAGCGCCGTGAGCTTCTGTGCGGATACGTAATTGGCCTGGGTGCTGGTACCGTCCACTCCGAACTGAATGGAATAGTCAATGTACACCTCATAATCATCCTCATCAAATCCGATGATATCGGCAAGTTCTCCCGACCAGACATCCTTTGTTTCCCCGGACGCGTCGAAAGCGTCCACGGCTGCTATATAAACGGCATAATCTTTGGATGTGACGTATGAACGGATCATGGCGGCAACAAAGATGACCGCGATAACAGCAACTATGGTGTGAACCTTATAATATTCCCAGAAATATGAAAGCTTTTCCTTGAAGGGACGATCCTTCATCTTGTCCCATTCAGCCTTTGTTTCTTCACGAAGTGTAGCCATACAAATACTCCATAATGACCGGTATGATTTCTTTTCACTCAGATAATTATATGCAAAAAAAGAATTTAGAAAATTATATTTTTCTGAAAAAAGCCCGAAAATATGCTGAAAAATCCATGTTTTAATCTGAATTCGTAAATTATTTAATGTTTTTCGATAAATAATTGTTGACAAACATATTTTGACTTGGTATATTGTGTTTAACGATAAACATTAAATATTTAATGACATCCACTCGGGTCCAAACCGAAAACCAAAAAACAACATCCAAACCAAACGGAGGAAAATAAAAATGAATGAACAGATGAAAAAACTCGAAGCAATCAAAAAGCGCTGCCATACGGCATCAAATGTACTCGGCTTCATACGCGGATTCGTGATCGTATGTGCGGTGATCGCAATAGTTTGCGGATCGGTCATGTTCGCCTACGAAGAGAAGATCAATCCCGAGCTAAACAGGGGAATCGAGGAAGGTTACCTCACTCTTGACAACAATGTCTACTATAGCGGAGCGTTCAGCTTCATGATGGATCTGGAAAGTTACTTCCCGCCCGAAAACCATGCGGCTCCCCTCGGCATCACCTGCTTCATCGCCGGATTTGCATGCATAGTCATCGCCGTGATCCTTACCTTTATCAGGAAGATCTTCACAAGTCTTGAAACAGAGAATACACCTTTCAGTGAAAAGTGCATGCATCAGATAAAGGTCAGCTTTATAGTGCTCTTTGTGACTTCGCTTATGTCAATGTCACTGGGCGTAACCATAATCGTAGGTCTCATCCTTTACTGCATCTATTCGATATTCGAATACGGCGCAGCACTCCAGACCGAGATCGATGAAACACTTTAAGGAGGGATGAGATATGGGAAAGATAATACTCAGACTCGACAGAGTCATGGCAGACAGAAAAATGAGCCTTAACGAGCTTTCGGAAAAGGTAGGCGTATCGAATGTAAATCTGTCCAAGATCAAAACGGGCAAGATCTCCGCTATCAGGTTCTCAACCCTCGAAGCGATCTGTGATACGCTCAAGTGCCAGCCGGGAGACATCCTTGAATTCGATCCGGATGCCGTCTCGGACCATACCGAGGAATGATCCTCTTCATATAGATAAAAAGTGGGACGGATGATCCGTCCCACTTTTTTTACAATGATCAACGCCGGGAACCGCCCCATATCCCGGTGATGCGGCTGCGCCCTGCTTATCAGATAAGTGCGGTGCTGAAATATCTCTCGGCACGGTCGGGAAGAACGGTTGCGATGACCTTGTCCTTTCCGTACTTTTCGGCCATCTTCATCGCAGCCCATACATTCGCTCCTGCCGAGGTGCCGACGAGAAGACCCTGAACGCGTGCGAGTTCACGGGCGGTATTGATGGCATCCTCATCAGTTACGGTCTTGATATCGGTAATGATGGATGTATCGAGAATGTCGGGAATGAATCCGTCTCCTATTCCCTGGATCTGGTGAAGCCCGGGCTCGTCTCCGAGAAGCGCCGATACATTCTTGGGCTCGACTGCAACTATCCTGCAGTCGGGATTCTTTTCAAGGAGGTATTTTGCAACTCCCTGAAGGGTACCGCCGCTTCCGATACCGGAAACGTAGATGTCGATCTTCTTTCCGAGCTGCTCACAGAGCTCAACCGCTGTCGTCCTGTAATGGATATCGGGATTTGCGGGATTCTGGAACTGCTGGGGTACGAAATACTCATCCGAAGCCGATGCGATCTCAAGTGCCTTGTCAACGGAACCGCCGATGCTGAGCTTGGGATCCGTAAGAACAAGCTCCGCACCAAGGGCACGGATTATCTTCTTTCTTTCCTCACTCATATTCTCGGGCATTACTATAATGACGCGGTATCCTTTTCTGACACCGGCAAG
Source organism: Lachnospiraceae bacterium (assembly GCA_016285265.1). Lineage (GTDB taxonomy): Bacteria > Bacillota > Clostridia > Lachnospirales > Lachnospiraceae > AC2028. Next base: position 14,908 of record JAEEQL010000055.1, read on the forward strand.
TGCAAGTCCGATACCGGTATTTCCGGAAGTGGGCTCGATGATCGTCATACCGGGACGGAGCTTTCCGTCCTTTTCCGCCTGCTCGATCATGTTAAGGGCAATCCTGTCCTTGATGCTTCCGCCGGGATTTAAGAATTCCGCCTTTGCATATATCTGCAGACCGGTGGTCTGCTCGAGGCTGATAAGCGGTGTGTTTCCAATCAGATCAAGTACATTTGTATAATACATTTCTCAAAACCTCCGCTGTCTATAATACCACACAAATATCACATATCAAAAAAACTCATCTGTGTGTATCTGTCAGGCAGCTCATCCATGAATTTAAAACATTCGTCGGGATCCGAGAGCATCCCGTTTTCCTTACATATCTTCTTAAAAACTTTTCTCAGTTCCCTTGCGTTCGGACTTGAAATTTCATAAGCGTTTCCGTACCTGCTTATGTACTTTTCCTTAAGTCCGGGAAAATGCTTATCAAGGGCGGCATAATAATACTCCCTGTCGCCCTCGCGCAGGGTAAGCCCCATACCGAAATCTATCACGCCCTTTACGTGCACACGGGCGCATTCATTCAGTATGGCTGTGATGTTTTCTTCTGTATCGTTGATAAAGGGAAGTATCGGAGTCATCCACACGACGGTCGGGATGCCCCTTTTATCGAATTCCTCAAGAACCTCGATGCGCCTTTTTGTGTTGCAAACATTCGGTTCAAGGATCTTACAGAGCTCATCGTCATATGTGGTCAGTGTCATCTGAACCACGCATTTTGCTGAGCGGTTTATTTCATCCAGAAGATCTATATCGCGGAGGATGCGATCGGATTTGGTCTGTATCGCAAGTCCGAATCCGTTCCCGAGAATGATCTCAAGGCACTTCCTCGTAAGCAGCAGTTCTTCTTCGCAGTGCATATACGGATCGGACATTGAGCCCGTTCCGATCATACATTTTTTTCTTTTTGAACGGAGTGCTTTTTCAAGAAGCTCCGGTGCATTTTGCTTTACTTCTATATCTTCAAAGGGATGTGTGAACTGATAGCACTTGCTCCTGCTGTCACAATAGATGCAGCCGTGGGTGCACCCCCTGTAGATGTTCATTCCGAAGTGACCGCCGCTGCCGGTAAGTATTCCTTTTGCGTCTGTAAAATGCATTCAGGCTTCTCCCGCATCAGAGCTTGTACTGCATGAAGTTTCCGTTATGTACGAAACCGTATGCGGTATAAAGCTTTACACCCATATCGGATGCGGTGATCTGAACGGCGCCGCAGCCGTAAGCACGCGCCTCTTCCACAACACGGTGGAGAAGCTCCTTGGCAATCCCCATTCTTCTGTATCCGGGATCGGTGAACATACTGGAAAGAAGTCCTATCCTTCCGGTCGGACAGCTGAAATAAGGGGGCTTTTCCACGAAGGACATTCCGCTTGTTCCGATTATCTTATCGCCGTCAAGTGCAAGCCATGAGACGAATGTACCGTCAGCCATATGGCGGTGGTAGAAATCCTTAAGTGCGGGAACAAGATCGAGGTCCTCGGTAGCTCCCTCTTCCCTGAGCTGGGTGATCCTCATGCTTATGAATGTATCGAGATCTTTTTCTTCAAGTTTTCTGTAGGTGATTTCCATATTATTCATTTTCCGTCTTAGGGAAAGTGATCGTGATCTTTGTTCCCTTTCCGGGTGTACTCTCCATCGAAACCTCGGCATCATGATACATTGCACCGTGCTTTACGATCGAAAGTCCGAGACCGGTTCCGCCGATCTCCTTCGAG
>JAEEQL010000176.1 GCA_016285265.1 Lachnospiraceae bacterium
TTGTTACATGGCTCCAGTCCAAACCCGAGGTTAGGCTCGTAAGGTATTCCGAGGTAACCGCATCGACACTTTCCGGATTCAACGGAATGATCGTTTATGTATCCGCGGCGATCATCCTGATCCTGCTTGCGGTAAGCATATTCCTTATAAGCAATACGGTACGTGTGGGTATTTCCGTAAGATCCGAGGAGATAGGCATCATGAAGTACATCGGTGCCACGGACTTCTTCGTAAGAGCACCCTTCGTACTCGAGGGTATGATGATCGGACTCATCGGTGCACTTATTCCCTTGTACCTGATCTATTATCTCTATGATTATGTACTTAATATGCTCACCACCAGATTCGAGATGCTCTCTTCGATGCTGAGCTTCCTTTCGCTTGAGGAGATCTTCGGTGTGCTGATGCCCGTATCGATCCTTATCGGTGTGGGCATGGGATTACTCGGAAGCTATATAACCGTACGCAAGTACCTTAAAGTCTGACAATCAGAGAATATGGCGAAAAAGAAAATCATAGCAAAAAGCATAGCGATCGTCCTGACAACGGCTATAGTCTGCGCATATGTCCCCTTGAGCGACACGACACCTGTTTCCGCTGTCACATACACCAATGCGCTTATAGAGGAAAAACAGCGTGAGATCGAAGCTGCGACTGCGGAAAGAGAAGCTCTTTCGGGTCGTGTATCCGACCTTACCGCGAGCCAGAACAGGCTTGCTTCCCTTAAGAGCGACCTGAACGCGTATGTAACCGAGCTTGATGCCGAGCTTGTCATCATGCAGGACAATATCTCCGCACTCAACGAGCAGATCATCGCAAAAGAAAACGAGATCTCACAGACCGAGGCTGAGCTTGCGCTCGCCGAGGAGACCGAAGCTATCCAGCATGAGGCGATGATAGTACGTATGAGACTCATGTACGAGCAGGGCGACAAGAGCATGATCGATATGCTCCTTTCCGCAAAGAGCCTGAATGACCTTCTTAACTCTGCGGAATACATCGAAAGAGTAGTACAGACAGACCGAAGCCTCTGGGAAGAATACAAGGCCAATGTAGAATATATTTCCCTCTGCAAGCAGCAGCTCGATCTTCAGAAGGAGATCCTCGACGAAGCCAAGGCAAATGCAGAGCTTGAGGAAGCAAATCAGGAAACCCTCATTGCCGAAAAGAACAGCGAGATCTACAGCTATCAGCTCCAGATAAATGCCACACAGGCGGATATCGTCGCATACCAGGCACAGATCGAACAGCGTGAAGCGGAGATCGAAGCGGCACTTAAGGCGATCGAGGATGAGAGAAGACGTCTTGCCAGCCAGAACGGACTTCACTACGACGGCGGACAGTTCCTCTTCCCTCTTGCATCCTATAAGTATGTATCATCCGATTTCGGATACAGGAATGCTCCCACCGCGGGTGCGAGCACATTCCACAGAGGAATAGATTTTGCAGCCAATTACGGAACCGATATCTATGCGGCTTATGACGGAGAGGTCGCAGCAGCGACTTATTCGGGAGCCATGGGCAATTATGTCATGGTCGATCATGGCGGCGGGCTTTATACGATATATGAGCACTGTTCCGCACTTTATGTATCAAAGGGCGATAGGGTGGTCATGGGCCAGACCATTGCGGCCGTAGGCTCCACCGGAATATCGACCGGAAACCACTTGCATTTCGGAGTAAGACTTAACGGTGAATATACTTCACCCTGGCCTTATCTCGGTAAATAATTCTTATGGATAATCAGGAAATTCTGACCGGTTCGGAGACCGTGTCCGTAAATGAACCGGAGATCAAAAACGAAGTGATGGGGGAGAACACAGGATCTGAAGCTGAACCTGCCGTTCAGCAGTCTGAAGATGTTCAAAATCCCCGCAAAAAAAAGAAAAAGCATCCTTTCGGAAAGGGCTTTGTCTTCGGAATGCTCATAATGCTCCTTTTGTGTTCCGTTGCATTCTTTTTCCTTTGTCTTGGAAGGGTCATCTATATATCCGGCGGACGCGGACTGGCGGACGCGGAGGTCACGGCAAAGGCCAACACCATCGCGGCTTACCTTCGGGAGTATTCGATCTATGAATATGACGAGGCAGCACTCAGGGAAGGAATGCTGGACGGACTGATGAGTGCGACCGGCGATAAGTATGCCGTATATTACAACGCGGAAGAGCTTACGGCGGTATTCACCGATTATGACGGAAACTTCTACGGAATAGGAGCTCTTATCAAGCAGAATCTTGACGGAGAGGTATATATTTCCGGAGTATACGAGGACAGCCCCGCGGAAAAGTCGGGTCTTCAGGCCGGCGATGTGATCATTGCGGTAGACGGCGAGGATGTAAAGGGGCTCGACAGATATGAAGTAGCCGAGAAGATGAGAGGCGAAAAGGGTACCGAGGTGACCATAACGGTCTACAGGGAATCCACGGGCGAAACCCTCGATTGCAGGGCGGTAAGGGATAAGCTCAAGAAGATCGATGTCGAATACAGGATGCTGACGGATGATATCGGTTACATCCAGATCAAGGATTTCGATGATGTCGCGATAGACCAGTTTACGGATGCGCTTGCAACGCTGAAGGTTCTCGGAATGAAGGACATGGTCATCGACCTTCGCGGTAATACGGGCGGTCTTCTCAGGGCGGCGACCGGCATCATACGCCAGATCATGTGCAAGGGCGTCATCTTTTCCACCGAGGATGCTTCCGGTGAAAGGACAGACTTTGAATGCGACGGTGACAGGGAGTTTAAAGGAAGGATAGTTATCCTTACCGACGGATACACCGCGAGCGCTTCGGAGATCATGACCGGTGCTCTCAGGGATAACGGAATGGCCATATCCATCGGCACCAATACCTACGGAAAAGGACTTGTACAGGATTTCTTCTTCCTGAGTGACGGATCGGGCATCAAGTTCACGACGGACCAGTACTTTACTCCGAACGGAACCGCGATAAACGGTGTGGGTATCACTCCCGATATTGAAGTTGAGTTCGATTACGACGCCTATATGGCTGACGGAACGGACAATCAGCTGGATGCCGCGATAGAATATCTCGAAAAATAATAAAAAAGTCAGGAGATAACCTCTCCTGACTTTTTGTTTTTTCTGCGGGTCCTGC
>JAEEQL010000177.1 GCA_016285265.1 Lachnospiraceae bacterium
GAGGCGGTGATCTTAAGCATCTCGTCAAATCCTATCCTTGCCATGCCGATGGAATATGCTTCATCTCCCCAGAAATCATTATCGAATATCCTCATAAAATGGGATGCGAAGATAACGGCCGCATAAACGCATGCCGAAATGTGAAAGACCGGTTCAGTTTTCTTTTTGCCGATCCCCTTAAGGGCAGTCTTGTTCATAAAGGTTCCTGTCATCTTGCAAAGAAACGCTCCGCTTTATCTATGCTGTCATAGCCATAGAGCCTTGCGGTATTCTGCATAGTCTCGTATGCAAGATTTCTTCCTTCTCCGGAAAGTGTAACGATGAATCTCGCGTAAAGCTCGAGCATCTTGTCGGAATATGTTCCGAGTTCACCCCTGAGGTACGTCTCATAGGATGTTTCGAAAGCATTGTCCTGCGAGGTCCTGATATTTCGTGCGCGCTCTCCCATCGCCGGGTACTGCGCGGCAAAGCTTTCCATCCAGTCCACCTGGATCTTTACTATCTGTTCTATTATCGCTTTCTTTTCCCCGGACAGCTCCGGGAAATTATCCGCGATCTCCTTATATCTTTCGGGCGCCGTAGATTCCATCATGCGTCCGTACTTTTCGGTGATGAGGTTGTGACCGAGGCTCATCTCCCTTTCGAAATCATACAGGTACTGAAGGAGCATGGTCCTGTCCCACGTAAGATACTGGCTCCTGCGCATGATGTTGAAGGTACGCCAGTCGTCCTGGCACGATGCCCTTCCGCCTTCGTTCGATACCTTGTCGAATGCTTCGAACTCAAGCTTTGCTATCTTCATTGCAAGCTCTTCCTTATCCTCGGCGGACCAGAGTGATTTCTTTAAAAGCTCCTCGGTCTGGTGGTCAAGATAAGGATCTATGTCGCTGATGTAATCCCTGCGGTAAAGCTCCATCGCAAGGTATGAGCCAAGCTCTTCAAAATCCCGGGTCTTTTCCGCTTTGAGCAAAAGAGCCTCGAACGCTTCACCGTCTTCCAGATCTTTAAGACCCTTCCTGAGCCATTTGTCATGGGGGAAGAACCTGTTTTCCGACAGGTACTTAAGCTTCATTGCATCTCGGATCGCATCGTAAGCAAACATGCGGGAGGTCATATCGTCACCGCGGCTCTTAACCCTTCCGCAGTTATACTGGCCCTCCCTCGAAAAGAGAGCGCAGTACTGTGCAAGGTTCAGGAAAAGTATCTCTTCGGGATAGCCCTTCGAAAGCTTTTCCCTGTAAGTGGTCACGGTTCCCTCGTCGTCTCTCCAGATCTCACCGTTAACAGCCGCGGCAAGCTTGCTGCTCTCGGTATTTCTCCAGTCGATATCTTCATACTCAGCCGCACCGGTAAGTCTTTCGAAAAACTCCGGTATGGTCTGCACTCCCCTTCTGCTCTTTCCGCGAACGTAGGGAGCTCTCTTTATTCCATCCATCTCTTCGGGAAGTTCTTCGTAAGCCGTGCGGAGCGCTTCTCCTATCTCAGCATCGGTCTCCCTGCTTATCCAGAGCACGACGGAAGGTCCCCAGTCGTGATCCCTTGAAAGCTCATCATCAAAACCAAAAGCATCGGAGCCTTCTCCCGCAAGTCCCACCGCGATCCTTGAAGCATATTCCGGGAACTTCTCATCGATCATGGGGCGGACATAGGTCTCATAATATTTTCTGCAGATATCGATACCCTTAACAGCATCCGATGAAGATTTATCACCAGCAGCTGCAACGCCCGCTGCGTCCTCTTTTTCGGAAGGCGCACCGTTTGCATGATCGTCATTCTCCGATGCCCTGCTCATTCCGGCCGCCTTTATGCATGCCTCGTAGTTTTCGCGGAGCCTTTCGTAATATCCGTTCTTTCCGAGGATGCTCTCCATGATGTCCATGCCCTGCTTAAAGCATACGGATGCCGCATCGAATTTTCCCCTGATATAGTAATAGCTTCCCATCGCGGAAAATGCGGCGCACAGATGCTGGTCCCGGACACCGAGATTTTCAAAAAGGGCAACGGAAGCCTCGGCATGCTTTAACGCTTCCTCCGTCTCTCCGGTCTGTATCATCGTAGCCGCGATGTTTGCAAGCGATACAGCTTCCTCGTATTCCTTTCCGTTAGCCCTGTCGATATCAAGTGCCTTGATAAGAAGAGCCTTGGCCTTCGCGAACTCGCCCCTTTCCTGATACAGAAGTGCCTCGTTGTTGAAAAGGCTCGCATAGAGCATGTCGTCGGCCTTAAGAACCTCCGCGTAGATAAGCTCGACCCTGCGGTACATATCAAGGGAGATATCCAGCTTTCCGGCCGCCCTGTACATGGATGCCGCATTGAGCAGTGTTGTCGCATAGGGAACGGAGCACTCGGGGAACAGCCTTCCCGCGATCATGACCGCACGGTCCGAGATCTCGAAAGCCTTGTCCCACTCACCGGTCTCACGGTAATGACCTATGAGCTCATTGAGGATCTGAAGAAGAAACGCATCCTCGCCTTCGTCAGCAGCCACCGCCGCAACCTCGAGCATAAGTCTTTCCGCTTCGGGAGCTCTTCCCTCTTCATAGAGTTTGTCTATCGCCTGACGTAATGTTTCGATGTCCATTCATTCACCTTCGTAATATATAAAAAGCCGCACCTCATCAAGGCGCGGCCTTTGGTTATAAAATGATCACTTGTCCTTACCGTAGAACAGATCCCTGAACCACCTGAGCGAATCGGTGTATGCATCGTATACCGCGGAATCCTCAGCATTTTTCAGAATGAGCTGTCTTGATACCTCCGACCAGTTGGCATTTTCATACGCATTTATGAAATCGAGAACGGGAGCATATTTACCGGTTCCGTCAAGAAGCGCTCCGGAGATATCCTTGGAGACCTTGACCAGATCGAGTGCATCCTTCATGGGCTTATCGAGCATGGCATCGAGTACGGAGAAAAGACCCATCAGGAAAAGCTCCGATGAACTTGCAGCAAGTCCGAATACGGGTGCGAGCAGTTCGGCAAATCTTGCCCTTATTAGCGAAATCCTTGTGATCTCACCGGGCTTGTCGGCACAGAGCTCCTTGGTGACCGCCGTGTTGATCCAGCGCTTTAACTCTTTCTGACCGAGCATTGCCGCCGCATGCCCTACGGTC
>JAEEQL010000004.1 GCA_016285265.1 Lachnospiraceae bacterium
GCTTTCTCATATCCCGCACATATTGTATAATAAGGCAGTAACTATATTAACATAGTTTATGAGGGAGCGTAACATGAAACTGTCCGATCTTCTCAAGTTCGACAATATCGTCATCCAGTGCCACGACAACCCCGACGCAGATGCCATTGGTTCCGGCTTTGCCCTCTATTCTTTCTTTAAGGAAAAAGGAAAAAAAGTCCGCTTCATCTACTCGGGTAAGAAAAAGATATCGAAGTCCAACCTCGAGTATCTAATCAGCGCTCTTGAGATCCCCATCGAATTCGAAACATCCAACATAGGTAATCCCGACCTGCTCTTAACCTGCGATTGTCAGTACGGCGAGAGCAATGTTACCATGTTCGATGCCAAGGAGATCGCCATCATCGACCATCACCAGGTCGCTCCCGGCAAGAGGCTTCCCAAGCTCCATGAGATCAGATCCGGAATCGGCTCCTGCTGTACCGTCATCTGGGACATGATGAAAAAGGAAAAATACCAGCCCGGACCGGAAGTATCATCCGCAATGTATTACGGGCTTTTCACCGATACCAACTCCCTGTCCGAACTGTTCCATCCCCTGGACAAGGATATGCTTGAAGAATTATTCGTCGATCAGGTCCTCCTCAGAAGACTGAACGGAATGAACATCTCCCTCGAAGAGGCCAAGATCGCAGGCGTTGCACTTCTCGGTGTCGAATATCATCAGGATCACAATTATGCGATCCTTGAAGCTCAGCCCTGTGACCCCAACATCCTCGGACTCATAAGTGACTTCTTCCTGGCCGTCGATACGGTCAATGTATGTCTCGTCTTCTCGGTACTCGATTACGGCGTAAAGTTCTCCATCAGAAGCGACTATGCCGAGGTCCGTGCCGATGAGCTTGCTGCTTACATCTCAGAAAAGATCGGAAGCGGCGGCGGACACGTCAACAAGGCCGGCGGATTCATCCAGAACGAGCTCCTTGAACAGGAATACAAAAGGTATGCCGAATCTTCCGACAAGGAAAAAGCCGCAGCGGTCACTTCCATTCTCCGCGAAAGACTGCATGATTACTTCACAAGCGTGGATGTCATCTATGCAGGAAAGACCAAGGTGCCCACAAAGGGAATGAAGGAATACGTCAAGATGCCCATCAAACAGGGCTATGTGATCCCGAAGGAATTCCTTCCCATCGGTACCAAGGTCCTCGTCAGAACACTGGAGGGCGATATCTATCTGACAGTCGAAGAAGACACCGTCATCATGATCGGAATAAGAGGCGAGGTCTATCCTTCCACCCAGACCGTATTCAAAAAGAATTACAAAAAGCTCAAAGGCAAATATGACCTGAAGCTTGAATACTCACCCACCGTAAGGATCCTTTCTACCAGTGAGATCATCAATCTCATCCCCGTAGCAAAAATGTGTGTATCCACAGGCGGAAACCACATCCTTGCAAGACCGCTGAAGAGAAGGGCCAAGGTCTTCACCAAGTGGCTCAAGAACGATTACCTTAACGGAGAGATCGGCGATTATCTTGCAATGAAAGCTTCCGATCAGGACGATGTATATATCATCGGCAAAGATCTCTTCAAGGAATCATACGAACTCGTAAAGTGATCTTCGCATTATCAATTCATATAAAAAGCCGGAAGGTTTTCCTTCCGGCTTTACTTATTATACTTTCTATGAGATTCCGTACATATTCTTCATCTCTTCACTGAGAGTTTCGCTTCCGACGTATTCAACTCCCCTTTCGATCATTTCCTCTACGGAAAGTCTGTCATAATACAGGACTGCCGAGGTTCCGGGAAGATCCATGTATGACTTTACGTAAAATCTTCCGTTTTCACGGTCGAAACACTTAAGTCCGTACAGGGTGGTCCGCATCTCAAATTCTTCCATATCTACCAGATTGCTGCATTCTCCGCAAGTAACAATCAGATCATCTTCCGTAAGTGAAAGAGAAGAATTATCGTAGGTGACGGAGGGATTACCTTCCAATTGAATGCTGCCGTTCATGTTACCATCGAGATCATACAGCATCAGGATACCGGTCTGTGAGCAGACGATCAGTCCCTTATCGCAAAAGAGTATATTCTCTATCTCCGAATCCCCCTTGGGGATCGTAAGGAATATTCCGTCCGTGATATCATACATATTTACATAGTTTCCGCATCCTATCGCATATTTTTCCGAAGCCTCATCCCAAACGGCAAAAGAGCCGTCGGCACATGCGGTTTCCGTGTACGAGCCGCTTTCAAGATCGATGAAATAAGCAGTCTCATTATCTGCCATAAAATCGCCGCAAATATATATTGCTTTCTTTCCGTCCGGAGACACGGCCAGTCTTCCCAGACCGTATTTTATGGCTTCATCATCTGCGACCTCCACTCTCTCGGAAGTGTGCGCAATACAGTCATATATATATATGCCGGAAGGAAGATCACCGTATCCGATCGCAGAAATGAACATCTTATCGTCCACGCAGCATTCCGTGATAGTGCCTGAGCAGGGGATTCCCTCAACCCGGCTGATCGTTCCGTCGGACGTATCGACCATAAACAATTTATCGCCCAAGAAATCGTCCTCCGAAAGTGAATTTCTGTTTACAAAATATGCTTTGCCATCCGAAGCTGCATATATCAGCCTTACCGACACGTAAGAATCTCCGTCAACAACAGTCTTCCATTCGATCTTTCCCGCGGAGGCATCGTAGCAATACAGATTCATGCTGCTGCCTAAAAACAGGATCTTATCACCGCACTGAAGCGCCTGTCTTATCTGGTCGCCTTCCTCAATCCCCTCTATGGTGTGAAAACCTGTGTCATAGAACTCTGAATCATACTCTATTATCCCTGTATCATCCGAATAATTTACCAGGAAATGAACATCATCTTCTTCTTCGGAATAACATGCCGCCACATCACCGAGCCCATCCTGAAAATAATCGTAGGAGACAATGCCGAGCCCATCTGAGGAAAACGGAGCATAGACGTATTTTCCGCTTCTTAATACAAGCACGATCCCTTTGCCGTTATCGGTCAGGTATGAGTAAACATTCTCGCCCAGCATCTCTGTGTCAAACAACACTTTTCCAGTTGCAAGATCAAACATGTACAGCTTGTTGGAGAAAACGGCACAGACAGCCGGGATCATTTCTCCGGATTTGTCGAAATCACAAAAATGGATCTGCGTGTTTGCGTATGATAAAGTATAAGGAACATCAGCTTCCCACTCTTCTTTGCCGGTAGTTACATCGAATTTCGCCGTTGTGCGGATACTGCTGGTGAGAAATGCAGCCGAGCCTATCTGAAAAGATCCTAAGTCCGAGCTTTCCTTTTCGTAGGAGATGATAAGATCATTATCCTCAGTAAATCTCATGGAAAAAAACTGACCGAACGTTTCGGAAAGCGGTGTAAATTCGGATGCATTACGATCATATACCGATATTACAGGCGCTTCCTGGTATTTGGAGGATACTACAGCTATAAGGTGTCCGTCCTTGGATGCCTTCAATGCGGTTATGTAAGGCACGTAGATTGAAAAGCTGTTTTCTTCCTCTTCGCTTCGGATGTTCAAATCTAATTCGACCGATCCTGTAAGTACATCAAGGACCATTGCATGAGTCTGTCCGGCAAAAAGAATTTCCTTACCTTCGGTGATCATCTGCAATGATTTCTTCTTGGAATAGCATACATGATCTTCATCTAGTTCCAGACTCCAGAGCACATTTTCATATGAAGCGTCATAGGCGATCAGTTTTTTTTCATAGTTTATCACCAGAATACCCTCTCTGTTTATGGCAATATCCTGGGTTTCCCTGCCTTCGCGGGGGATCACCTTATAAACACTGTGGTCAGAGAGGCTCCATATCGTGACATCACCGCAGGCATCAAGCGCGATCAGTTTGGTCTGATCCTGAGTGACAAAATATTTCTCAATCGGATATGCTGTGGAGTACCTCCATACAGGCTCCATGGCAAAGGCTCCCGGAGTAAGATAACAGCTCAGAGCATTGGTCAGCGCATACTCCGCCCTGGTTGTTACAGGTCTGTCATTACCTTCGGAAGGAAGTGCTGCAAGCGCAAGAAGAACTGCATTTACTCTGTCATCTTTAGCAAGAAACTGGCCCGATACTGTCGCAAGGTACTCGGACTGATTCCTGAGAGATTCCTCATAATTCGCCTGGGCAGTCTCGTAATTGGCCTGGGCGAGCATATAGTTATCCTGGGCCAGCTGGTAGTTCTGCTGGGCCAGATCATAGTTCATTCTGATCTGCATAAGACTCCACACAAGGTATGCCATTACGCAGAGACCGGCACATGTGGAGATTGTTCCGATTATCGCATTTCTTCTTCTTTCATACTGTCTTCTTCTCTGTACAAGCTCATCATACGAGCATCCCAGAAGCGAAGCCGCAAGTCTGGGCAGTTCCACCTTGCGTGCCTTCTTGATGCCGATCCTGTAATCACAGCTGAGGGGCTCAATGAGTGCCTCTCTTGTCTCGGTGGTTCCGTCGGCCTTCTTTATGGTGATCGTATCATGCTGCAGGATGTCAGGGATGACATCCTCGGGCTCACCGTCTACAAGAACGGTGAAGATCTCTTTTTTCGTATGGTACTTAAGGAAGGTCTCGATCTCCTTCCTTACCCAGATGGATTCACTCGTCCTGGTCGAGCAGATGACGATCAGGTTATCCGAATTCTTGATAGCTTCATCTATATCATCGTTAAGATCCGCAGTGATGGGAAGTTCTTCCTTATCGCGGAATACTCTCTCGAATCTCTTGATCCCCGTCTTCTGCTGGATGGCAGGCGGGATCTTGAACCTTTCAAGCGATCTCTGCACTTCCGAAGCAATCTTTATGTCTTCGGGAGCATGTCTGTATGAAATAAATGCATTGTACTTATTTGCCATGTAATGATCCTCCGGGCGTAAATCCGCACATACATAATTATTATACCACGTGACCGGCATGATTTTTATAACTCTGAGTGATTATTTATCCGCAAAATATAACCTATGCCGTATGGAATCTGTATTTTTCCTTCTTTACCATCTATATAGACGGTCAAATCTGCCGTTTCGTCACATTGAAATGTATATACAGGGGGATACCATATGGATTTTATTGTGAACGGAATACTATGTGAAACCCGTCCGGGAAGGACAAAAGAAGAAAAGCTCCGGGAGATCATGACTTTTCTCGACCTTAAATACTCCGCGCAGGGAAGCTCGGAAGCGTGGCCCGGACCGAAGGACGCGAGGATCATTCTCGGAAACAGCGTAAGGTCGGTTCGGGAAAGGATAAAGCATACGCAGGATGAACTCGCAATGATCCTCGGAATCAGGCAGGCCGAGGTTTCATATATAGAGAATGGATGCAGAATGATAACCACCCAGGAGATCCTCAAGCTCTTCGATTATGTACCCGACATTAACAAAGAGATCTTCTTCGGAGGAAAGAGCAGATTTACGAGACCGACGGATCAAAAATACATCTACGCCTGCTCACTTCTGAACTCATACGGATTCGACTGTCTGAGCGACCAGCTGGATCTCCTTATAGGCCAGCTCAGATACCACATATAAAAGAAAGGAAAGAATATGCGCTTTGAAAACAGGGAAGACCCCATGCTGTGGATAAACAGGGCAAAGAACGGATATTACGATATACGGGGAAGCCTGTGCGTAACCGGCTCCGAAACAAAAGGAAGATCTGTCCCGGGCATCACGGAAGTATCAATGGTAAGAAAAGGAATAACGGTAAGACTTAACAGATATGCATACCAGGACGGAGAGCATCTGCTGATCCCGGTAAGTCGTGATGAAGCCGCAAGCTGGAATGTTCCGCTGAATGCAGTCTTCAAGGATGCCATAGCCAACACTTCCCTCCTGTTCCCGCCCAGGATATACGATCTGAAAACAGGATGCTATATTGACTATCCGCCCGAAGCACTTGTCCCGCCGGATCTGTACGACTACGAAAGAAGCGTGCCGGAATCCATGGCCGCGGAAGATGTGCCGGAAGATGACTCCGGTCTCAGGCTCATTGTCAGTACCTCTCCCATTGTCGGTAATACTCCCATCCTTTATCCGGACCTGCTTTTCATACTCGGAAGGACAATAAAAAAGGATCCGACGATCCTTATCTGCGAACCCGGAAAGATGTTCGTGTTCGACGGCGCGGACAGACACTCGATTGAAAAGTACATAGACAGATACAAAAAGAGATTCGGTATAACCTCGCCGGATCCCCGCATCTACAAATACCTCCGAAAGAATAAGCAGCTTTTGGACAACACTTCCGTTAAGGAAGAACCTGATACGGAGTTTCCCAAAGAATCAAATATCCCCCGTGGCAGCATAGCAAGTGCCTGGGGGGATATTGAAAGCAGAAACAGATTACTTGATTGGAAAAGAAGATACGGCAAAGGCGATGATACGATCAGCTGAAAGCTTCAAGCTGAGATTCGCAGAGCCTTCTGTAATTGCCGTTTTCTATCTTCATGAGTTCCTCGTGGGTTCCCTTTTCCTCTATCATTCCGTGGTCGACATACATGATGCAGTCGGCATTCCTGATGGTGGAAAGTCTGTGTGCGATGATGAACGAAGTCCTTCCCTTGAGCATCCTTGCAAGACCTTCCTGAAGGAGGATCTCAGTCTCCGTATCTATCGCTGCGGTAGCTTCGTCAAGGATAAGTATCCTGGGATCCGCAAGAACCGCTCTTGCAAAGGAGATAAGCTGCCTCTGGCCGGCTGACAGTCTCGAGCCTCTCTCATTGACCTCGGTATCATAGCCCTTCTCAAGTGACATGATGAAGTCGTGAGCACGTACGGTCTTGGCTGCCTTTATTACATCCTCATCCGATGCATCCTTGTTGCCGTAGCGGATATTATCCATTATCGTTCCCGAGAAGATAAAGGAATCCTGCATCATTACACCCATCTGTGTTCTGAGGGACTTTATCGTCACATCCTCTATGTTTACTCCGTCGATGAGTATCTCTCCCGATGTGACGTTATAGAACCTGCTGATCAGGTTTACGATGGTGGTCTTGCCGGCTCCGGTGGGTCCGACTATCGCATAGCTTTCTCCGGGCTTTACCTTGAAGGAGACGCCGTGAAGAACCTCAACACCATCCTCGTAAGCAAACTTGACATCCTTGTATTCGACCTCGCCCTTGATCTCGGGCATCTGTCCGGCGCCCTCTTTGTCCTTTACAAGAACAGGTGCATCTATTGTTTCGAATATTCTCTCGAGATATGACACCGCTGTCAGGAGCGAATTGTAGAAGTTCGCAAGTGTCATGATTGGCTGCCAGAACCTTGAAGCATATCCGGCAAAAGCAATGAGAAGTCCTGCGGTTATAGTTACGTTTCCTTTTGCAAGCCAGCCTATTCCGAGGACATATATAATGCTGGCAGAGATAACGTTTATGTTGTTGATGACGGGCCAGAGTATGAAATTGTACTTGACTGCGGTAAGCCAGGATTTCTGTGCTTCCTTATTGAGGGTGTTGAAATAGTCGGTATTGTAATCCTCTCTTACGAATGACTGGGTTACGCGGATCCCGTTTACGGATTCCGCAATATAAGCGTTCAGGTTGGACTGCTTGTTGGACTGGATCTGCCATGCCTTGTGCTGTCTGCTCTTGATGAACACTATGATGAATACCAGTACCGGCATTCCGCACAAAACGATCAGAGTGAACCTTACATCGAGATACAGCATGTAGACCACGATGAATATCATGGAGAAGATATCAGTGATCGTATTGACGATACCGTTCGACAGAAGATCCGACAGGTTGTTTACATAATTGACCACCCTGACCTGAATCTTGCCGTGGGGCTTGTCGTCGAAATAGGAAAAGGGCAGCTCCTGCAGGTGGATGAACAGTTCTCTTCTGAGATTGTAGATGACTCCCTGTCCTACCTGGGAAGTGAGTTTGATCTTGGCCCTTGTGATAAGTGCGCACACAACGGTGATCAGGAAAGTGACTGCCGAATAGAAGACTATCTTCTTAATGGCATCACTTTCGCTCAGTCCGGTTCCGAAATTCGATTCGGTAACAACATCCATGACATTCTTCATGAAAATGGGAATGAGCATCGAAAGTCCGCTCGATACGATCATGATCCCGACCGCGAGCGAAAGCTTTCCCTTGAAGGCACCGACATACTTTCCCAGCCTCTTAAGCTGTTCCAGGTCAAATGACTCCTCTAAATATTCATCTTCGTTAATCTTATTTCTTGCCATTATTATTCTCCGTCATACCAACGGTTCCATATACATTCAAATGCCTTATGCGGTCTGCGCCTTCAGATTGCCCAGCTGGTGCTCGTAAACGGTCCTGTAGTAGCCTTCCTCTTCCACCAGTTCCTTATGGGTTCCCTGCTGGGTGATCCTGCCGTTTTCGACGACAAGTATCATATCCGCATCCTTGAGCGAGGATATACGCTGCGCGATTATGAACACGGTCTCATTCTCAAGCAGCTTAAGATCCTTCTGGATCTGTGATTCGGTTTCCATATCTACCGCCGATGTGGTGTCGTCAAGGATCACGATCGCAGGCTTTTTGAGGATCGCCCTTGCCAGTGCTATCCTCTGCTTCTGACCGCCGGAAAGTCCGATACCTCTTTCTCCGACAACCGTGTCATATCCGTCGGGCATCTCATTTATGAATCCGTCGGCATCGGCCATCTTCGCTGCCCACTTAACCTGATCAAGCGTACAGTCCGGATCTCCGTATGCGATATTTCCCTCTATCGTATCCGAGAAAAGAAATACATCCTGCATCGCAAGACCTATTCCGTCGCGGAGCGTGTGAAGTTCCATATCCCTTACGTCTATTCCGTCGACAAGAACTGCTCCGTCCGTGACATCATAGAATCTGCATATAAGATTCATTATCGTGGTCTTGCCCGATCCGGTAGCTCCGAGTATTCCTATCGTCTCGCCCCGCTTGACCTTGAACGAAACGTGGTCCAGTATCGGCTCACCTTCGACATTGTAGGAAACATCCTTAAACTCGACCTCGCCCTTTATCTTCTTTTCATTCCTGGGCTTTAAAGGATTGGTGATCTTCGGCTTTTCGGATACAGTCGTATAGATCTTGACCACTGATGTCGTGAATCTCTGATAGTCATTGATAAGCCATCCGAACATCCTCAGCGGCATGTTGAGCATCCACAGGTATGAATTGACTATGACCATGTCTCCGAGAGTCATCGCGCCCTTTACACACATTATTCCGCCGACCAGCATCAAAATGACCGTAAGGAATGATGCGCACACTTCGAAAACGGGAACGTACTTGGTCCAGACCTTCGCCGCATCAAGCTCCGCATCACGGTAAGCCGCATTCTCGACATCGAATTTCTCAATCTCGTAATCTTCCTTGGCAAATGCCCTTACAACGCGGTTTCCGCTGATATTCTCCTGGGCAAATGCATTGAGCGATGAGAACCTGTCCCTGATCTTCATGAACTTAGGCTTGATGGACTTGGACTGAAGATAGGTGACGAACGCACTGATGGGAAGAACCGTCATCATCGCGATTCCGATCCTCCAATCGACCGAGAAGATCATCACAAGAGCTATCACGAAAAGAAGGACGTTTTCATAAATGGAATAGATGACGTAAGCGACGAAATGCCTTATCGCCATCATGTCACCTGTCTGGCGGCTCATCAGATCGCCCGTCCTGTTCCTGTTGTAAAAGGAAAAATCCTTCTGAAGGAGACTTCTGTAAACACCGTCCCTCATGTCATAGAGCATGTCCTGGGAGCAGGTCTCAAAAAGCCACTGTGAAATAAGCCTGATGACAGCTCTGACAAACTGACAGCCTATCATCAGTGTAATGGCAAGAGGAAGGATTCCCATCCTCTCGGCAATTCCCTCACCGTCTCCGATGACATCATCGACTATGAAGCCCATGATCTTGGGATTTATTATATTGAGGACCGCACAAACAGTCACAAGAACCAGTCCCACCGCTTCCTTCCATTTATATTTGGTAAGGTAACGGTAGAACCATTTCATGGCTCTCTTCCATTCGGGATCGTTAAGTCTGTTTTTCATCGAAAACCCCTTAAAACAAATCTCCGGGCCCTGCTCCCGGATATATCATCTGTTTTCATATACATTTGATATTAAGGCAATCTATCATAAATACAATGATTTAATGTGCTTTATACTTGACTTTTTCTGCTTTGGAGTGCCAGAATCAGTGTATGATAAAGATTCCCTATGCAGGCTACAATTACTATCACGAAAACGGCTGGGAGATAAACCGTCCGAACGGGACCAGCTTCTACAGCATCGTCATGATAAGGAACCCGTTCTATTACGAAGCGGACGGCGAGACGCTCTATGTCGACCGGCCTGCTTTTCTGTTCTTCCGGCCCTCAGATCCCGAGCACTTTTATTTAAGGAACGTTCCTTATACCGATGACTGGGTCCATCTCCAGGGTGATGACGGAGAAATTGACGGGCTATTTGAGAAAATGGGCCTTACCTTCGCACGCGCCCTTACCGTCTACGATCATTCCGAAGCTTCCGCGATAATGCAGAACATCGCAGCGGAGGTTCGAAGAACAGGCGGCAACCACGATATGATCATGGACAGTCTCGCAAGGCTTCTCATATACAAGATCAGTGACCTCAGCAAGGTGAAAGAAGAACCGGACTTTAAGTCGGGAACCCTCGAATCCTACAGAAGCAGGTTCAATGTCCTCAGGGGACGCATCTACCAGGGCGGCGAAGCCGCAAGGATAGGGGAAGTATCCGAACTCGCATCGGAAATGAACATGAGCGTTTCATATTTCCAGCATATCTACAAGGCACTCTACGGAGTACCCGTGACAAGGGATCTGATCATAGCAAGGATCGAATACGCCATCTACCTTCTGAGGAGCAGAAACCTGTCGATCGCGGAGGCCGCATCCGTTTGCGGTTACGA
This sequence comes from Lachnospiraceae bacterium, assembly GCA_016285265.1. Lineage (GTDB taxonomy): Bacteria > Bacillota > Clostridia > Lachnospirales > Lachnospiraceae > AC2028. The sequence goes on from JAEEQL010000004.1 coordinate 10,951, forward strand.
AACGATCGAGCATTTCAACAGACAGTTCAAAAAAGAAAAAGGGTGCTCCCCCACGGATTACATGAAGGAGCACCGTAACTCTTAACCTTTCAGGGATACCGGTAAGGCAGCCGGAATGCCGCATCCTCATCCGGACGGGCATCAGATGATATTCTTGATGCCGTCGCAGATCCTGCGCGCAGCCGTGGGATTGTTCATTGTATAGATATGAACTCCGTCCGAGCCTGTCGCGATAAGGTCTATTATCTGGCTTATCGCATAATACAGTCCGGCATCAAAAAGTGCTTCTTTCTTTTCACCGTATTTATCAAGTATTCTCTTAAATCTCTCCGGAAGCCTTGCCCCGCAGGTGGTGACCATCCTGTTTATGGTCTTGGCGGAAAGACAGGGCATGATCCCGGGAGTTATGGGAACGTCTATTCCTGCAATCCTCGCATCCTCCACGAATCTGAAGAAATCCTCATTATCGAAGAAAAGCTGGCTGAGGAGCACCTCGGCTCCCGCTTCGACCTTCTTTCTGAGGGCTGCCATCTCTGCGATGCGGTCCGGTGAATCGGGGTGGTTTTCGGGATAGCATGCACCGGCTATGCAGAAGTCTGTTTTGGGTCTTATATAGGTGATAAGGTCGGATGCATGGGCAAACACTCCCTTTGCCGGAGCGTTGGGGTTGGCATCACCTCTGAGGGCCAGGATATTTTCGATCCCGTTATCCTGCAGTTCCCTGCAGAATTCGTCGATCTCCTTTTCGTCATAGCAAAGGCAGGTCAGATGGGCGACAGCTTCGGTGTGATACTTCTCACGGATCTTCCTGCAGATGGCTATGGTCTTGTTATTGTTGGAGCTTCCGCCGGCACCGAAAGTTACGCTGATATAGTCCGGCTTAAGGTCACAGAGTATCTCAAGGGTCTCGTCGATGTTCTCGAGCTCCTCCGCCGCCTTGGGCGGAAATATCTCAAATGACAGGACTCTGTCTTTATTATTGTAGATTTCCGTAAGTTTCATAGTTTTTTTCTCCTAAACAAGCATTACTATATCACGTTCCTTGGGCAAAATACCAATATTGACTTAAAACCCCTCACAAATTATTATTGATACATACGAGTCTTTTCGTAAAACATTCACTTTTAAGGAGGTTTTTCGTTATGGCATTGGTAACAACCAAAGAGATGTTTAAGAAAGCTTACGACGGCGGATATGCTGTAGGTGCTTTCAACGTCAACAACATGGAGATCGTTCAGGGTATCACCGAAGCGGCAGGAGAGCTTGAGAGCCCTGTTATCCTTCAGGTTTCCAAGGGTGCGCGTGCTTACGCAAATCACACCTATCTTGTAAAGATGGTAGAGGCAGCTGTTCAGGAGAATCCCCAGATTCCCATCGCTCTTCACCTTGATCACGGTGATACTTTCGAGCTCTGCAAGTCATGTATCGACGGCGGATTCACTTCCGTTATGATCGACGCTTCTTCCAAGTCCTTCGAGGACAACATCGCTCTTACCAAGCAGGTAGTTGAGTATGCTCACGATCACGGCGTAGTTGTCGAGGCTGAGCTCGGAACTCTCGCAGGTATCGAGGATGAGGTTCAGGTTGAGGCAGGCAAGGAAGCTTACACCAGACCCGAGGAAGTTGAAGAGTTCGTAGACAGGACCGGATGCGACTCCCTCGCTATCGCTATCGGAACCAGCCACGGAGCATACAAGTTCACTGCTGCACAGTGCACCAGAAATGCCGACGGCATCCTTGTTCCCCCTCCGCTCCGCTTCGACGTTCTCGAGGAGTGCATCAAGAGGCTTCCCGGATTTCCCATCGTTCTTCACGGATCATCATCCGTTCCTCAGGAATTCGTTAAGATGGTTAATGAGTACGGCGGAAATATGCCTGATGCTATCGGTATCCCCGAGGATCAGCTCCGTCAGGCAGCTAAGCTTGCAGTATGTAAGATCAATATCGACTCCGATATCCGTCTTGCAATGACCGCCAACATCCGTAAGTACTTCGTTGAGCATCCCGATCACTTCGATCCCAGACAGTATCTCAAGCCCGCTCGTCAGGCCGTTAAGGATATGGTCGCTCACAAGATCGTCAACGTTCTCGGATCCGATCACAAGATCTGATAAGGATAATACGAAGCCCCGGCTCATCGCCGGGGCTTTTTTCAATGCTTGATCTTTTCGGTACATCCGAAGAGTTTCAGTCCATCTTCCAGTTTTTGAATTCCTTCTTTTCGCCTCTCCAGTATGCGGTGAAATCATCCCTCGTTCCGTGGAAGAACAATCCTTCCGTAAATCCGCACCAGTTCTCGCCTTCGAGTCCCGTCTTAAGACCGAACAATGCGCTTGCAAGTATGACCACATGTCCGTCGTGAGAGCAGATGATATCGAGCTTTCCGTCGGATGACGGGATATCGAATATTGCATTCAGTATCGGAAGAGCTGCCTGATCCAGTGTGTAACCCGCGGTATATTCGGGAATACCGTTCTGGAGTCCGTAGTAGAATTTGTACCAGCCTATTCCCTGCTCCTGTGCGGGGCCGAGTCCTTCGATATGTGCAAAGGCCTGAACCCTTTCAATCCCGGGCTCTTCTATTCCCATTCCCCTTGCGACCTCGGCAGCTGTCTGGACACACCTTTTAACGGGACTTGCATAAAACCTTCCGACCGGAACATCGAGATTCCTTCCGATCCGGTTTGCGATCTCGATGCCCTCCGGCGTAAGGAGCAGATCCGAATAATCACCGTCTACGGGATTGTCAAACCTGATGGAATGCCTCATATAAACCTTTACATTGGTATCCTTGGGAAGTTTGAGAGCATCCTCCTTCATAAGAGGACAGATCGAATCAAAGATCATTTTACTTTTCTCCGGCTTTTTATTTTGCTTTGTTTCTTATCTGATGATAATACATCGGCGGAAAAATCAGAACCGTTTTTTTCTTTTCCTGCCCTGATGAGCGGAAGATGAAGTGTCACGCAGGTTCCTTTGTTCACATCGGATTCGATATCCATACCGTAGTTTTCGCCGAAAAGCACCTCGATCCTTTTTCTTACATTAGCCAGCGCTATGTGATCAAGACTTCCGCGCTCCGTACCTTCCCCGCTTTCCGTTTCGTTTCTTAACTTTTCCAGTTCACCGGCATCCATTCCCTTTCCGTTATCGGTGATCGTTATGAACAGGTCTTCATTCTCCGGGCGGGCATCTATCTCCAGATTTCCGCCCTCTGCGGAAAGTCCGTGCATGATCGCGTTTTCGACAATGGGCTGGATCAGCATCCTCGGTATGAGTATATCGCTGAAGGAATCATCTTCCCCGAAGCATACATTTATCATATCGGGGTATCTTGCCTGCATTATCTCCGTATACTGCTTCAGAACATACAATTCCTCAAGAAGGGAAATGTACTCATCCGAGGCATTGGCATATCTTAATAGGACGGAGAGTTCTGTGCAGATCCTCGCGGCCGTTTCCCTGTCACCCTTTCCTATAAGCGCCCTTACGATGTTCAGCGTGTTGACCGTAAAATGTGCGCTTATCTGTTTTTTCAAAAGAGTGAGGTTGGTTCTTTCAAGTTCAAGATCGATGCTTGTCCTTATGAACCTTCTCATGACCATTTCAAAAATAAATGCGGCGATAACGAGTATCAGGATCGTTACCGGAAGTGCGATGGTGAAAAAGCGGGAGACATCCTTCGAAACTGAATCTACGCAGTACACAACAACCCTGTATCCGGTAAAGCCGATAAACCTCTCGCTTACATAGATTGCTTCGGAAAGTCTGCTTTCCACATCCTCCTTGCCGATCCCGCCTCCCGCGCAGATGAGCCTGTCTTCGTAGTAGAGCGCCGCACCTATATAGTCCGGATCGTTATATGTCGAGAGAAGCTTTTCCACCTTTCTCTGGTCGATCAAAAGAAGAACATAGCCGGTGATCTTGTTTTCATTTTCTATGACACGGTATATACCGACATAATTATCCGAGCCCGAGGATACCGAAACCATCCGGTCGCTCTTTCCTTCACTGATGATATGGAAGGAGCTGACAGCTATCGTGTTCGGCGCAGTCCCTTTAAGCCTGTAAAAATCCCCGTCCGTATTATATACGATAACGTTGTCGGCATTTACAACGCTTTTGAGAACGGGAGCAAGAACATCCTGTGTGGCACGTCCCATGGCATAGAAATCTTCTCCGAAGTCCAGTGCCGACAGTTTTTTCACGCTCTCATCAATGGCAAGGATCGACGAGCATTCTTCCATCATGACAAGTTCGTTTCCGACATCGTTCATAATGGTTCCGACTGCGCTCATCGCATGACGTTCCATATTCTGCCTGATGATCCTGACCGTGAGCTGATAAAACACTACCCAGAGCAGTACTATCCCCGCTCCGAACAGCATCACTCCGATCGTTCTCTTTTTTCCGGAATATTTATACACGCTTCAGATTCCAGTACACCATTCCAAAAGTTTTCAATGCAGGATTTCCTCCGCCCCCGAAACATATTCTGTCCAGATGCTGTCGCTCAGAATATCCTCTTCACCCGATACGAATGCGATCATATGACGGTCAAGATACTCCGAAAGCTCCGCATTTCTTGCGGGAAGCTCCCCGTCCGGCTCCGCAAAGCAGCCAATATATGCCATCTGCGCTCTCGCATCAACATACTCTGCATCGGAATCAGGTCCGTTCCACGTAACACCGTAAATGTATTTTTCGGGTACCGCCATAGGACCGACACCGTTCAGATTCTTATTCTGTACGGCATCGCGGATGTAATTCTTTACAGTGACAGTGGAAGGAGTCATGTAAATGCTTATGTCCTTTCCGTCCGAATAATCCCAGTCGACTCCGGGTTCTCCGAATCTTGCGATGAGCGATGCTTCTTCGCTCATCATTGTATCCAGCAGAAGCTGTGCGGCTTCCTTCCTTTCGCTCCGTGACAGGATTATCGCTCCGATCTTTGTTTTGTTTTCGGGGATCATGGCATAGGATATTCCGTTCGGACCGGCAAGCGGAGGAACATACACATACCTGTCCATCACTTCGGGATTTCCGCGGTATATGACATCACAGATCGAAGAAGAAGTGAATGCTCCGACTATCGGTAACGGACTGTTTACCATTTCACTCAGCTGTGCATGGGAACAGTCGAAAATTCCTTTATCCATAAGTCCCTTTTCATACAGTCCGTTACAGTACTCAAGCCCGTCACGGTACGCGGGATCCGCCCATATGCCCTTTCCGTCCGCGGTCATTCTTGAATGATACGGATCGTTGACGGCAAAGGAACCCATGAGGAATTCCATGGGATTTAAGTCATATTCATCGGCAGAACCCGCAAGCGGTATCTCGTCACGGATACCGTTTCCGTTGGGATCTCCGGTTTTAAACGCTTCAAGCACAGCCTCGAATTCCCCGGTGGTTTCGGGGATCTCCATCCCCAGGTTCACCAGCCATTCTTTGTTTATCCACAGTACCGTTCCCGCACCGGCAGGAGCATCCCAGCCTTCCGACACATATTTAAACTCCCCGTCCGGAAGATAAATATCTCCGCTTGATACATATCCTTCCAGGACTCCGTCACCCGGAACAAAGCTCCCGCCGAACAGCACGACATCGATCTCCGCCCTTGAATCAAAAAGCACTTTAAGATATTCGTCGCAGCTTTCTATCTTGACGAATGAAACGACTATATCGATCCCCGTCTTTTCCTCAAGATAGTTTATGTAATAATTTGTATCGATATCGGGAATGTTGTCGGAATAAGGAATCGCGACATTCAAGATCTCGGGCTGCGGTCCGAAACCGCAGCCCGGTATATACAGAAGAGATATTGCAAGAAAAATTGTCAGAAGCTTACAGATCTTCCTGTTCACCGGGACTCCTCATCTCTTTCGGAGAAACTCCGTAATAATTCTTGAACACTTTGAAAAAATGATAATAGTCGGTGTAGCCGCACCTGACACCGATCTGCTTTATCAGAAGAGTCTTATCTTCAATCAGTTCTCCCGCATACTTCATTCTTTTTTCCGTAAGATACATGCTGAGGGACTGGTTGTAATATTTCTGGAAAAGTGCACAGATATAATTTCTGCTGAATCCGAATTTCTCGGCAAGCATAGACAGGGTTATCTTCTCCCTGAAATTCTCATCGACATACTGAACAAGGCTGTTAAAGCCGGGATTGTCCGTTACGCTTCCGCCTTCGGCTGACCTGTTTTTGGACAGCACCGAATTTAGTTTTTCGAGTACGATGCGGACATCATCGATATCGACGGGCTTAAGAATATAATCAAAACCGCTCTGCCGGTAAAATGTACGTACATTTTCAAAATCGTCATATGCGGAGATCACAACGAACTCCGCTTTGCAGCCGCTCTCCCTTAGCTTTGAGATCAGCTCGTTTCCGTTCATCTTGGGCATCTTCATATCACAGAACACCGCATCGGCATCAAGCTCTGTGATCTCTTCTATCGCCTTTTCGGGATCGGTATTGCTTCCTATGACCTCAAAACCATTCTCCATCCAGGGAATGATCTCCGTCAGTTCCTCCAATATGAAACGATCGTCATCGACCAGATATGCCCTGTACATATACTCCCCCCCAAAAGCTTATTTTGTTAGATTTTATCATATTTCCGTACATTTTCGAAATACATGGGATCAAACAGGTGCAAAAGGACAAAAAAATGGATAAAATACGCGAAATACAGTAAAATAACCTATGTATGGGCAGTTTTAAAGAAGACCAAAACCACATACCCGTAACAAAAGAAAAAAAGAGCCTTGTTCAGAGGTTAAGGGATTCGCACATCGCGATGATCATATTCATCCTGACAGTGGTTCTTTTGGTCTGTTATGCATGTTATGAACTCGGCGGGGCAAGGGAAGAAGGACTTACCTTCATCGATGTCATCATATACAACCTGCTCGCCCTCGCCGGTAACGACTACGAATTTACCGGAACTCCGGGAGGAAGGATACTCGGACTCATAGTCCTCTCACTGGGAGTCCTCGGGCTTTCAACCATCACAGGTTACATCTCATCCGCCCTCGTGGCCAGCAAACTGAATGCGGAAAGAGGAATCAGAAAAATGCAGAATATGAAAGATCACATCATCGTATGCGGCTGGAAAAACGACATAAAGAGCCTCATCACCGGAATCCTCCGCAAGAACAGGAATCTCTCCGTATCGGACATCATCCTCATAACGGGAGCCGATGATGTCAAGGTCCAGGCTCTCAAAGACGATCCCGTTCTCAAGGGGCTCAACCTTCTTAAAGGGGACTTCACCGAGGAGCAGACTCTCAAAAATGCCGCCATCGGTTCAGCCGCCAAGGTCCTGATCGTCGGAGAAAACGGGGACAACCTCGATGATGAGCTGATCGACTCAAGAGTATTCGTCACCGCACTTCTTGCAAGAAATCTCAATTCCAAATGTCATATCTGCGCCCAGATCCGAACGGAGCGCTATCGCAACTATCTCGAAGCACAGGGGTGTGCGGAGATCATCTACACCGAAGAATACACAAGACACATACTCACAACATCAACAAATTACAGCGGAATGAGCAAGGTCATGAGCTCGCTCCTCGATAACGGCGACGGCATCTCCGTCCAGATAGAGCCCGTAACCGAAAAGTGGATCGGCAGGAAATATTCCGAACTCTTCGACAGCTACAAGAAGGAAAAGAATATCCTTCTCCTCGGCATTCTCGAGAACATGGGTGTTGAAAAAGAGATCAAGCACAGCATACTTTCCGAAGCACAGAAATCTACCAATTACGGTGAGATCATACAGCGTCTCAAGACCGTTAAGACAATGGAAACAAATAAACCGCTCCTCAATCCCGGCGACGATTATGTGATCCCCGCCAATTCCGGAGCGATAATACTCGGAGTGGAGGTCTGATGGAATACACGGATAAACTGAAACAGTTCCCTCTTTTCAATTCCCTGTCGGAAAAGGACCTTGAGGATTTCGCATCGCTTTTGAAGGTATCGAAGGCATCCGCGGGAGAAAACATCATAACCGAAGGCGCGACGGGAAACGATATGTATTTCCTTATCGACGGAAGCGTCGACATCATCAAGACAACCGTCTTCGGCGACAAATTCGTATGCGCGAGCCTCGACAGTGCGATGCACTGCGTGTTCGGTGAGATGGCACTCATCGACAGCGACACAAGATCGGCTACCGTGAAGGCAAGAACCGACTGCGTATCCCTCAGCATATCCAAAAAGGATTTCGATGCATTTGCGGATTCCCATCCGGCTGCGGGAGTATCGCTCCTTCGCTTCATCGGGATCAATCTTGTCCGCAACATCCGGAAAGAGAACGAGAACCTGAACCTGGTCTACCAGGCGCTTATAGAAGAGATAGAATCAAACTGATCATTATTCTTACAGGAGTTACGAAAGCCATGTACAGAACAGACGAACTGCTTTTGATCGAACATCTTACCTATATTCCCGACATTCCGCCATTCTTCTCCATCCTTAAGGGAGAAGGAATGACCGTGGGCGATTTCCTTGCAAAGACCGATATGGACGCACTCGATCCGGAAGTCACATACACAACGCAGATGAACGGAACAGATTTCCGTAACGTCTTCCTTGCAATGAAGAAGAACTCCTCGATCACAAACGCGAAGATTGCGGAAGCTCATCTCGACAACGCGTTCGGTGCGGGCGGCGGAATATCCATAGTCTTGATCAACGAATCGGATGAACCCGGAGAAAACGGCAAGCATGAAGCCGTCGTCGCATTCAGGGGAACCGCAGAGAACGAATGGACCGACGATTTCGAGGGTGCGGGACAGGTGGACTCCCTCCAGCAGATCAATGCTCTCGAATGGTACAAGCAGGTCTACGAAAAGTACGAGCTCGAAAAGTACAATGTCACCGTCATCGGCCACTCCAAGGGCGGTAACAAAGCAAAGTACATCACAATACTGAACGACACTCCCTTCCGCTGTGTTTCCTTTGACGGACAGGGCTTTTCCGATAAGTTCATCGATCACTACCGCAAGCGTATCATCGCACGTCAGGGCATAATCGAAAACCACAACATCGATTTCGACTATGTAAACATCCTGATGAACGATATCGGTGAAAAGACATATTACATCGGCTACGATTACGGAAAATTCGGATTCACCGAATCGCACGCTCCCAACACTTTCTTCGATTTCGGCGAAAACGGTGAATACAATATCCGCGTCAATCCCGGCGGACAGCGCCCCGAGATGCAGATCATCGACCAGTTCATAAACAGCATGATCCGCTCCGCCGTCAGTGAAAAGGAAAGCTCAGAAACAAACCACCTTGTCGGAATGCTGGTCGAAAAGGCATTCTCACTGTCAAGCGGCTGCGATGTTTCGGAATTCATCACATTCCTCTGCGATATGATCGGAGATCCCAAATATTCCGACAATGTCGCATACCTTCTTGCGTACTGCATCCTTTACTCACGCAAGAATCCCGATCTCCTCAAATCGATGAGGAGCATCATGACCGCATTCAGGGCTGACGGTGTTCTTAAGATAATCGACATGGTCGACGACCTTGTAACCTCCAAAAAGCTCAACGCTCTTCTCGGTGTTACCGATTTCCTTGTCGTTCACGTCAACCGCCCCATCACCAAGAGCATCCGGTCCTTCGCAAAAAAGAAATACGATGTCGACCTTAAGCCCGATCAGGTAAGCAGCATACTGCGTATCGCTTCACTTACAAGGCAGATGGTGCACTCTCTGGAACTCAACATGGACGGATCCGATCTCGTCGTCGAAGAGGTACGCCTTTCGGAGGACGATCTCAGGGAATTTGTTCTTCCCGGAAATCTCAACATAGTGGTTCTCGCAGGCGGTCTTTCCAACGAAAGAAACCTTTCGCTCAAGACCGGGGTTACGGTTGCGGACATTTTAAGGGGCAGGGGAAACAGCGTAATACTTCTCGATGCATTCATGGGTTACGGAGACACGGAAGAGCTTCTTCCCGACAATGTATTCGAAGCTCCCTTCAAATATTCACTCTCACCCGGCGATATCCCCGATGAGATACCCGATCTGTGGGCTACAAGAAAACGCCGTCCCGACCAGTCGGGTGCATACTTCGGACCTAATGTGCTCCAGATCTGCAGACAGTCCGACCTCATCTTCGTCGCACTTCACGGAGCTAACGGTGAGAACGGCAAGGTCCAGGCCGCATTCGACCTTCTCGGTCTCGACTACACCGGATGCGATTACTTCTCATCCGCAATATCATCCAACAAGGCTGCGGCAAAGCAGCTCATGCAGACCCTCGGAGTTCCGGTGCCGAGCGGATATACCATCAAGAAGGCATCCGACATACCCGATCCTGCGACCATGGGACTTAAGCTTCCCGTTATCGTAAAGCCCAATAACGGAGGAATCGGCGTTGGAATTTCCGTAGCTACAGACCTGACCGCATATGAGAAAGCCGTAAGAGCCGCATTCAGATGGGATACCGAGATCCTCGTCGAGGAATACTTCCCCGGACGTGAATTTGCCGTATGCACGATCGAAGGAAAGGCACTTCCCGTCCTTGAAAAGCTCCCCATGGAGACAAGCGACAGGGAAAAAGGCCTTACGCTTTCCGGAAAAACAATCAACAAATGTCCCGCAGACATCCCCGAAGAGCTTGCAAAGGCACTTCAAAAATCGGCAGAGGATGCCGCATTTGCTCTCGGCGTAAACGCATATGCGAAATTTGACTTCATTGTGGGACAGGACGGAAAATCCTTCGTCTGCCTCGAGTGCGACTCGCTGCCGCAGCTCTATCCCGATTCGGACCTCGTCATTTCGGCCAAAGCGGCGGGAAGAAGCTTCGGAGATCTGTGTGACAAGATCATGGAGATCAGCCTGGTAGGCAAGTCAAACTGACATCGAGGATCCGTGGACGGTGTAAGTCCGGCTCCCGGAACATAAATGACATACTTTCAACAGGACCCGTCTGATAAAGGCGGGTCCTGTTTTTTGCCGTTTTTCGGGCGTTTTCCGGGTTTTTAAAAATTTTTTTGAGATCGGTGTTGACAACCTACGACTGTCGTAGTATATTTACCGCATCAGACATAGTACGACTGTCGTAGTACGGCAGACATAGTACGTCTGACAAAGTAATTCAGTAACACGGTATACCCGGCAAAACCCGATATCCGGATCTGAAGCGCACAGATCACAGGGATACGGAAACGGAGGACACATATGGTAGAAATAAGCTCAGATGTGATCCGCGGTTATAACGATACGATGATCCTTTTCATCCTGCTGAACGGCCCCTCCTACGGATACGAGATCTCCAAGCAGATCAGGAACATCTCGGACGGGAAATACGTCATCAAGGAAACAACGCTCTACTCGGCTTTCACGAGAATGGAGAAAAACGGACACATCGAATCCTTCACCGCAGATCAGGACGAAAGCGGTAACGGTAAAAAGAGAACCTATTACCGCATCACAGACTTAGGCATGCAGTACTACAGAGCAAAATGCGAAGAATGGGATATCACCCAGGAAGTCGTTGCCAAATTCATCAGGCATTAAGGAGAAAAACATGGAAACAATAAAAAACTATCTCGAGGCAATGTTTGCCGCCATGCCCAATACCGCAGAGGTAAGAAAGGCAAAGGCCGAACTGCTCCAGATGATGGAAGATAAATATAACGAGCTCATTGCGGACGGACAGAGTGAGAACACCGCAGTCGGAACCGTTATATCGGAGTTCGGCAATCTCGACGAACTCGCCGAAAGTCTCGGTCTTGTGAAGGTAGTCGAGGAAACCCGTACCAGAGAAAGCGAAGAATCCCGCAGGAACGTGGGAATGGACGAGGCGAAAGGATTCATAGAGAACAGAAGAAAGAAGGCCCTGCTTCTGGCACTCGGTGTATTCTTCTGCATCATCTCGGTAGCCTGCCCCATTCTTCTGGGAGTGATGTTTGAAGCATTATCGGTATTATTCATGTTCATCTGTATCGCACTGGGTGTGGGTCTCATCATATACAGCAGCTATGTGGATTCAGACTGGAAATATCTCAGGACCGAGCTTTGCAGAATGGATATGGCAACCGCAGATTACGTCAAGGAAAAGCTCCGCAGCTTCGCACCCGTCAGAGCACTCTGCGTATCTGTCGGAGTCATCCTCTTCATCATATGCTGGGTACCCAACCTGTTCTATATTGACGGAGGATCTTTCGGACCGGCACTTATGTTCTTCTTCGTCGGACTCGGAGTATTCCTGATCGTTTACTCATCCAAGATACTCAGCGGGTTTGAGATACTTCTCCAGCTCAATGATGTGAACACCATAAGCGGAACATATGTCAATCAGAACGTAAAGCCCATTAAGTATAAGAACAAGACCGCACAGACAATAGTTGAGATCTACTGGCCCGTGGCAACATGCCTTTATCTCATACTCAGCTTCGTGACCTTCAGATGGGATCTGACCTGGATCATCTGGCTGGTAGCGGGCATCATGCACAGAGCGGTTGTCATCAACTGCCGCGCAGACGAATTATAATAGGAGGTCATCATGACTACAGCATCCAAGATAATAATAACCATACTTTCCATTGTAACCGTACTCGTAATATTATTTGCCCTGTTCTTCCGTGGGTTCAAAAACCTGGTATTCGATTCAGGTTCCAGCCTGCACATCGAAGAAGGAAACGAAGAACTTGACGGAACCCCTTCCGGGATCGATATAAATGTATCCTGTGCCGATGTGACCGTAAGATACGGCAGTGAATTTTCCGTAGATTATTCCATGCCACGGGACCTTGTTCCTACCGTGAAGTTCGAAAACGGAATCCTTACTGTCAAAAACGGCGGCGCCAATGTGCGCATCCCCGTTAATTATTCCGGAAAACTCTACATAAACGTGACGATCCCCGAAGGAACCGAACTCGACAAAGCAAGCATCAATGTAGATGCGGGTAATATAGATATTTCGGGTATCAAGGCAGACACACTGACACTGGATATCGATGCGGGAAATATAGATGTAAAAGATATCGAAGCGGAAAAGATCGAAGTTGACTGTGACGCCGGCAACCTGGATGTGGAAGGATGCATCACGGATAAATTCATCATCAAGCTCGATGCGGGAAATGCCGATATCGATGATTGCACCATCGACACCATCGATGCCAATGTGGATGCGGGCAGCCTTGACGCAAATCACTGCACCATTAACGGCGGAACCTGCGATGTCAGCCTCGGCAACATATCCCTTTCCGGCAACATCGGAGATGTCAAGACCAATGCAAGTCTCGGCAATGTGGAAATACACTGATAACCCAGACAACAAAGAAGGGAAGCCGTAAGGCTTCCCTTTTTTGAACCGGGTGAAACAGGGGGACGGTTCTAATCTATCAGCATCCTGACCCTGTTGAAGTAATTCATCTTCGATCCGCTCATATCCGGCTCAACCACTGAGATCGAAGCCTCGGGATACTGCCTCTTAAGATAAGGATAAAGTCCTCTCCCCTCACACACATTCGGCATGCATCCGAACGGAGCGATGCAGACAACCTTCTTAATATCATTATCTATATAATCTATGACCTCGGCTCCCATCAGCCATCCGTCACCTATAAGAAGATTATGCGATACTGCCTCCCTCGAATTCTCATCCAGCTTTACGTATGAACTGAGAGCCTTGAAGCCGTACCTTGTCATGGTCTCTCTCATGGAATCCTGAAGATTTATCATCATCTTTTTTACGAATTCAAAACCCGCTCTTTCGAGATTCTTTTGGGCCGGTTTATGGGAATCGATGTAATAAAGTATGTACCAGGAAAGACCGTTAACATATGCTTCGCAGTTATTCTCTTCCAGATAATCGATCAGATCCCAGTTTCCGAGTGAACAGTACTTGACGTAGAATTCCCCGACCACTCCTATAACCTGGCGTTTTTTTCCATCCCTTTTGATCGCGGCGAAGGATTCTGCGATCTTCGCAAAATTCTTCTTCATTTTACCGAGGGTGAGATTCCTGCCCAGCTTAAGATCCTCGGAAAGCACTTCTGTCCAGTGATCCAGCAATGCATTGGTTTCGCCCTTGTTCACCTCGTAAGGTCTTACCTGATTGGCAAGCATCATCAGGATATCACCGTAGAACATTCCGAACAGGCCGCGTATAGCGGTATCGAGATTTATCTTGAGGGATATGTCGTCACGAACGTGACGTACATTGATCGTCATTACACGGACATCGTCCAGACCCGCTTTTTTCAGGGTCCTTGTCATAAGGCCTATATAACATGCTCCCCTGCAGGCATCACCCGCAGTGGGCATAAGAATGAATGTCTTCTTCAGATCGTACTTTCCGGTTCTCAGCGCCCTGACAACCTGTCCCGCCATCAGTATGAACGGATAACAGATATCGTGGTTGGCATACTTCATGCCTTCCTGTCTGATGACGAACTCGTCCTTCTCATCAAGAGGGATGCATCTGAAGCCCTTGCTCCAGAACATATACTTGAGCAGAGGAAAATGGCTGTCCAGCGTTGCGGGCAGCAGGATGGTATTTTCCTCGTTGTCACTCAGTATCTTATACATTGATCACTTAACCTTCAGTGACTTCAGATATTCCTTATGCTCCGGAGTTACGCGGTTGCTCTCTATGGATTTCTGTATTGCTTTGTTGTGTGTCCACGCGGGAAGTTTTTTCTTTTCGATATAGGGGATCACAGCATCGTACTGCTTGGCGAGAGCCGTGGCAAAATACCATGCGACCATCATATTGATGTAATATTCTTCGGACTTTACGCCCGCAACCATCTTCGGATATGCCTTATCGAAATCCTCATCGAGAAAATGCTCCATCAGCATTCCTATTCCGAATCTGACGGTATATGTATCATCCGACGCTATCCATGCCTTTATTCGTTCGAGGAGTTCCTTTCGATGCTTTTTTAATACCTTGGGTGACATCTGGTCGCAGGTTGCCCAGTTATCAACATAGGGAAGAAATACTTCAAGTCTGTCCATGCACTCATCAAAATCCTTCATTCCTGAAATAATGAAAGCATGAAGCTGATCTTCGTCAAAATACTTGTGGGGAAGATCATCAAGGAAAAGACTGCAGTCGTAAGTTTTCAGAAGTTCCTTCGCAAGGTCCCTGAGCTGCGGTGTCCTTGTTCCGATGATACGTTTCGGATCTACGGTCGGGATCAGTTTTGCCTGGAAGTCCCTGTATTCCTTATCCTGCATCGCAAGGAGTTTTTCTCTTATCTCTTTTACTTTTATCTTTTCCATAGCGGTTATGCAAAGATGCTGTTCAGATTTTCGGTGCGGTTCTTCTTTTCGGAAACGATGATGACCTTGTCTCCGGGATTGATGCTTGTGCTTCCGTCGGGGATTATGACCTCACCGTCACGGATTATCGAAGCGACTATGATATTCTTCCTGAGCTTGAAGGAAGGCTCCTTAAACTGCACACCGCTCTTTGAAAAGCCTTCGTTTGCGGTAAACTGAAGAACCTCCGCCTTGTTCTCCGCAACCGAAGCATACTTCTCGATATCGTTGGGAGCATCGCCCGCTTCCTGGTTGTGCACGAAACGGATGAGCTTGTTTACTGAAATCTCGGAAGGAGAAAGCGTTATATCAAGGTTGATACGGTGGAGCAGAGTGAGATGTCCGGGTGCTTCAATCCTTGTAAGAACGGAAGGAATGTTTCTGGACCACGCATACATACTGGTAACGAGATTGGTCTCATCGTTATCGGTCAGTGAAACAAGCGCGTCCATCGAACCTATGCCTTCGTCCTCGAGTATCTCGCCGGTCTCACCCTTCCAGAAGGAAACCTTTATATCCGGATAACGCGCCATCAGATCCGAGCATCTGTCAAGATCCGCCTCAATGACGGTGATGTCCTTCTTTTCTTTAAGGAGCATTTCGATAAGGTACTCAGCGGTGATTCCTCCGCCCACGATCATGACCTTCTTGGCGGCACGCTTGACGATACCGATCTTCTGAAGGATCTTCATCATGCGGTCCTTCCTTGCAGCGATGCCGATGCTGTCGCCCGCTTCGATGATGAACTGTCCGTCGGGAACATAGAGCTTGCCTCCCCTGAGAACGGTTGCGATAAGGATCTCGTCATCGAGCTTCTTTCTTATCTCATACAGTGACATTCCTTTCAGAGGCGAATCATCAAGCATCTTTACGGTCGCCATCTGCATCATATCCCCGAACAGTCCCTCGGGCTTTACTATGCCGGGAAGCCCGATGCTGAGGTCGGATGCCTCGGCCATGTCGTATTTGGGATTGAATATGTAATCTATGTTCTGTTCTTTTTCGAGAGTCTTGCGCTCTGCGGCAAAGTCGGGCTGGAATACCCTTGCAACGGTGCGTAGCGTTCCCACGGCCTTGGCCTGCACGCAGCTGAGCAGGTTGATCTCGTCAACCGGTGTGAGTGCGATGAGGATATCCGCGGTATCGGCACCTGCCTTGTACAGGGTTTCCTTTGAAGCGCCGCTTCCGACCACTCCGCTTACATTGTATCTGTCCGTCACTTCATCGACGAGCTCCTTTCGCTTGTCAATGATGGTGATGTCATAATTTTTCTTGGCGAGTGCTCCGATCAGTGAACAGCCGGTACGACCCGCGCCTACGATGATGAGCTTCATATGATATCCTTTCCGAAAACCATGGCCGGCAAGCTTACTGCTTTCTGTCTGCGGTCATTCTGTTCGTTTTGTGTTTTTCAAGTGCAAAGTAAACATTCTTTACGGTGAGTCCCTGTACGAGCACCGTGAAGAATATGGTTATATAGGTAACATTTATGAATATGTCGTAAACATCCGGAGGAAGGAATTCCTTGGTCCCGAATGCAAGTGCCAGCGAAAGACCGCCCTTAAGCGCAGACCAGGTCATCAGCATCACGTATTCACCGATGCTGTAATTTCCGGGGATATTTCTTTTTCCGGTAAGAAGACTGCTGATCGATACTCCCAGTCCTCTTGCGAGCACATTTATCAGGATTGCAGCGGGAGCAATGATCAGGATGTACCTGCTGACATCGATATTCAGGACAAGAAGTCCTATCATGATGAAGAGAATGGAATTGAGAAGGCTTTCGACTATCTCCCAGAAATCCTTGTAGAGCTCTCTTCTGTCGATGACCATCGCCCTTCTTTCGATCTTGGAATATGCACCGGAGAAATACATTCCGCAGACAACGGATGCGATGACACCGGAGAATCCGAGATGCTCGCAGATTATATAAACGAGGGAAACATCGAGAAGTGAGATAAGGATATATTTGATGGGATCCCTAGTGATCTCCATGAGCTTAAAAAGAACAAAGGAAACGACGAGTGCGACTGCAACCGCACCAACGATCTCCTTTAACATCAGCACGACGAAATTGCTGTCACCGCTGTGGATGACAAGGCTTCTTACAAATATGAAAAGCGTGACGCCGGTTCCGTCATTAAAGAGTGATTCGTTCTCGATGACAGAGCAGACATTCTTGGAAAGACCTATCTTGTTGAGTATTCCGGTAGCAGCAATGGGGTCAGTGGGAGATACAACGCATCCGAGAAGGATGCAGGTGAGGATATCCATTCCGAGGCCGAAGACAAATGATACGAGATAGAACAGGCATCCGTAGATGACGGATGAGATCATTGTCGTAAGAAGTGCAAGAAGGCTTATGGCTCTCACGTTCTGCCTGAACTTGCGCATATTGACCTTGCTCGCTCCGGAAAAGAGCATAAAGCACAGAACGCCGTCCATAAGATATTCTTCAAAACCGAAATCACCGAGCTCGGTCACAAATTCTCTGACTGAATCAATCCCGAGAAGCCTTCCGGCTGCCAGGAGGATCAGTGACAGGATAAGCGAAAACAGGATAAGGGCGATATCGCTCTGAATATGGAAATACTTCTCATTCAATATTCCGATCATCACTATCATCATCAGAATGATGATCAGAAAATACAATACACTCATGCGGATCCTTTCGGGTTCTTTCAGGAAGTTTCATCTGTCCGAACCGTATATATTATCCTCTATATTTTAAAGAATTCGGCATATTCAGTCAAATATCCACCATCCTCCGGACTGCTCAACCCAAGGTTTATATATATTTAAGGCAAAAAAGGGTATAATATCGTAAAACGCCCTGTCCCGGCGGTATCAGAGCACGAAAAGCCCGCTTTCCGGAATTATTGCAGATATGACGCAGCCGTTATCTGAGGCTGGCAGACCGGTAAAGAACGGACTTCGTAAAAAGAGGTAAGTTATGATAGATAAGTTACGCACACAGATAAATGAATATTTCGTCGGAAAAGAAGACGCTGTCGAAAATGTCCTCATATGTCTCCTGGCAGGCGGACATGTACTCATAGAGGATGTTCCCGGTGTGGGAAAGACAACCCTCGCCAGGGTTCTGGCAGGTTCGGTCGACATGTCGTTCGGACGCATCCAGTTTACACCCGATACGCTTCCCGGCGATGTCACCGGCTTATCCGTTTATAATATGAAGACCGGTGAATTCGAATACAGGGAAGGTGCGATAATGCGAAGCATACTTCTTGCGGATGAGATCAACAGAACCTCTCCCAAGACCCAGTCCGCACTTCTCGAAGCAATGGCCGAGGGAAGCGTTACGGTCGACGGCACGAAATATGATCTTCCCGATCCGTTTATGGTGATCGCGACCCAGAATCCAACCGAGTTCATCGGAACCTATCCTCTCCCCGAGGCATCTGTCGACAGATTCATGATGAGACTCAGCATCGGTTATCCCGGAAAAGAAGAGGAAATAAAGCTTGCGCGAAATCACATCGAAGGCAGGACCGCGGATAAGGTAAAGCCCGTATGCTCCGCTTCCGAAGTGCTTGAAATGAAAAAGAAGGTCCGCGATACGATCGTTTCGGACAATTGCCTTGCATATGCAAGGGAGATCATCGAACTTACCAGAAGCGAATCCCGCTTCATTCTCGGCGCATCGCCCAGGGCGCTCCTTTCCCTGATCAGTGCATCACAGGCGAAGGCGTATTTATCCGGAAGGGATTTCGTAAAACCCGACGACATCAAAGCCGTTGCCGTTAACGTTCTCATCCACAGACTTGTGCTCACTCCCGAAAGCCGCATCGCCGGCGAAAAGAAGGATGCGATCATAAGGAGCATCATACTCAAGGTAAAAGTTCCCACGAAAGAATAATATGACAGCTCGCAGGATCGTCTTAATACTATTATGGATCCTATCCCTGGTCGGCATAACCTATTACGGCGGCCCCGTCAGTTACGGCTTTTTTGCGGCCGTAACCCTCGCTCCGTTAATATCGCTTCTCTACACGCTCATCGTGCTCATCCGCTTCAAGATATATCAGGATGTAAACAGAAAGAATGTCACGGCGGGAAGCATCTCCGATTTCTACATAACGCTTCAGAATGAGGATCCGTTTACATATTCGGGAATCCGGATCACCTTCTACAGCCCTTTTTCAACAATAAGCGGAATAGACGAAAATGCGGAGTATGAGCTTCCGCCGCATTCCGGCATCAAAAAGGAAACATCCCTCTTTTGTAAATACCGCGGTGAATATGAAGTCGGAGTCAGGAAGATCATCATCAGGGATTACCTTAAGATCTTCAGACTCACCTTCAAAAACAGAGAACCCTTCCGTGTAAACGTGCTACCCGCAGTTTACAGACCGGTCGCACTCAAAACACTTGAAAATATCGATTCCGCATCGGTCGATTCGCCCGGAGGAAACACCGAGCCGGATGTCACGGTAAGGGAATATGTTCCGGGAGATGATATAAGGAAGATCCACTGGAAGCTGACCGCGGCAAACGGAAAGCTTCTTGTCAGAAATACAACGGGCGAAGAAAAACAGGGTATCGGCATCATCATGGATCCGGAAAGGTATTCACAGGACCCCGGCAACTATCTTCCTCTTGAAAACAAGATAACGGAAACCGTGATAGCACTCCTGCAGTTCTTCCTCGCAAATTCCGTAAACGCAACAGCTTATACATGGCAGACCGCTCTGAGAACAGATATTGTAAAGGACGCGGATGCATTCAAGGAATTCTATACCTTTCTTTCCGGTTACAGATTTGAAAAGGATACATCCGCTAAGGAAATGCTTTCGCAGCTGATCTCGGAGGGAACTCTTTTCTCACACAGGATAGTCATTGCGGTCCTGCATACGATAAGCGCCGATGCACTTGATGCGATACGTATCATGGAGCTTAACGGTGTTACCGTCATCGTATATTTGATCACGGATAACGAACATGAAGCCGAAAATGCAAGGACACTGCTTCACGGCAGATTCTTCCGTATCGGAACGGAAGAAGATCTGAAAGAGGTGCTGTGATGATCGCGTTCGTATATGACATCATATATCTTATATCTCTTTCACTTATTCCCACACTGTGGGCTGTTTCCCATGCATACGAGGATGTCCGCACGCTCCCTGTGTTCCTCGTCTCATTTACCGTATCCGCGATCATACTGATCTTCATACATATCAAAAACACCGGAAAAGTAAT
This sequence comes from Lachnospiraceae bacterium, assembly GCA_016285265.1. Taxonomy (GTDB): domain Bacteria; phylum Bacillota; class Clostridia; order Lachnospirales; family Lachnospiraceae; genus AC2028. Next base: position 31,480 of record JAEEQL010000004.1, read on the forward strand.
ACTGGGAGGTGTGCTTATCACCATCGCTGCAGCCTCCGCTTTTCTTATTCCGGAAGATATAAAAGCATCATTCATCGAAGGTCATCCCTGGCTGGCCACTGCCATTCTTATCCCTGCGATCGTTACCGTCATCGGAAAGGTGCTGTGTTCATTCAGATTCGTCCGTCCCGTGATATCGGGCATCCTCGCTGCGGCTCTCGCATACGTAATGTACAGGGGGATCGATATTCCGAAAGCGGTCGTCTCATTCGTTTTCTTTTTCGTGCTCTGCACTTTTGCCGATGAGATACAGATCGGGTGGAAGAAGCTCGGAAAAGCCGACAGCAAAAAGCACCTTGTCTTCATTTCACCTTTTCTTGTTCTGTTCCTTGTACTGATGCTCATATTCCCGGCAAAGGAAGAACCGTATGACTGGGCTCTCGCAAAGAAGATCGCACAGACGGCATATGACAACTATTACAGGATCAAGGAATATCTTCTCAGTCTGGGGCAGAGCGACAGCGCGGATTCATTCCTCGGATTTTCGGAATATGCTTCGATCGGAGACGGCTCCGGTGAAAACGATAAAAAGGTCCTCGAAGTGACACAGATAACCGGAAATTCTTCCTATGCCTATCTTGCGGGCAAGACCTTTGATACATTTGAGGACCTTGAGTGGAAGAAAACCTACGAAGGTTCCGATACGGATTCCCTTACGGACTGCCTTGAAACCCTGTATGCCGCAAGGCTTTATTCCGGCGAGCTTTATACCGATTATATAAGACACGGCCAGCTCGACATACATATTCTCAACATGTACACGACGCATTTATTCACGCCCCATAAATACTATAACTTCATGTATATGGGCGATGATATTCCGTACGTTTCAAACGGCGGGGATCCGCTTTCGGAAGAACGTATGACATACGGTGATGTTTATTCTGCGGAGTATTTCAGATTAAACACCGACAGTCCCGAATTCGAAGGATTCCTTGAAAGCGGATTACCCGATGATGAGAATGAATGGCTGCGTACCCAGAATTCATTCTACTTAAAGAACATTCCGTATATCTCCTTCGAAGAACTCGAAATGTACAGAGAAAGAATGAATGAGGTATACCTAAGCGATACCGATATCTCTCCCGAACTGAAAGAATATCTTGATGAGTTTTTCGAAGACTGCACCACCGATGCGGAAAAACTCAAAAAACTCGAGAAGCTCTTTAATTCCATGAGATATAACATCCGTGTAGGTGCGCTCCCGGACGATATCGATACCACACCGGAATTCCTGGATTATCTGATCTTCGAAAAGCAGGAGGGTTACTGCGTTTACTATGCCAGCGCATTTGTCCTGATATCCAGATACATCGGCATACCTTCCAGATTCGTACAGGGTTACCGCATAGAGCTTCATAACCGAGGTTCGGAAGTGATCACGGAAAACAGTGCCCATGCATGGCCCGAATGTTATATTGAGGGAATCGGATGGATAGCGTATGAACCGACTCCGGGCTTCAGAATGTCGAACAGATGGAAAACCTCCGCAGAGCTTGCCGAAGAAAAGGAACACGCATCCATAGTAAATGAAGATTACGTTTATGAACCCGAAGTGGAGCTTCCGGATATAGAGCTCGAAGAACATGAAGAAGCAGATCCCATCGACTGGAGATATCCCGCACTGATCGCCGCAGTTTCTCTGTCCGCAGCGCTCCTTCTCCTCATCATGATAAAACTCATAGGGCGCATCAGATACGCTCTCAGCAGCGATGAGAAGAAATACGACATTTACTTTGCAAGGAACATGAAACTTCTCAAAATCACCGGATTGTCTAAGCCTGATGGAGAAACCTTCGAAGAATTCAGAAAAAGGGCGGAAAAAGAAATCCCCCGTAAGCATCTGGCTTTCATTGAAACTTACGAAGCCTGTGCTTACAGGGGAGATGATATAACAGGTAAAGATGTGGCTGTAATACATGATAATAACAGTGGCATCATCGATCACATAAAGAAAACCGGACTCAGGGGAAGAATATCCCTTATGGGTTATTACCTGTTCATGACATAGATCCACAGGCTTTTCTTTTCGCTTTATCAGTGTCCCATAAGATCATTTACCTCGCTCAATGTCGGAGGATTGAGAGGAAGCGGGAAACGGGATATGGCAACTCCCGAACATGCGCTTGCAAACCTTACCGTCTCCTCATCGTTCATACCGTGTAACAGTGCATATACACATCCTGCCTTGAAGGTATCTCCGGCTCCGAGCGTGCTCCTTACCTCTACGGGGCAGGGCTTCATACGATGTATCTCTTCACCCTTTCTCGCATAGAGCATATCTCCGCCGCCCTGAGTTATGATAGTAAGTCCACTGCTCTCTGCCTGCATGAGCTTCATTATCTCTTCGGCGCTCATTCCTTCATAGGTTTCGGTGCATTCCTTTGAAACAACATTGATGGCGGCATTCTTATGAAGAAATGAATCGTGCTTTGAATCGATCGTCACATAAGGGATTCCCGCCTTTATGCAGATCTCGGCGGCTCTCCGGGTTTCATCACCGAAAAACGGATCGATGGCGACGACCCTGCTCGACAGGATATCTTCCTCCTTCGGAATGCTCCACCATCTCTTTCCCGTTGAAAAGAGAGTCTGGAAACGTCCCATGGGTGAGCGTACAAGACCCGCGATCACGACATAATCCATAACTCCGTCATCATCCGTCACGAAATTCATGGATGACAGGTCGACATTCTTATTCTCATAGAAGGACTTCAGCATCGGTGCAACCTCTGTTCCGATCCACGTTCCGTCCATCTTGACGGACACGCCGAGCGAATCGAGCACCGTGGCAGCCGTTCCGGTCTCTCCGCCGGGCAGGAAATAATGCTCCTTTATCTCCGAATATTCGTCGGGCTTCAGGAAGCCGTCCTTTAACAGAAATGAATGAGTTCCGAGTATCTGACCGAACAGATAAGCATCATGCGCCATAGATTCTTAACCCCCTTTTTGCGGTCACATGTGACCGTTCTATTGGAATATTATATCACTGAATACAGTGATCATACCCATACAAAATGATCCCTCCCGTTCGTATGGGGAGGGATCATCATAAAGGATTTAAGGATTATTGTTTTCGAACCGTATATTGATAAAAACGAAGGAGCATTACTTATAGCAGTGCCAGAAAAGCGATCCTACGGTTATAACGACTTCGCCGTCCGCTTTGATCTTCTTATCAAAATATGATCTGATCTTCTTTTCGTTGTCGGAAATGATCTTTTCATTTCCCTCGAAGGAGCTCTTCATCTTGCGGATGAGATCGTCCGCATCATCAAAGTGCCAGTTATTTGTGATCTCGGTTTTCTCAACGCGGTCAAAAAGTTTTTCGAGCATCTGCCTGCATTCTTCCTGGGCCTTGATCTCTTCATCAAGGATCGCATCTATTCCCGATGTGTTAACACCGATATCATCCAGTACATCCCTGAAATACTTTCTCCACCTGTTTACCGCGGCACCGTTAAAGGAAAACCTTCCGCCCTTAGCCACGGCCCCGCTTGCTCTTTCCACAAACTTTGCGGGATCCTTAAGTTCGAAGTTGATGTAGTGTGCGATGACGAGCGAGAATTTCTTTTCCTTGCCGATCTTCTTCCAGGCCTTGTCACCTTCAAGATCTTCGAATTCAAGATCAATGGATACACCCTTGGGAAGTGATCCTTTGTTCTCATTAACATACCATGCAAATTCATCCGCCCAGCTTCCGTGGATGTCGTAGCCTGTTATCTTACTGCTCTCCGGAATGCGGGACCAGTTGTTTCTCCAGAGCTTTGCATATCCGAATCCGAGATCGAGTATTCTTTCGCTGCTTCCTATCTCAAGCGATTCGAATATCTTCTCGTACCAGTCCTTTTCCTGTGAAGTGTGCCTGAGCGCATCCCAGTGATGCTCGTCCGCTTTCTGGTCGAGGCTGATGTTCCGCACCATATCCGCAACATCATCCCAGTCAAGCTTTCCTTCTTTTCTGCTGAGGGTTCTGTTTATGGCATCGATAACCTTCTGGGTCTGATACTTTCTGTCCTCCATCTCCTTAAGCTGGATACGGAGAGCGTCCTCAATATCCACGGCATCACCTGCGACAAGATTATCCCTTATCTCTTCAAGTGAAAAACCGATCGTCTTGAGAGCAACGATCTTCTCGAGGATCACAAGGGATTCTTTATCGTAGAGCCTGTAATTGCCCTCGGAATAATCTGCGGGCTTAAGGAGCCCTTTTTCATCATAGAGTCTTACTGCTTTCTGTGATACGCCTGCCTTTTTGGCGATCTCACCGGATGTCATTTTCTTTTCCATACAGGAACCTCCTTTCCTTGATAAGACCACCTTAAGGGGTTCCCCAAGGGAAGAGTCAACACATATTTAAAAAAAATTTTTCTGATATTCCGGATCAAAAAAACAACCCTGCATTGCCTTGGACGTCGGCTCTGCAGGGTTTGATTATATCACAGAATGATCGGCTCTGCGTATCGCGGCTCTTGATATCTTGCCGTTGGAAGTCAGGGGGAGTGCTTCCGTAAACACGATCATTCTCGGATATTTATATATTGCTGCTCTTTCTTTCACGAAATCCTGTATTTCGGTCTTGAGGGAATTGTCACCGGTATAGCCCTGCTTAAGGACTATGCTTGCCTTTACTATCTCTCCGCGTTTTTGTGAAGGATATCCCGTGACCGCACAGGCAAATACGGCAGGGTGCTGCATAAGGATATCCTCCACCTCGGAGGGGCCGATCCGGTAACCGCTTGATTTTATTACATCATCATTTCTTCCAAGGAAGAAAAAGTTACCTTCTTTATCTTTGTAAGCTTTGTCCCTGGTATGGTATACACCGCCTTCCCAGACACCCGCGTAAAGCTTCTCATCGCACAGATAGCCTTTGAAAACTCCGAGCGGGATCCTTCCGTTTTCGGGGACCAGGACTATCTCTCCTTCTTCACCGGCTTTTACTTTATTGCCGTCTTCATCAACAAGCTCTATATGATACAAAGGAGAAGCTTTTCCTATTGAACCCTGTACGGGATCTGCGCCGACCGGAGTGCATATCTGGAGTGCGGTCTCGGTCTGTCCGAAGCCTTCCCTTATTACAAGACCGGTCATCCTGGTAAACTTTTCCGAAACGGAAGGCGGCATCGGTTCTCCCGCTGTGGTGACCGCTTTCAGGCTGCTCAGATCATAGGAGCCGAGATCCTCCAAAAGAAAATACTTATATATTGTGGGAGGGGCACAGAATGTGTTTACCCTTTCTTCCTGTATCAGCCTGAGCATATCCGATGCATAGAAATTGTCATAGTCATAGACCATGATAGCCGCACCGACAAACCACTGTCCGTAAAGCTTTCCCCATGCAGACTTGGCCCAGCCGGAATCGGCAACGGTAAGATGAACATCTCCTTTTGAAGACCCGTGCCAGTTTCGGGCGGTGTATATATGTGCTACCGGATATGAATGATCGTGTATTACCGCCTTGGGAGATCCGCTCGTTCCCGAAGTGAAATAATAGAGCATATCATCGCTTGCTTTTGTCTTCACCCTTTCGAAATCTTCCGAAGCTTTATCTGTAAGTTCATCAAGATCATATGCATCTTTGAATCTGTCGCCGGTAACTATCTGAAGTATGTCTCTTCCCGCGATCGCTTCTTTTACCTTTTCACAGATATTTTCGGAATTGACACAGATGACCGCCCTGATCCTGGCGGCGTCGCATCTTTCCCTGATGTCCTCCGCTGATACCATATGGGATGTAGGCACCGCAACCGCCCCGAGCTTATGGAGTGCAAGTATGGATATCCAGAACTGATACCTTCTTTTCATGAGGAGCATCACGGCATCGCCCTTTTTAAGACCGAGCATGCTGAAAGCATTTGCAGCCTTATCACTGAGCGTTTTCATATCACCGAATGTGAACACTTTCCTTATTCCGCCCGAGCTTCTGTGGATAAGTGCAGTCTTTTCCGGCGAGGTACGTGCATATTCATCAACCACGTCATATGCGAAATTGAAATTTTCACCGAAGGAGGTTTCAGTCTTTATGACCCTCCCGGTTCCGTCCTTTATCTCTTTATAATATCGTTCGTATATTTCAGACATATATATACCGTCTTTATCTGTAACCGACCTTTCTGAATCTCTGATATCTTGCTTCGATAAGATCATCGGTTTTCATCTGCATCAGCTTTTTGAATTCATCCTTGAGGTTATCCGACAGCTCCTTCAGTTTTCCTTTTCTGCAGATACGGTCTATAAGACCGAGTTCAAGGAGCTTATCCGCGGTCAGGCAAAGTGCCTTCGCAGCTTCATCCGCTCTCGCGGTATCCTTCCAGAGGATATTCGCACAGCTCTCCGGAGAAACCACGCTGAAATATGCATCCTCCGTCATCCATATCCTGTCGGAATGACAAAGTGCCAGTGCGCCTCCGCTTCCGCCTTCCCCGATCACAACGGAGATGATGGGAGTTTTCAGGTCAGACATCTCTGCCAGGTTATCGGCTATCGCTTTTCCCTGTCCGCGTTCCTCAGCATCCACCCCGCAGAAAGCACCTGCCGTATCGACAAAGCACAGTACCGGACGGGAGAACTTCTCAGCCTGTTTCATAAGTCTTAATGCCTTACGGTATCCTTCGGGATGTGCACTTCCGAAATTCCTGAATATCCTCTCCTCGGTGTTTTTTCCTTTTTCGATACCTATTACCGTAACGGGCATATCGCCCAGATAACCGATCCCTGCGATGATCGCTTTGTCGTCACCGTACAGTCTGTCTCCGTGCAGCTCGGTGAAGTCATCTATGAGTGCACTGATGAGATCGACCGCTGTGAGTCTTTTCTCGCTCCTTGCACCGAGCACAGTGGAATAATCTTCATTTGTCCTGACGGTAGTTTTGTTCATAAGCTTTACGTAAATTATTTACATCCCATGCATCTTAAGCAGCCCGGCGATCATTTTTTTCTGTTCGCATCTCGGAACTATGGCATCGATAAATCCGCATTCAAGAACTCTCTCCGCTCTCTGGAAATCCTTGGGAAGAGTTTTGCCGAGACTTTTTTCGATGACTCTCGGTCCCGCAAATCCTATCCTTGCTCCGGGCTCCGCAAGTGTGATATCACCGAGCATTGCGAAGCTTGCATCAACTCCTCCCGTTGTAGGATTCGTAAGAAGCACAATATATAAATTGCCGGCATTGGAGTGACGTTTTACCGCAGCGGACACCTTGGACATCTGCATAAGGGATATCATTCCCTCCTGCATTCTTGCACCTCCGGACACCGTTATTCCGAGTACCGGAAGATGTCTTACTGTCGCGTATTCAAAGAGCCTCGTTATCTTCTCACCGACCACGGCGCCCATGGAACCCATCATAAAATTTGAATCCATGGAAAAAAGACATATTCTGTGCCCTTCTATCTCTCCCTCGCCACAGATGACACCTTCCGTCTCCCTGCTTTTTTCAGCGGCGGCTCTGAGCTTATCGTCATATTCCGGAAAGCCGAGAATGTTTTTGGAAGAAAGCTCCCTGTCGGTTTCGATAAAGCTTCTTCTGTCAGTGAGCATCAGTATCCTTCTTCTCGCCCTGACCTGGAAATAATGACCGCATTCCGGACAGACAAAATGATTGTTCCTGATCCTTGATACGGCGATCCGCTTTTTGCATTTCTTACATACGATCTTTCTTGCGCTGCTTTTTCCGTCCGCGGATTCAAGATCGTTATTTGCTTTTAGAAATAATCTCTTCAGATCCATTTAAAGAACCTTTTCACATATTCCCGCATCATATGTTCCGAGCGCGAACCTTACATCCTCAAGGAATCTCATGTGCATCTCCCTGTTATTGTCCACACCGACGAGAACAAATTCCGACAGTGCACTCTTCATCTTACGTATCGCACCGTCCCTCGTATCCGCACATACGACGAGCTTTCCGAGCATCGAATCATAAAAAGGAGTGATCTCAAAATTCTGATAAAGTGCGGAATCAAATCTCACATCAACTCCGCCCGGAATATGAAGAAGCTCAACCTTTCCGACCGCAGGTGACATGTCACCCGGGTGTTCGGCACAGATCCTGCATTCGATCGCATGACGACCGGTGTTTATATCCTCCTGCGTAAATGGGACAGGTATCCCCGCAGCTGTTCTTATCTGCCACTCCACGATATCAATGCCACAGACCATCTCCGTTACGGAATGTTCAACCTGCAGCCTTGTATTCATCTCAAGAAAATAATATTCTTCGCCCTTGACAAGAAACTCTGCGGTTCCAACGGTCACATATCCGACTCCCGATGCAAGCTTCTTCGCGGATTCATACATCCTCGTTCTTACGTTATCGCTCAGTACCGGTGCGGGACATTCCTCGATAAGCTTCTGGTTTCTTCTCTGAACGGAACAATCCCTGTCCCCGAGAATTATTACGTGCCCTTCCTTATCTGCAAGTATCTGCACCTCGACATGCTTTACATGCTCGAGATATTTTTCCATGAAGATCCCGTCGTCACCGAATGAACTTTCCGCTTCTTTCTTCACCTCGGAAAAAGCTCCTTCCAGTTCATCCTTTTCCCTTACGATACGGATGCCCTTTCCTCCGCCTCCGGCCCTTGCCTTTAAGATCACGGGATAGCCTATCCTCTCCGCGTATTCCGTAACTTCATCCATCGAATCAAGTATTTCGCTTCCGGGAATGACCGGAACTCCGTTTGCTGTAGCAATGCTCCTTGCGGTCTCCTTCTGTCCCATCTTCTCCATTACCGAAGAGGAAGGTCCGATAAAAACAATTCCTTCTTCCTCACAGGCTTTCGCAAAAGACGCGTTTTCAGAAAGCATTCCGTATCCCGGATGTACGGCCTCGGATCCGGTTTCCTTGGCGATCGTGATAAGAGCGCTTATGTTAAGATAGCTGTCCCTTGCAAGAGGGCCGCCTATGCAATAGCTTTCATCGGCCATATTCACATGCAGGGCATCTTTATCGGCTTCGGAATAAACCGCAACCGTCTCTATTCCCATTTCCTTACATGCCCTGATCACACGTACCGCAACTTCACCGCGGTTTGCTATGAGGATCCTGGAAAACATACCGTCATTCCTTTCCGCCCATAAGGGCAAATGAAAAATCACCGCCCATACATCTCTTTCCGTCCACGCTCACTTCTCCGTGAAGAAGATACAGCGGGTGACATCCGTTCAGGATCTTCGTATCGATCTTTACAAGATCTCCCGGTTTGATCATATTTCTGAAACGGATCTTATCGAGTCCCGTATATACGGGTGTAACACCGGCTTTCATCCTGTCCTTGAAAAGAACGCATGCCGACTGCGCCATCATCTCGCACTGTATCACTCCCGGAACTATCGGATTGCCGGGGAAATGACCCTGCAGGAAAAACTCATCTCCGCGGACCCTGTAATAGGCCGTAGCACTTCCGTCTTCATTCAGCTCCGCTTCATCCACGAGCAGCATCGGTTCGCGGTGCGGAAGTATCTGTTTTATCTCTTCACGATTCATGAATTATCGCTCTCTTACGATCCTTATCTTTTATGCTTTCTTATCGTTTGTATTTTTATATGATCGTTTAACCGATCATAAAAAGCGTCTGGTGATATTCAACAAGTGCTCCGTTCTCCGCAGACACTTTGATCACTTTTCCGGAGACAGGTGACTTTACTTCATTCATCATTTTCATCGCCTCGATGGTGCAGAGAACGTCACCCTTCTCAACGGCATCTCCTTCTTTGACCGGAGTTTCGTTTGCATAGAACACTCCGAGTATCGGCGCCTTCACTTCCGTTCCGCTGATGGCGGCGTCCTCACTTGATGCATCCGTATCACTGCCGCTTTTTTCTTTCACATCTTCGAAAGCTTCTTCCCTTTCCGGCTGAGGCTTCTTTACACCTGTATATGCGGAGGTTTCACCCGGGACAATCTTTATCTCTTTTTTCAATGTGAGCTTAAGATCTTTTTCCTCAACCGAAAGTTCCGTCAGTCCGAGCCTTTCGAAAAGATCTCCGTATTCTTTTATAGAGCCCATCTTCCGCCTTCCTTTCAGATCCTCTTAAGCGCGATGACGGCATTATGTCCGCCGAATCCGAGAGAAGAACTTATCGCATATTTCACATCAGTCTTAACAGCAGTATTCGGAGTATAATCAAGATCGCATTCATCATCTTTTTCCCTGTAATTAATCGTGGGAGGAATGATGCCGTCCTTCAGTGCAAGTGCCGAGGCGATCGCCTCTACCGCACCCGTCGCCCCCATCATATGTCCGGTCATTGATTTGGTTGAACTGATGTGAAGGTCATATGCTTTCTCTCCGAACACCTTCTTAAGTGCCTTGGTCTCCATTGCATCATTTAAATGGGTTCCGGTTCCGTGGGCATTCACATATATATCATCACCGGGTTCTATTCCCGCTTCCTCACATACGGATTTGATCGCCCTGACCGCTCCGTCGCCCTCGGGATCGGGGGCAGTTATGTGATACGCATCGGAGGTATTCGAATATCCGACCACCTCCGCGATGATCTCAGCACCACGTGCCTTTGCATGCTCATACTCTTCCAGCATAAGGACTCCCGCGCCTTCGCCCATTACAAAGCCTCCCCTTCTCTTGTCAAAAGGAAGACTTCCTTCGCTCGGTTCATCGGACAGATTCAGAGCCTGACAGTTTATGAAGCCTGCCATCGCAAGTTCGTTTATCGATGCCTCACTTCCGCCGGCAAGGATCGCATCCGCGTATCCGTGCTTTATGGTCCTGTACGCTTCGCCTATACAATGGGTTGATGTTGCACATGCAGTTACGATGGGGAGTGTGGGTCCTTTCGCACCGAATCTGATGGACACGGATCCCGATGCCATGTTCGATATCATCATCGGAACAAAGAAAGGTGAAACCATCTCGGGTCCTTTTTCATCAAGCTTTCTTGTTTCCCTGAGAGTTGAGGATATGCCTCCGATCCCGGAACCGATGTAAACGCCGAAGCGTTCCTTATCGAGATTGCTTTCAAGAATCCCGCTCTTTTCGACTGCCTGCTTTGATGCCGCCATCGCATACTGCATATACAGATCGGATTTTCTTATCTCCTGAACCGTGTCATAAACTTTCTTGGGATCGAAAGCCTTAACCTCAGCATCAAGATTTACTTTCAGTCCCGAGGCATCAAATCTCTTTATCCTGTCGATACCGCATACACCGTTCGTTATATTCTTCCAAAATGTTTCGATATCATTTCCGACGGGAGATACGACTCCCATTCCGGTGATTACAACTCTACACATACATTCCTCCGTCAACCTTTATGACCTCACCGGTTATATACCTCGAGCCCTCACCTGCGAGGAAAAGTGCAAGTTCCGCAACATCCTCCGGCTTGCCGAGTGTTCCGAGCGGGATCGCTGCGGTAATTGCTTTTGCATATTCTTCGCCGAGCGAACCTGTCATGTCCGTTTCGATATAACCGGGTGCTATGGCGTTACATCTTATCTTCCTGCTTCCGTATTCCTTGGCCACGGTCTTCGTAAATCCGATGATGCCGGCTTTGGATGCCGCATAATTCGCCTGACCTTTATTTCCCATCAGACCGACAACGGAACTGATATTGATGATGTTTCCACTTCGCTGTTTTACAAAGCTTCTGATAAAAGCTTTGGTCATATAGATGGTTCCCTTAAGGTTTACATCAATGACATCATCTATATCCGAATCCTTTAATGCCGGAAGAAGATTATCCCTTGTGATACCGGCATTGTTGACGAGAATGTCAGTATGTCCGAAATCCGCAAGGATCTCCTCCGATACATCCGCTACATCCTTCGAATTGCTTATGTCGCAGATATAGAATCTGACTTTTCTTCCGGTCTTCTCCAGAGCGCTCATTGTTTCCTTTGCGGCATCCGAATCGCTCGTTGCGATGAGGGCAATATCCGCTCCGCAGGATGCAAATTTCTCAGCAATGGCTCTTCCTATTCCTCTTGTTCCGCCCGTTATGACGGCAACCTTTCCATCAAGCATATTTAAGTGCCTCCAAAGCAGTTCCCAGAGTTTCCGTGTCACTTACATTAAATATCTTTGCCCCGGGACAGGTTCTCTTTACAAATCCCGAAAGAACATTTCCGGGTCCGCATTCTATGAAGGTATCCGCACCTGCACCGGCCATATTGCGGAGAGTATCCTCCCATCTGACGCTGTTTGATATCTGTCCCGAGATAAGATCGATTATCTCTCCTTTTTCCTTCGGATAAACTGATGCTGCTTTGTTCGAGTAGATATCCGTGTCGGAACTTTTGATAAAATATCCTCCGCCTTTAAGTTCATCCCTGAGACTGTTTGAAGCGGACTTCATATACGGCGTGTGGAAAGGACCGCTTACGGCAAGCGATATGCATCTTACTTTTTTGAGAGACAGTGCGATCTGAAGCTCCGATATCTTATCTGCCGCACCGGAAACAACGATCTGTCCGGGGCAGTTATAATTGACGGGATACACACCGATCTCTTCACACATCTCTTCAAGCTCACCCGCATCCATTCTCAGGACAGCAAGCATTCCGCCGTCTATTCTCCTTGCTGCCTCATCCATAAGGAGGCCTCTCTTGATGACCAGCCTGAATGCCGACATCTCATCCATGATCCCGCTGAGTGCAAGTCCCGCAACCTCTCCGAGCGAAAATCCGGCGATCATATCCGGTGCCACACCGTTTTCCCTGAGAGAAAGAGCCGCGGCAAGATCGGCCAGAAAAAGGCATGGCTGTGTGTTTGATGTGCGCTTTAATTCCTCATCGCTCCCTTCGAACATCTGCCTGAGTGTTCCGGGCCGGATCTTTTCCGCTTCATCAAAAACCTCACGTACGGCCTTGCTGCTTTCATATAATTCTCTTCCCATGCCGGGATGCTGGCTTCCCTGTCCCGCAAGTAAAAATGCTGTCTTTCCCATTTATGTCTTTTCCTGTTTCCGGGTCATTCTTTTCCCATTAATCTATATGCATCCCTGCAGATGCCCGTGATTATCTCTTCGCAGGTTCCTTCACTGTTAACGAGACCCGCGATCTGTCCGCACATACAGGATCCGTTCCTTACATCCCCTTCTATCGCAGCTCTTCGGAGTGCGCCTGCACCGAGCTTTTCCAGATCCTCCGGTTTTGTGTTCGGATCCTTCTCCAGTTTGTCAAACTCCCTGCTCATACGGTTCTTGAGAGCGCGGACCGGATGTCCCAGAGTTTTTCCGGTAACTATTGTGTCGCGGTCTTTTGCCGAGAGAACTTTTTCCTTGTAATTTTCGTGAACACCGCATTCCTTGGCTGTAAGGAATCTTGTACCCATCTGAACGGCCGAAGCTCCGAGCATGAATGCGGCTGCCATTCCTCTTCCGTCCGCGATTCCTCCCGCAGCGATCACGGGAATGTTAACCGCATCGGCAACCTGGGGAACCAATGCCATTGTTGTGGTCTCACCGACATGTCCTCCCGATTCACAGCCTTCGGCTATGACAGCGGAAGCACCCATGTCCTCGACCATTTTCGCAAGTGCAACACTTGCAACGACGCAGATCACCTTAACACCGGCGTCCTTAAGCTTTTCCATATACTTGGCAGGATTTCCCGCGCCTGTCGTTACGACCGATATCTTCTCTTCGCATACGACATCGACCGCTTCATCTATATACGGGCTCATGAGCATAAGATTCACACCGAACACCTTGTCCGTAAGTTTTCTCGCTTCATGTATCTGGGCGCGCAGCTGTTCTCCGTTTGAGTTCATTGCCGCGATAAGTCCGAGGCCTCCCGCTTCGGACACAGCCGATGCCAGCTTTGCATCCGCTATCCATGCCATTCCGCCCTGAAATACCGGATATCTTATTCCGAGCATTTCGCAAACCGGATTCTTTTCCATCTCTTCTCCTTATGTCAGGTCACTGCTTCTCGATATACTCGGCAAGTTTCTCGATGGAAGTGATATCCTGTGAAAGCTCGATCTTGCAGTCAAGCTCCTCCTGAAGCTGCATAACAAGCTCCATGATGTCGAGTGAATCCAGTCCGATCTCTGCGAAGGTATCGGTAGCCTTGAACTCGGATTCGTCCTTGTCAAGGTAGCCTGCGATAACACGGATGATGGTTTCGGTAACGTTTTTCATTCTCTTTTCTCCTTAATCCCTTTACGGGTACATTGATTCTCGCATCAAGGATATACTTGGGGGTAACTCCCAAGTCAATAAAAATTTCATAAACCTGATTCTTCGCTGTCTAAGTACATTTCAGTGTTAAGGCTGGTCATATATTTCCCGAAAGATAATAAAAAACCTTGGGGTTAACCCCAAGGTGTGATAAGATACCTGTATGAACAAAAATAATAAAGACAATCCCGCAAACCGGGAATATACATTACGGGTCTCGGACTTTGCGAGCCTGTGCGGCACCACAAGAGATACTCTCAGATATTACTATGAACAGGATATCCTTGTTCCGTGGACGGATCCCGCTAACGGATATCATTATTATTCCGCGGCCCATATAAGCTCATTCTTTTTCATAACAACGCTGAGGCAATCGGGATGTTCAATAGAAGAGATCCGCGAAATAATCCATAATCTCTCAAGAAGCGGAATAGAGGATCTTGCCCATTCCAAGATCCGTGAAATGGAAAGAGAAGCATATCTTATAACCAAGAAGATCTCGGCTCTAAAGCTTGGAATGTGGATACTGGGAAAATACAATTCCCACAAACCCGGAACGCCCTTCGTTGACATGATACCTCCGATGAGCGTATATAAAAGTCCCATTGCCGAGAAGGACTCTTCCTTCCACGCTGCAGATATAGCCGGTGAACTGTCATGGCATCTTGCCAGAACAACCGAAGATGATTCGTTACCTGTATTCCCTGCCGGTGTCACCATCGATTACGATGACCTGGTGGCGGGAAAGTATGTGTACAACAATATAATCAGTCTGTCGTTTCTGCCCGCAGACAATATAGGTACCTTCCCTGTTCCGGGAAGCAAGGCGGTGCTGTGTTATCACGACAACAATTCACCGGACATCGAAAGATCCTATCGCAAGATGCTGTCGCTTATCACTCGCAATAACCTTAAGCCTATCTCAGACCTGTACTCCATAAGCCTGTTCAATCTCTATGACAACAGCAGGAACCATACCTACTTCAAGTATCTGTTCATATGTGTTGAATAAAAAGTGCTGTGTATCAGAAAAATGAAAATCTGTCCAGCACTCCGGCTTCACTTAATGTGACCAGGCAGGACGATACCAACACAGCCACGATTATCAGACCGGTAACGATCCTTCTGAGTCTGATAAGTGTTCCCACGTTTTTCATCTCATATATTACCCAGTCATTCTTTTCCTGATCATATTCCGTACCGCAGTAGGGACAGGTTCTCGACTTGAATGCATCGAAGCTTCCTCCGCAGGAGGAGCACTGTATGTTTGTTATGGAGAAATTGTTCTCGTACGGAATATCCGTCCTTCTTCCGGCCTTGATCCTGTAGACCTCATCCCGTGTTTTTATCTTATTTCCAAGATCCCTTGAATTTTCAAAATACAGATCGGCGGTGACATTTACCATATTGCCTGTAGCACGGACACTTTTACATGCAATATAACCCTTTGATGCCACATCCACGATATTATCGAATTCTTCCCCGTTTCCGGATCCTCGGTAGAACGGAAGTTCCGCGCGTTTATCCGAGAACACGAATATCTTGAAAAGCGACATCATTTTTGCGGCGAAATATTCCAGGGTAAACTCCGGAGATATGACCGACATATGGGATTCAAACCTGGTACGGGAACCGATCACCTCAAACAGGGACGGCATCACCGTAAAAGCCCTGCGGAAACAATCAAGGAACCATCCGAAAAATCCTATGATAGGTATCATGATAACTGTAGTAACAAGTGCGGTAAAAAGAACCCGGGGCGAAGCAAGTGCCCCCAGTCCGCCATAGGTTTTGGCAATTACGGAAAGGCACATAAGGATATTGACCGGCAGAAGATAAAGTCCGTACTCCACTACGGTCTTAAACATTTTCTCCGCCTTACCGCTCATGTCAAATACGAAATAGTAATTCTTGACCTTCGGATACAGTTCGGACATTTCAAAATGTGTTCCGCAGTGAGCACACCCCTCCTGAAGCTCCGCGATGGTTGATACGGACCCGCAGTTAGGACAGCTGTATCTGTCACCGCTGACATCTTCTCCGTCACGCACTCCGACCACAGTTTCATAGATCGATTGCGGCACGCTCTTCCGGTATGTTTTCATACCGTCTCTCTGTATCGTCCTGTTATGAGTGATAAAATCCACGGTCCAGGAGGTGTCATAATGGCCGTCTTTCCATGACCTTACTCTGCTAAGTCCGTTCGGAAAAGGTCCTCTGTGGATCATTTCCTCCTTATACCTGAGATTCCTTTTTTCGAGACGATCTCTCTGGAGTTCAAGACAATAGCGAAGTTCCCTGTCCGCTGACATAACCTTTGCACCGGGCTCAAAAGCATGGCTTATCTCATTACGAAAATCGGCCGCAACTTTCTCTCTGTTATCAGTCATAACAACCTCCGATCACGAATCAGAATTTTATGAACAAACTCTATGGGGATACATATACTATACCCTTACAAAGCTCTTTTAACAACGTAAGAATCGGATCTTACAGTTCAAATATCATTTATTCCGATACGGTCTGTTCAAATATATGCCTGGTCACATACATCCTGTCACCGGCTGTAACTATCCCATAAACATTCTTCGCATAGGAAACAACCGGCGGTATAAAGATAAGATCCTTTATCTCATATTCCCCATACCGGATGGGAATATCCGCTCTGGTCAGGTTGGTGATGCTGATGTCACGCACCTTGGTCCCATAACCCAAAAGCTGTGCCAGATATGATGAAACCCTGCCGGAAAAGCATCCCGCATGTTCCAGATTCAGGGCGTCCTTCAGAGTAGGGTCCAGCGCACCCATAAAATTCAAGACAAAAAACTTATACCTGTCGTCGGAAAGCTTTCTGTTCATCAACGCATGCACTGCTTTGGCATTTTCTTCGAACGGCTTTCCCGGCACATATCTGTACCCAACGGAAATACCGGTTGCCTGGTTCCCCATGGATCTGTTACCGTCCGTTCTTCCGTCTACGGCAAGTCCGATGTCTGTTTTTTCATTGGAATCCCTGATCATGTCCGTGATCAGAAGCGCCGTCATGGATACACCGATCTTTCTGGCAGATTCAAGCAGACTGTTCCAGTCATCCTTTTCATATTTTGTGACGGTGACCTTTGTTTTCCTGCCTGTCCAATAATCCGAATATGCGTCATCCATATCCCCGAAGGTGAAAACACGCTTTTCCCTGCTCCACTTTTTGTTCCAGTGTTTTGTCAGCATTTTATAGACCGGGGGCAGACCGGCATCATCCGGAATGCTCTTCAGATCGAGCGACCTGAAAGGCCGGAATTCACACGCTACTCCGCTTAAGCATTTCATGAACGTTTCTATGAAATACAATAGGGATTTCCCGTCTCCGCCCAGATGGTGCATCATAAACACGATCCCGTCATGTGATAAAAAGCCCCTGATGAATTCGCCGTCTTCTATCCTGAACCTGTGTCTTTCATTGTCATATATCAGCTCATTAAGGGAAAGACCGCTCTGAGTGAATGTATTGGAACACGTCCCTTTTTCCGCGTCCGTGTAATACGCTTCCCCGTTCTGTTCGATCACTATTTTCGAACGAAGCACCTCATGATATGTACAGGCTTTATCAAAAGCATTTTTGAGAATATCAAAAGAGACATCCCCTTCAAGCTTCAGGCACATGGTGATGACAATGCTTACATCAAAGAGGTCGGCCCTCTCGGTTTCAATCCTGTATCTCATACGTATTTTCCTATTATCGCCACCCACAGATCCATGACTATTCTTGTGGGTGTGACCTTTGAATATATTCTGAAATATTTGGCAAAAAATCCCGGAACAGACATATCCCTGCCTTTCGCACTGTCCTTAAGTGCTTTATCAACCACTCTTTCAGGCTTTATCATCCCGGCGAAACGGATCTTCCTGCCATTTACCTCTTTGGGGAGCATCCCGGTATCCACCCACCCCGGACATACGCTTGTGACCGTGATGCCGCGTGACCTCAGCTCTTTGTTAACGGCTCGGGAAAGGTTCTTCAGAAATGCCTTGCTCGCACTGTATATGGCAAGATAAGGATTCGGCTGAAAAGAAGAAGCGGACGAAATGTTGATCACTCTTGATCCTTCGTTCATATACGGAAGAACTGCGGACATTATCACCGCAGGCGCGGTGCAGTTGATATTGCAGACCTGAAGGATATGTTCCACAGGCATTTTGTCGAAGGCTTCCATAAATCCGACTCCGGCATTATTGATAAGGATCCTGACATCCGGTGCACTGCTTTTAAGCATGCCTGATAAAACTTCGCACTTTCCGTCCGAAAGATCCGTGACCACCGGTACCACCTTGGGATACGCGGATTCGAGAGCTTCCATTTTACCGGGATTCCTGCCCACTGCCCATATCTCATCTATATCCTCCATAGCGGATATCCTGTCCGTAAAAATACTACCGATACCGCCCGAAGCGCCTGTGATTATTGCAATCCTGGCCATGTCACACCTCCAGCAGATGACACAGTGTTGCTTTATCGATCATCCGAAACTCCTTGATAAACAGTTTCTTAAGGGCATAAAGATATACGGTTCCCCAGTACAGATCTGCAAGCATAAGAGGGTCGCCCTTGCGCACGGTGCCTGCTTTCTGGCCCTTTTTGATGATCCCCGCAAGCGCTTCATACATATCGCTTTTATACAGACCGCTGTCCTGTTCCAGAAGAAGCTGCGTGTAGATTGTTATCTTGACCGCATAATCCTCGTCCTCAAGGCTTTTGATCACTTCTTCGGAAATCTTCTCTATTTTGGATGAGGAAGAAACCGGAAGTTTGGCAAGAGCTCTGATCTTCTTCACCTCAATCGAATTGTCGGCATTTTTACGGATCTCTTCGAAGAGTTCCTCCTTGGATCTGAAATATAGATATATCGTACCCTGACCTATTCCAATATGTCCGGCCAGATCACTGATCTTAGTATCACCGAATCCGTTCTTGGCAAAATAAAGTGATGACTCCCTGAGGATCCTGGACCTCATATCATCGCGCATCTGTCTGAACTGTTCTTCCGTTTTGGGCATGAGCGATCTCCTTTTATGACTGAATGAATATTCACTCATAAATCATATCACACATACCCGCTTTGTCAATCATTACGTTACGATGTGCGGGCAGGCACAAAAACACACCGATTATACCGCTTGGGATATGCTTATGTACCGCTTGGTAGCGGAGCTATTGAAGACAGCAGAAAGGGCAGATACTATGTAGTCACAAAGCAAACCCAAGGAGGTAAATCATATGACTACATTAACACTCAGCAAAAACGATCTCAGAAAAAAAGTGCAGGATTTTTCCTGCACGAAGAATCCGGAATGTGAATTGACGGAGCAGTCGTCCGGCCGCATCAGCGAATATACGGAAGGTCTGAATGCTCTCCGGAAAGACGCATCGGTGACGCAGAGAAGGGGACTTCCTTTTATGATGGCATCGGTCGTTCTCTGGACAGGCATAATGCTTTCAAGGATCTTCATGAAGGATATCCATTCGATGAATCTCTTCGTATTCATGACTTCAGCCTTCCTGATGCCTGTAGCCACAATATTTGGAAAGATCATAAAAGCGGACATCTACAAAAAGACTTCCAATCCGGTGAATAAGCTGGGATTTTTGTGCAATATCAACCAGTTCCTGTATCTTCCGATCGCCATGTGGGCATTCAGCGCGCACCCCGATTCGATGCTCCTGATCTATGCGATCATTTTCGCAGCTCACCTGCTTCCCTTCTCATGGGTATATGACAGTAAGATATATTTTTACGGTTCGATCATCGAATCCGTCGGCGTGATCTTCGTAGCTTATGCCTTCGGTTATCCCGTAGCCACAGCATTCATCGTGATCATGCAGCTGATAGTATGTATCGGACTTATCAGAGACATTCGAAGAAACGATATTTAATCATTCCTTTTTCCTGATATTCGTTTCGAAGGTATCTTTATCGATATACACTCCCGCTTCGGGATGATCTGTGACATTGATGACACAGTCAAAGGTTTCGATCATCCCCTCAAGGGGCTGTACCATACCGTCCCATCCTTCGGACTCGGGGAATTTCTCACGCAGTCTCTTCCAATCGGTGTAAAGATGTACCGCGGATCTGTCTCCCTTTCCCGCCTGCATGGCAAAAGAGATCGTGGTTCCCTGCTTTAATGTTACATTTCCGGATCCGTCGGGTTTTCCGATGTCACCTTTAAGCTTCATGGGAACAAGGAATCTGGCATTTCCGAGTTCACGGAACAGATGCGTGTAAAGTATCGAGAGCACGTTTTTCTCTTCATCGTTTGCGGGAGGATTCAGCTGACCGATCATAAGAAGCCATCTTTCCAGATCCGGATTGGTCACGGGAACCTGCACCTTCGGAACATCCTTATACTCGGGCTTGGGAACAAACATGGCCGCATCTATGACCAGCCTCTCATAGATGATCCCCACTCCGCAAGCACCGTTTAGATAGAAAGCACTACCCAGGAAATTATAGATCCCATTTCCGTCAGGTCCGTTTTCAACCTTAAGAAAATCGTATTTCGACGGATCGTAATTCTTTTTCCATATGCCGGAATAAGCCTGCGTTACAATGAGCAGATTCGGAGGAGTGGTGACATAGCTTCCGTTCTCCGCTTTGTAGGTATACGACATCATTGCAGGCTCACCGGTCCTTCTGCTCATCAGTACATATATCTCTTTGGATGAGAGAACCTTGCTGCAGATCTGCTTTGCAAAGGTATTTGAGATCTCGTTCCTTCGGGATACGAGCTTATCGGAAGCATCATTTGCATTTGTCTTGCAGTAGTTAAGATAAAGCTGGAACAATTCCACAATATCCGTCACGGACATACTGTCGTAATCTGCCTGTCCCAGTTCCAGTTTTCTGAAGGATATATAACCGTCACCGAGCGCATTAACATAAGCATCATGAACATCCTTAAGACTTGCTTCCCTTGAATGGATTACGGTGCCGGTCTTAAGCAGGCATTTGCTTCCGTTCTCGATAACTATGGAGACATTGGTATTTTCCGCGGTCTCCACGGACGTTTTACAGACCATAAGATCTGAGGCGATACCGATAGCCACTTCCGAATCGTCCGTGCCGGGATTTGATATATAGATTGCATCTCCTTTGTTGATGCGTCCGAACACATATCCTACAACAACCCTGTCTGCGGAATCATTCAGATTAAAAACATCCGCAACGGCAAAACAGAATCCTGCCCCGGAATTACCCTGCGCCGCTCCTACGGCGTTTTGAGCTGATGCGGTTTCGGTGTTCTTTTTTCCAAAGAGCTTATCTTTCAGTCCCATATTTTCTTCTCCTTTAGTGAGAGCGGTGTTCACCTCACATTGTATCTTATACGGGATGATCCCTCAACCGGATAGGATCCAAAAAATAAAGCCTCCGTTACCGGAGGCTTTAAATGTCCCCGGACAATCTGAAATATACCGAGTAGGGCAAAGTCTTTTATACCTTCACCACTCAATACCTTCATTAGTCCGCCTCCTAGAATGGTTCGAAATCTGCAATACTTCCAAGGTCCCTACCTTCCCTAGGACATAAAAAAACCTTGCAACCGTTTTAGGGTTACAAGGTTTATAAGTTTGCCTCTTTTAAAGGTTTTGAGGGTATTTAAGTTTGTCCGGGGACATTAAATAATCATTCGTATTCAACGGTTGCCGGAGGCTTCGGTGTGTAATCGAAGAGTACTCTGTTGATCCCGGGAACCTCGGAGATGATCCTCTTTACAAGATGATCGATCAGTTCGTCGGAGAGATGTTCGACAGTAACCTCCATAACATCGGTGGTATTGATCGCACGGATGATGCAGGGCCAGTCGAAGGTCCTCTTTCCGTCCTTTACACCGGTGGACTTGAAATCGGGAACAACGGTGAAGTACTGCCATACCTTGCCCTCGAGGCCGTTCTTGGCAAACTCCTCACGAAGGATCGCATCGGATTCGCGTACTGCTTCAAGTCTGTCTCTTGTGATCGCACCGGGGCAGCGGACACCGAGTCCGGGACCGGGGAACGGCTGACGGTAAACCATGCCTGCGGGAAGTCCGAGGCGCTCACCGACTATACGTACCTCATCCTTGAAAAGGATCTTGACAGGCTCAACAAGTTCAAACTTCATATCCTCGGGAAGACCGCCTGCATTGTGATGAGCCTTGATGCCTGCTTCGCTCTCCAGAATATCGGGCCAGATGGTTCCCTGTGCGAGGAATTCGATTCCGTCGAGCTTTCTGGCTTCCTCAGCAAATACCTCGATGAACTCACCGCCTATTATCTTACGCTTGGTCTCGGGATCGGATACACCTGCAAGCTTATCCAGGAATCTGTCGGTAGCATCCACATAGATCAGGTTTGCTTTCATCTGATTACGGAATACCTCGATAACCTGCTCGGGTTCACCCTTGCGGAGCAATCCGTGATTAACGTGAACACAGACAAGATTGTCGCCGATAGCCTTGATGAGCATTGCGGCAACTACGGATGAATCAACTCCTCCGGAAAGTGCGAGCAATACTTTCTTGTCTCCGATCTGCTCCCTGAGTGCCTGAAGCTGCTCCTCAATGAAAGCATCGGCAAGCTCGGGTGTGGTGATCCTTACCATGTCGTCCGGTCTTCTGTCGTATACCATATTCTTCTCCGTTTCTTATGTTTATTAATATCCGTTTACAGCTATCATCCTGTAAACAAAATATGCAAATTCAGCGCCTGTAACAGCTCCGTGAGGATCAATGAACTGCTCGGCTTTTGATGATCCCGGCGCTCCCCTTCCGTCCATGATCTCCCATGTGACGGCCCAGGTCATGCCTTCCCAGGCATAATAATCTATATCAAAATAATCGATGTAATCATCGGTCCTGCCGTAATCAAATGCGCTCTTGAGTCCCGCATACTCCGAATATCTCTGAAGCATGAACGCCAGATCCTGCCTGGATACCGGAATTCCGACTCCGAATGTATCGGAAGACACATAAGGATATCCGACGCAGATGTCATTTTTCTCAGCCCAGATCACAGCTTTTTCATATACGCTTCCGGGCACGACATCCGTATAACCGGAACGCCCTCTCACGGAAGGACACCCTGCCATGTTATAAAGAAGAAGGACCGCAGTCTCCCTTGTGATAAGGTCTCCCGCGACAGACGGATCATAATGAACATCTGTAAACGAAGGCATCACTCCCGTTGTGGGAACCATCGTCAGCAGCACTCCGTCATCGAAGCAAAGGAAATAAAGAAGATCCTCTCCGTAATCTATCGACCATGAATGTCCCCTGCAGACCGCATACTCAGCCTTCACGGTTCCGGAAGTATAGGTCTTGATAAGGAAGGGATTGTTTCCGATATTCAGAGTTACGAAGTTGTTCGTAAATGCCTGTAAAAAGAAAACATCGGGGTTATAGGACAGATCAAGTGCTGCAAGCTGATTGCATGCGCAATCAAGATATGCGAGCTTGGGATTATGCGAAAGGTCAAGCGCGCTTATACAGTTATAACTGCAGATGAGCTTTTGAAGTTCCGGGTTGTGACTTACATCGATCGAAAACACACCGTTATGTGCGCAGTTGTAATACTGAAGTTCCGGACAGCGGCTGACATCAATGCTTCCCAGTCCCATATTATCCCAGATATCAAGTCTCTTCAGCTTGGGATTATGAGTGACATCAAGCGTGGTCAGATGATTTCTGAACGCATCCAGATGAGTGAGTTTGGGATTGTGCGATACATCCAGAGTGTACAGCTCGCAGGATCCGCAGGTCAGATGCTCAAGTTCCGGATTGTGGCTTACATCAAGAACCGGAAGAGGATTGGTATTGCACTCGATGAATGCCATCTTGGGATTGTTCGAAACATTGAGTGAGACCAGGTTGCAGTCATAGCAATAAACCCATACCAGTTCGGGATTGCCCGAAAAATCCAGTGAGTTAAAGAGATTGTTGGAACACCATACACCGCGAAGATCCTTATTGTTACTGAGATCCATCGAAGTAATATAGTTATCTTTGCACCAGAGTCCCTGAAGTGCGGTGAAATACTCAACGCCCTTTACGGATCTGATTCCCATTCCCTCGCAATAGATATTCAGAGTTGTGGCTATCTCATAGTCATCAAGAATGCCGTTCCTGTTCGCATCACAGCTCGATGATATAACCGCCCTGAAATTAGCATCGGGAAATGTGGCACTATTTATAGGAACCGCCGCATCGGCCTTAAAGCTTATAACAAACGGCACAGCTACCACAGCAGCCAGTGCCAGTATCAGTTTCTTAAAAATCTTCATTCAATATCCCCCCGAATAAAGATTAAAATGCGTATACAAATCCTACAATAAAAAACATAAGAGCTACAAAGCACCAGCCTAATATGAAAAAAGTTTTCCAAATATTATCCAAGGTTTCGCTTGGTTCAAGTTCTTTAAAACCTATTCTTGTAAAGATAGATATAGACGAAGCTACAAATGATAAAGAAAACAAAAACCAACCAGCTTTTTCGCGATCGTGAAAAGGATTGACCAAAACTAGACTGACCAAAACTAAAAGAAACGATATGCTTGGAATCGATAAAATGGCGAAAAAAACGAATATCAATAAAGTTCTTGTCGATTTTTTCATGCGTTCAATCCTATAAGATCACTCAAGTTCCACGGTCCCGGGAGGCTTCGATGTAAGATCGTAGAGTACGCGGTTTACTCCCCTTACTTCATTTATGATGCGGTTCATAACCTTCATCAGTATGTCATAGGGAATCTGTGCGGACTCTGCGGTCATGAAGTCGACTGTTTTTACCGCACGCAGTGCAACGGCGAAATCGTAAGTTCTCTCGTCACCCATTACACCTACGGAACGCATATTGGTAAGTGCCGCAAAATACTGGTCGGGCATCCATGAAGGCCAATAGCTTCTGAGAAGCGCATGGTCGGGCTTTTCCCTGTCTATCTTAACGCCTGCTGCCTCGGCTGCTTCATAAGCATACTCGTTGGCTGCGGCCTCAACCTCTTCGCGGTAGATCGCATCCGAATCCTGAACAATTTTTACTTTCTCAGCGGAAACATCTCCTATGATACGGATACCGAGTCCGGGTCCGGGGAAGGGCTGTCTGAATACGAGCTGATCGGGAATGCCGAGTTCAAGACCAACCTTACGCACCTCATCCTTGAACAGATTTCTGAGAGGCTCGATTATCTCCTTGAAATCAACATGCTCGGGAAGACCGCCTACGTTGTGGTGTGATTTGATGACTGCGGATTCACCGCCGAGACCGGATTCTACAACATCCGGATAAATGGTTCCCTGTACAAGGAAGTCTACGCGTCCGATCTTCCTGGCTTCTTCCTCGAATACTCTTATGAATTCTTCGCCGATGATCTTACGCTTTCTTTCGGGCTCTGCGATTCCCGCAAGCTTTACGTAGTATCTCTCTGCGGCATTTACTCTTATGAAGTTAAGATCGTAGGGGCCATCCGGACCGAATACGGCTTCTACCTGGTCTCCCTCGTCTTTCCTCAAGAGACCGTGATCTACGAATACGCATGTGAGCTGCTTTCCGACCGCCTTGGACAGAAGTACCGCGGCAACGGAAGAATCAACTCCTCCCGAAAGCGCACAGAGAACTTTTCCGTTTCCTACTTTTTCCCTGATGAGCTTTATCTGTTCCTGTACAAAGGAATCCATCTTCCAGTCGCCCGCGCATCCGCAGACATTGTAGAGGAAATTACCGAGCATCTTCGTTCCCTCGGGAGTATGAAGAACCTCGGGATGATACTGGAAACCGTATAATTTCTTTTCATCATTAGCGATCGCTGCATAAGGACAATTGTCGGTCACTGCGATCGACTTAAAACCCGGAGCTATCTTCGAGATATAATCATTATGGCTCATCCAGCAGGTTGTGTTTTCCTTTACCCCCTCGAATACGGGTGAGGATGTGTCCACCTTAAGAGCTGTGTGACCGTATTCCCTTACGGGGGCCTTCTCGACATTTCCGCCGAGCACAAGACTCATAAGCTGTGCTCCGTAGCAGAGGCCGAGGACGGGAACTCCCATTTCGAAGAGCTCCTTATCACACGATGCGGCGCCCTCTTCATAGCAGCTTGCGGGTCCGCCGGTGAGGATGATGCCCTTGGGATTCATTGCCTTGATCTGTTCGATCGGAGTCCTGTAAGAATAGATCTCACAATAGACATTATTTTCTCTTACTCTTCTTGCGACCAGCTGGTTGTACTGTCCGCCGAAATCTATAACCAAAACGAGTTCTTTATCCATTTTCCCTTCCTTTCAACGAACAAAATTATATATGAATTTATTCCATAATAAAAGAAAACAGGCCTATTAT